>JAZKIX010000082.1:0-7829 GCA_040384645.1 Pseudomonadota bacterium | reverse complement strand
ATGTCTTCCCCTATCCCCAGCGCAGCGCATGCCTTTAGTACCGGTTAGTCATACGACCGTGCGTTGCGGTCGCCCATCAAACCGAGTGCCGCTTCGATCAGGCTATGCTGACCCAGCAGCGCGGATCGCCGCGCTCCCATTGCGCTGGCGCGGCGCTGCATGGCGGCGCCGAGGTCGAGCCGCTTTTGCATCTGGGCCCGCATCTCGGGCGGCATTTTAGCCAGCACGTCATCTTGCAACAGCGCGCTACGTTCGAGCGGATAGACTTGCTCGAAGCTGGGGTTGCGGCTGTCTTTTTGGGCGGCACGCTCCAGTGCATTCCACAGCACGACGAAATCAGTGACTTCATTGAGCTTGTATTTGACATGGCGCTGCTGCGGATCGAGTTCCAGCAATTTGAGGCGGGCGATATCGCGCTCGGCCGGTTCGATATAGGTCAATTCGCCTAGTGCATGCAAATGCTTCCAGGCGTTGAGGTATTGCGCGTCCAGCGCCACGGCTTGGCGAAATAATGCCACCGCTTCGTCAAAGCGGCCCTGTTCCTTGCGCAGGTAACCGAGCATGTAATGCGCTTGCGGCTTGGTCGGCCCGCGTGCGATCAGGTCGGTAAAAACTTGCTCGGCCACGCCCTGGGCAGTGGCATCGACAAACACGCTTTCGCAGCCGAAGCAATGGCTTTCGACCCGGCCAAAGCTGTCTGGCATGAGTTCATAAGCGCGGCGATAGTGGGTCAAAGCCCGTTCGTGCAAGCCGGCCTTGCCCAGCTCGATGGCAAGGCGCGACTGGATGCAATAGGCGTCGGAGAATTCATCGAGTGCGGCGCGATATTTGTCTGTGGCACGCTTATGCAAGCCGAGCAGGCGGTACTCGTCGGCCTGTTCCGACATGCGGATGGCGGCGACCGGACGGCGATATTGTTTGGCGCCCTCGGCGTCGCCCTTGGCGTCCAATGCATCGGCCAAGGTGGCGTAGGCGCGCATGCGGTCTTTCGGCCCTTGTTCGCCGTCGGACGGGTCGATCGCTATAGCGCGCCGCACCACGCTTTCGGCATCGGCCACATGACCGGCGGCGGCCAGCGCCACGGCTTTCCAGATCAAGGGACGTTCTTCAAACTGGTCGAGCAGATAGAGGCGATCCAATTCCTCGCTCGCGTGATCGCCGTGCAGCTCGATGAATAACTGGTAAGCCGGGTCGTAGCCCGGCATCTTGTCGAGCACCGCGCGCACGCTCAGCTTGGCGGCAGCGAGATTGCCGCTGGCTTGCAGGGCGCGCGCAGCCATCAGACCGAGCGGGGTGCCAAGCGAATCCTGGACGGCGATCAATGGCAATATGTCGCGCAAGCCCCAGCCATCGATCTCATTAAGCAAACGCAGCACGTCGTCGTGCCTGCCGGCGGCATCGTAAATGCCGGCCAGTTCAATCAAGCCCAGCTGTTGCGATTGCGCAGGATAAAACGCGCCATAGCCGGAACTGGCGGGGCCATCGGTCCTGACCGCCTCGGCCTCGGTCAAGGCCAGTTCTTGCGCCTCGTCGCTGCGGTTGTGACGGCGCAGTTCGGCCCACAATTTTTGCAACAGGCCCACGCGCCAATATTCTGCATTCGGTACCGCTTTTAACTGCAATACCTGGCGCGCGAAATCGAGCCCAATTCCGCTCAACACCGGTTGCCCCAGCACGCGCCCCAAACCGGCAAGGCGAATCGCCCGCTCGCCACGCTCGGATACGTTCTCATCTTCGCGTGTCGGCGCCGTTGCCAGCACGGCACGCATGCCGGCAGTAGCTTCGTCAACCTGGTCGTCGCCCAGCAAGGCATCGAGCCGTTTGTTTTGCAACGCAAGCCGTAGATGGGGCGAAATATCGCTGCGGCTCAGGATCGAATCGAGCAAGCTGATGGCGTCGCCGGCATGGCCCAGCTTGGCCGCTTGTTCCAGATACACGTCCCAGGCCTGCGATTGCGGCCGGTGCGCCAGAAATTGAGAGAGGAAATCATAGACCGCCTGGTTCTGGCCGCTCTTGACCAGCGCAGCCATGGTCTGTTTAGTGAAATGCAGCTCGGTACCGCCGCTGGTGGCGCGGATCATGGCCAGCTCGGCATCCTTTTGGCGGCCGGCCAATACCAGGTCGAGAAAATAATACGCGTCGGCCGTTTTGCGCGGGTAGTTGCCGGCGGCTTCCGCTTCTGCGTCACTGGCATCGTCCGCTTCAACGGCCTTGGCTTCGGCCGCATTCGGCTCGAAGCGGTTCAGCATCGCCTCGTACAAAGCGGCAGTGCCGAGGCGGTCGATCAACTGCCACTGCGGCTTGCGCAGCCCGGCCATATCCGCCAGGGCCAGCTTGCGGGTCAGGGCGCGCGTGTCTTCGCCTTCGGCAATGTGCAGTACCACCGGCTTGCGCAGGGCTTCTTGCAACAGCACTTCGGCTTTTTCAGCACCCAGCAAGCCAACCAGATCGGGCACCCGCAAGGTGCCATACGCCTGGCGCGACTGGGCATTCAACTGCACCCGGAAAGACTCGGCAATCTGATCGCGCGAACCGTATAACTTGAACACTTCGGCGCGGGTGTAGTCGATGCCTGCGAGTGTGTACTCACGCGTCTGCGGGTCGCCAGCGGCCGCGATTCGCTCGAATTGGCTCAGCGACTGCGTCACCGCGGCGCTATCGCCAGTGAGCAAGCGGGTAATCATTTGCAAACCCAGCGCGCCAGCCTCGTCCGGCGTTTGGGCGGCGCGCGCCTCGGCCTGTTGGCGCAACAGCGGCCACGCTGCCGGCGCCGGCAAAGCTGCCAGTACCGAGCGCAAGCCGACCGCCTTGCCGATATCGGCGTCAAAGGCGGCAATGTCGGCGCCAGGATTAACCGGGCCCAGCTTGCGGGTGCGATCCCATAATGTCAGCCAGCCAGTGGCGGCAAGATCGGGCGACAGTGTCACCGCATTTGTTCGAAAAGCCACGATATCTAGCAAGAGCTGGGCCGATTCGGAAGAGCCAAGCTGGGTTGGCAGTGCGCCTTTTTCGAGGCGGGCAATGACCGTCTCAACCGATTGCAAATCGCCCGCGATGGCGCTGGAAAAATGTCCGAACAAGCCGATGGCCGAGGCTAAAACGATTTTTTTGAAACGCAAAGTCATAAGACTCCTGTGGTGATGACATGGAAAACGACAATAAAACGCCGCACAGTATCGCCAGCAGGTCAGTTCGCTGTCAATTAGTAAATTGAATAATCAATAACGATGGAAGAGGAAGAAATTGCTAATGGCCTCAATGCGCCGACGCCTTGGCCGGTTGGACACCGCGACTGGGATGTATCGTGCAGGCGGCGATCCAAGCTTGCCCCAGCGCGATGCCGGCATCGCAACAACTCACACTGCCCGGCTGCACTACTGCAAGTCCGGCGTGGCCAAGTTTGACCCGCAACCGCGCGCATAAAATTTGATTGAGGAAACAGCCGCCGCCCAGCACCACGGTCTGCACTGCATGGCTGCGCGCAGCGGCGATAGCGTGATGCGCCAGTCCATTGGCAAGCGCGACATGGAATAAGGCCGCGCCCGCGCCGCGTGCGTCTTCGTAATGTTCCGACGCGTCCGCCGTCGGCAGCGCAAACAATTGGCTCATCAGTGGCAGCAAATCAAGCGAGTCCCACACCACGTCGAAATCGGGTCGCGTCGCCAGCCATGCGGTGGCGTATTGCTCCAGCCGGATCGCCGCTTCTGCTTCGAACGTCTGCCGCAGCACCAGTCCCAAGGCCGCGGCGGCAGCGTCGAACCAGCGTCCGCCACTGCTGCTGCGCGGACAATTGGACTTGCTGTGCAAAATCCCTTGCACATGCTGCGCCTTGGGCAAGCCGACGCTGGCACCGAAGCGGGCTGCGATCTCATGGCCGCGCCCGAGTCCATGCAAGGCTGCGGCCGCCATGCGCCACGGTTCCAGCAGCGCATTATCGCCGCCGGGCGATTCCAACAGCGCCAGATGCGCCAGCCGCTGCCAATGTTGCGCCTCGCGGGCGGCATCGACCCATAATATTTCGCCGCCCCAAGGCATGCCGTCGCTGCCCAAACCCACACCATCGAGCGCCAGACCGATCACCCCGCCTTCGATCCCTTGCTCAGCTTGCGCCACGGCAATATGGGCGTGGTGGTGTTGCACCGCAATGGCCGGCACGCCGAGCCGCGCCGCGATCACTTGCGCCACCCGGCTACTGTAAAAATCGGGATGTAAATCATGCGCCACTGCATGGACCGGCCCGGACGCGCAGTCGACCAATTGCGTCACCGCCAGCCGCAAGGCATCGCAATTGTCGTGGTTGGCAAGATTACCGTGCGGCGCAGACCAGATCACGCGATCGCCATCGATCAGGCAAGCGGCATTTTTCAAATCCGCACCGCAAGCCAACACCCGTGCCGGCGCCGCTCGCGGCAAAGTCGCGTAATGGAGGGCGCCCGTCACGCCAGCTGGCTGCACGTCTTGCATGGGGAGGGGGAAACAATATGCGATACCAAGGGCATCGGAACAGATGGAACAGCAGGCAAGCTGAGGCAGGCGACAGACATACGTGCTTCCTTTGATTCAAGAACAGCAGATAAGGATGGCAATCGGGCGCTGGTTGCAGCCAATTCCAAGAGTCCAGTTCGCAAGGTTTAAACAGCGACGCCAGTCGCGAACAGGGACTTATTTTAGGCGGTATTTCAGAAAAGGCCAATAAAATATACTGCCGCCAGTATTTTTAAAGCCCCAATAAAACTGTGCGGGTTCGGCACTATTTATGCCTATACCCCTGCCTTTTATGTATACGTAAAGGTTGACGCAAGACGCTCCAATTTAGTGACGTATTCCTGCGCGGGATTGTGCAGCGCCTACTTTATAATGACCGGTTTCGCAAAAACATAAGCCAAATCATGGAATTAGCCAAGTCGTTTGAACCCGCCGAGATCGAAAAATTCTGGCGCACCGAGTGGGAACAGCGCGGTTATTTTGCCGCCACGGTGGATGCCGACAAACCCGCTTTTTGCGTACAGTTGCCACCGCCAAATGTGACCGGCACCCTGCACATGGGCCACGCCTTCAACCAGACCATCATGGATGGCCTGACCCGCTACCACCGCATGCGCGGTTTCAATACCGCCTGGATTCCCGGCACCGACCACGCCGGCATCGCGACCCAGATCGTGGTGGAACGCCAGCTCGATGCGCAAAAAATTTCGCGCCATGACCTGGGCCGCGAAAAATTCGTCGAAAAAGTCTGGGAATGGAAAGAACAGTCCGGCTCCACCATCACCGGCCAGATGCGCCGCATGGGTACTTCGCCGGATTGGAAGCGCGAATATTTCACCATGGACGAGCCGCGCTCCAAAGTGGTCACCGATGTCTTCGTCAAACTGTTCGAGCAAGGCCTGATCTATCGCGGCAAACGGCTGGTCAACTGGGACCCGGTCTTGGGCACGGCAGTGTCGGACGTCGAAGTGGAATCGAATGAAGAAGACGGTTTCATGTGGTACATCCGCTATCCACTGGTCGACGGCAGCGGTCATTTGACGGTAGCCACCACCCGCCCCGAAACCTTGCTGGGCGACGTGGCAGTCGCGGTCGATCCGACCGATGAGCGTTACGCCCACCTGGTCGGCAAGATGCTGAAATTGCCGCTGACCGGGCGCGAAATCCCGATCATCAAAGATGAATACGTGGACAAGGAATTCGGCACCGGCTGCGTCAAGATCACGCCGGCGCATGACTTCAACGATTATCAGGTTGGACAACGCCACAATCTAGCGCAAATCAGCGTCTTGACCTTGGATGCCAAGATCAATGAAAACGGCTCGGCCCCCTATCAAGGTATGGACCGATTCGTCGCCCGCAAGCAAATCGTGGCCGACCTCGACGCCCAAGGCTTGCTGGAATCGGTCAAGCCACACAAGTTGATGGTGCCGCGCTGCGAACGCACCAACGCCATCATCGAGCCGATGCTGACCGATCAGTGGTTCGTCGCCATGAGCAAGGCGGCGCCAGAAGGCACCCACTTCCCCGGCAAGTCGATTGCCGAAGTCGCACTCGAAAAAGTCGCCAGCGGCGAGATCACGATGGTGCCGGAAAACTGGACCACCACCTACAACCAATGGCTAAACAATATCCAGGACTGGTGTATTTCGCGCCAGCTCTGGTGGGGTCATCAAATCCCGGCGTGGTACGACGAGCAAGGCAATCCTTACGTCGCCAATACGGAAGCAGAAGCCAAAGCCAAGGCCGCCGCCAACGGATATACCGGTGAATTGAAGCGCGATGAGGACGTGCTCGACACTTGGTTCTCGTCGGCGCTGGTGCCGTTCTCGACTTTCGGCTGGCCGGAGCAGTCGAAAGAATTCGACATGTTCTTGCCTTCCACCGTACTGGTCACCGGTTTTGACATCATCTTTTTCTGGGTGGCGCGGATGGTGATGATGACCACCCATTTCACCGGCAAAGTGCCGTTCAAGACCGTCTACGTACATGGCCTGGTACGCGATGCCAACGGCCAGAAAATGTCCAAGTCCAAGGGCAATACGCTGGACCCGATCGACCTGATCGATGGCGTCGATCTGGAAACCCTGGTCACCAAGCGCACCACCGGCCTGATGAATCCACGCGATGCAGAAAAAATCGCCAAGGCCACGCGCAAGGAGTTCCCCAACGGGATACAAGCCTACGGTTCTGACGCGCTGCGTTTCACCATGGCCAGTTACGCATCCTTGGGTCGCAATATCAACTTCGACCTGGGCCGCGCCGAAGGCTATCGCAATTTTTGCAACAAGCTGTGGAACGCGACCCGCTTTGTGCTGATGAATACCGAAGGCCATGACTGCGGCGTGGCAGACGACGTCGATCTGGGCACGCTCGATTTCTCTGCCGCCGACCGCTGGATCAGCTCCACCTTGCAGCGCACAGAAGCCGAAGTGGAAAAAGGCTTTGCCGACTACCGCTTCGACAATATTGCGTCGAGCATCTACAAATTCGCCTGGGATGAATATTGCGACTGGTATCTGGAAGTAGCCAAAGTCCAGGTTCAGCACGGCAGCCCGGCGCAGCAACTGGCAACCCGCCGCACCCTGCTCAAAACGCTGGAAACCATCCTCCGCCTGGCGCATCCGATCATCCCGTTCGTGACCGAAGCACTGTGGCAAACCGTCGCGCCGCTGGCTGGCAAAACGCTCAATCCGGCGGGCGACACCATCATGCTGCAAGCTTACCCGCAAGCCCAGCCAGAAAAGATCGATGAAGTCGCCGAAGGCTGGATGCAACAGCTCAAAGCCATGACCGACGCCACCCGCAACCTGCGCGGCGAGATGCAACTCTCGCCCGCCCTGCGCGTACCGTTGATCCTGCAAGCCGGTAATAGCGACGAGCGCGCCCTGCTGCAATCGTTCGCGCCATACCTACAAGGGCTGTGCAAATTATTCGAAGTGGTAGTTGTAGACACGCTGCCGGAATCACCAGCACCGGTATCGATTGTCGGCACCGCCAAGCTGATGCTGAAAGTGGAAATCGACATCGCTGCAGAACGCGCGCGGCTGTCGAAAGAAACGGCCCGGCTGGAAGGTGAAATCGGCCGCGTCCAAGCCAAACTAGGCAACGAAAAATTCGTCGCCGGTGCACCGCCAGCGGTGGTGGCGCAAGAGAATGAACGGCTGGCGACATTCTCTGCAACGTTAGAGAAGGTAACAGAGCAACTGGCGAAGTTGCCGGTGTAAGTAAAGACGCTGACAGCAATGCAAAAAGCCTCGCAGACCAATATCTGCGAGGCTTTTTTCGTTTACATACGTTAATTGGGAGGCTGTCCGCTTGCGCAGCTTCGCTTCTACAAATGC
>JAZKIX010000081.1:0-19771 GCA_040384645.1 Pseudomonadota bacterium | reverse complement strand
CTCCGCGGACTCGACAAATCGACAGAAAATTGTGCAAAGCCCGCATCTTCATGCACCGTGACATTGCTGACCGACAAGTTTGAGGCAACCGCTGGTGGCGGCACCCACACGTCCAGAATCGTGCCGATACCGACGCCATTGGCAATCGTCGCATTGCTTGGGGCACTAAGATTGACGTGGAAGTCTTCGGTATCTTCGCGATTGTTATCGCTGACAATTTTTATCGTAATGGTCTGGCTGGTAACGCCGGGTGCAAAAGTCAGCGTGCCCGTAGCAAATCCATAATCCTGACGTGCGATTGCGGTGTCGTTGCTGGTGTTGTAATGGACGGAAACATTTTCGGCGGAGGCACCCGACAAGGTCACGGTAAAAGTCGCCGTTCCATCGGTCTCGCTCACCGTGACATTATTGATGCTCATGGTTGGCAGATCATTGTCAACGATCGTGCCAATGCCATGCGCATCGACATTGCTGGTGGTGGCGTTGAGTCTGAAGGTCTCAGTACCTTCGGCAACCGTATCGTCCACAATCGGTGTGCGTACCAGCACGCTGCTGGTGCCTGCTGCAATCGTGGCCGTACTACCTATGGCCCAGTTGACGCCGCCATCGATGGATATTTCCAGCGTACCGCCAAAATCGACGCCTTGACCGGTCGCACTTTCATCAACCAAACTGAAGTCGACCGTCGTGCTTTGGGTGCTTGGCGCGGAAAGACTCACCAAAAACTCAGCAAAACCTGCGCCTTCAGTGACAGTGGTACTGCTAACCGACAACACTGGTTTCTCTGGCAATGTGCCGCCATTGTCTTCCTCTTCAATAGTGCCTAGGCCGAATGCATCGCTAATGCTTGCATTGGTCGGCGCGCTGAGGTTGACCTGATACGTTTCATCGCCTTCAACGATAGTGTCGGCACGGATCGCAACAGTAATCGTCTGGCTGGTGACACCGGGCGCGAACAGTAGCGTCCCGCTCGTGGCGGAATAATCCAACCCAGCGCTCGTAGTGACGTCGCTGGTATTAAAGTTCACCGATACATTGTCTTGTGAGCTAGCAGACAAGGTCACAGTGAAAGTGGCGGTACCCTCAGCCTCATTGACCGTCACATCATTGATCGAAAAACTTGCTTGTCCGGCTGGTGTCGTCGGATTGGTCGCAGGGTCGCTCGGTTCAGGATTAGCGTCGCCCGCACTTGCGATTTTTTCTGCATCCGTTGCCTGCCCTGTTTGGGATGCATCAAACGCAAAAGACTGCGGCGACGTACTCTCACTAATGCGCATTAATTGCACAAAAGAGTGACCCTCTTCGGCGCCACCGCCGCCGCTCAAACCGGCTGCAGTTTCTTCCAGCAACTTGTCGAGACTATCGCCATTGGCAATAGCATCGTTAATGTCGGCACTCTCGCTGGTCGGCGGCAACAATGCCGCATTATTGATATCGGGCCAATCGTCGCCGAACACCGTCGCATCCAACGTCGCAACCTCATTTGGGCGCAACAGAAAGAATCCACCGTCGTCGAAAGCCAGTTCCACTTGCCCATCCGCCCCGGCCACCAAGACCTCACCTTCATACACCGGCGCGCCCAGTGTCAATTCGCGCTGCGTTCCATCAGTTGCACGGGCAAATACATGCCCTTCCAGAGCGATTACTTTGCCGACGACATTGAGTGCTTGAGCCATGATGGAATCCAGACGAAAAGAAAGAGTGTCCAGACTATATCGCCAATATTGTCCTGCGGAAATAGTACCGAAGTACAACTACGCATCGGTTTAGATGGTTAACGTTATCGACTTGCAATTTCATCAATGCTTGACGTACCGACAAGGTGAATCCCCAATGTCCATAAGGCAGGCTGCCGTTCTGTAATGGGGGTACACCGGTGCCTTACGGTGGCACTTGGGCGCGGACTGGTTCAGGTGGTCAAGGACGTGCATCAATCGCATAAAATACGGGAGTATGAGCAAAAATAGTGCCTCAGCCGCACGCATTCGTTGCGCCTTGAAAAATACACCAGTCAGTATATTTACACATCAAGAACATCTTTTTAGCATCTTGCAACAACAATGCACAAGCAAATCATTTGCCGCTTGAAACAGTTTGAAATACGCGCATAATCCATGAAGCCGCGCGCCAGCGGCAAAATTGTGTGCACATAATCATAAAGCTGGGATGTGTGAAGAAATGATTTCGATAGGCTTGGCGAGTCAATGATGTGATCTGTTTTGCATAAATGTGTCGCTTCAATTGGGCGATAGCGCACCAGATGCGTAGGCATCTAGCGCCGCCTCCTAGCGTTTCCAGGGTGAAGTAAATTCTCGGGTGCCTGAAAGCAAAAAAACAACCATGACCCAACAATTTGAAGAATTCGACTTCGACGTACCATCAGCGGCGCCCCGCAGTGTCGCCACTGTCGATACCGAGCCGATGGTCCGGCTGCAATACCTGATCGACAATACCCCAGCCATCATCTACAGCAGCGTCGCCACCGGCGATTTCAAAATGACGTATGTCAGCAGCAATGCACTGCGCGTACTGGGTTACCGTTCGGAAGACATGGTGGCCGATCCCAATTTCTGGTTCGACCATATCCACCCCGACGATGCGCCGAATATTTTTTCCAGCCTGGCGCTGGTGTTTGTCGAAGGCCAGCGCGCCTACGAATATCGTTTCAAGACCAGCAATGGCGACTACGTCTGGATGCATGACACGCTGCGCCTGATCCGCGACGAGCAAGGCAATCCGCTCGAAGTGATCGGTTCCATGACCGACATTTCGGTACGCAAAAAAATGGAAGAGGCGCTGCAGTCCAAAGGTGAAGAGCAACAACAATTGATCGGCAAATTGCAAGAGGCGCACGACCAGTTGCTGCAATCAGAAAAAATGGCCTCCATTGGCCAGCTCGCCGCCGGCATTGCGCACGAAATCAATAATCCGGTCGGCTTTGTCAATTCCAATATGGGTTCGCTGCGCACGTATGTCGACACCCTGTTTAGCGTGATCGAGGGCTATGAACAAACCTTGCGCATGGCCAAACCGACGCCGGAAGCAGTCGCCAATCTAATTAAGATCAAGAAACAGGCCGACCTGGAGTTCTTAAAAGAAGACGTCACCGACCTGGTGCGGGAATCGATGGACGGTTTAAAACGGGTTCGCGACATAGTGCAATCGCTCAAGGATTTCTCGCATGTCGGCGAGACCGAATGGCAAGTCGCCGACCTGCACAGCGGCATCGACAGCACCCTCAATATCGTCAGTAATGAAATCAAGTACAAGGCCACGGTCGAAAAGCAATACGGCAAGCTGCCGCAGGTGAAATGCCTGGCTTCGCAATTGAACCAAGTCTTCATGAACCTCCTCGTCAACGCTGCCCACGCGATCAAGGACAAAGGCGTGATCACCATCCGCAGCGGCCACGAAAACGATTGGGTCTGGGTCGAGGTCAGCGATACCGGCAGCGGCATCCCCCCAGAAATCGTCAATCGCATCTTCGAGCCCTTCTTCACCACCAAGCCGGTCGGCAGCGGTACCGGCCTCGGCCTGTCGCTGTCCTACGGCATTGTCAACAAACATGGCGGCCGCATCGAAGTCGCCAGCGAAGTGGGCAAAGGCACACGGTTTACGGTGCATTTGCCGCTCATCCCACCCAAGAGCATCGCACCGCCCGATCCCGCCAACGCACCAGCGCATTAGCGCCTGCCACGTGCCAATCTGGGCGGGACACCATAGCCATCGGTCTACACACGGTCACCGATAGCATGACACCCGCAGGCGGATAGAGCACTGACACGATTGTCATCGCCACGCCTGCCGGCGTGGCGTATTGCATTAGTCTGGGCTTTTTTTCCCGCATTCTACCCCCCTAAAAAAAGCAAAAGTCGTGTGCAATAGCAAGTCTCGATGCGTCATTTGTGGACAAAAATTAAATTTCCGTCTCGCCATGCCTGTTGTCGCAATGAAGCAGCTGATTGCAACAGTAAAATTACGCTTGCACTGATCCATATCGGCCTCTTCAACAAAAGGAAACCCAATGACAGCCAGAAAAATTCTTGTTGCCCAAGGCGGCGGCCCCACTGCCGTAATCAATCAATCGCTGGCCGGCGTCGTGCTGGAAGCGCGCCGTTTTCGCGATGTCGAACTGGTATACGGCGCCCGCCATGGCGTGCGCGGCATCGTCAATGAGGATTTTTACGACTTGACTCAAGAAACCAGTCACAACCTGGAACTAGTCGCCAATACGCCCTCGTCAGCGCTAGGCTCAACCCGTGACAAACCGGATCTCCAATATTGCCAAGAGATATTCAAAGTCTTGCAAGCGCACCAGATCGGCCACTTTTTCTACATCGGCGGCAACGACTCCTCCGACACCGTGCGTATCGTCAGCCTGGAAGCGCGCAAAGCGGGCTACCCGCTGCGTTGCGTACATATCCCCAAAACCATCGACAACGACCTGGTCGGCAGCGACCATACGCCCGGGTTTCCATCGGCAGCGCGTTTTGTGGCGCAAGCTTTTGCCGGCGCCAATCTCGACAATGCCGCCCTGCCCGGCGTGTACGTCGGGGTCGTCATGGGACGCCATGCCGGATTCTTGACGGCGGCCTCGGCACTGGGCAAAAAATTCCCAGACGATGGCCCACACCTGATTTATTTGCCCGAACGCGTGTTCGACCTGACCCAATTTTTGGCCGATGTGAAATCAACCTACGAGCGCTTCGGGCGCTGTGTGATTGCAGTTTCCGAAGGGATCCATGACGCTTCCGGGGCGCTAATTGCCAGCCTGCTGGCCAAAGATCTGGAACACGATGCGCACGGCAATGTACAGCTATCAGGCACGGGTGCCTTGGCCGACCTTCTATGTGAAGAAATTAGATCCAAGTTGAAAATCAAACGGGTGCGTGGTGATACTTTTGGCTATTTACAACGTTCTTTCGTAGGCTGCGTCTCCGATGTCGATCAACGCGAAGCACGTGAAGCCGGTGAAAAAGCGGTGCAATTTGCCATGTGGGGCGATCGTGACGGCTCGGTGGCCATCAAGCGCACCGGCTTTTATTCAGTCGATTATGAATTGATGCCACTGGAATCGGTGGCCGGCAAAACGCGTGTGATGGAAGAGGAATTTATTGCGGCCTCAGGCACCGATATTACCGATGCCTTCCGCCTCTACCTGCGACCGCTTTTGGGTTCAGGCATGCCGGACAGCGCCCGCCTGCGCGCGAAACCAGTTACCAAATTGCTCGGTTCACGGTCGTAGTTGACGTTTGTCGTGAGCCGTCCACATCACACTGCGCATCTGTGGACGGCTTTCTGAGAAATTTTATACTCATGGCAGTATATTTAAAGACTCAATGAATACCTGCGGTCGGCATATATTTGTGACTATACCCCCCAACTTATATCGAATTATGGACTACTAGCCATGACTCACGGCAGCTCATAGCTTCAATAACCGGTACATCCAAAAAGTGTGACAAGGCGCTACCACCCTCTCCCCAACCCTCTCCCGCAAGCGGGCAGAGGGAGCGAAAATCGACGTTATTTTCAGATGTTGTGCTCACAAATTGCCAAGACGCGATCCGGTCAATACCGCAACTGCGGTGTTGGATAGCGATACAAAAATAGAGTGCGCCGCGCGCGCAGCAACCGAAACACGCTGCCTTCTTTCTATAAGTCCAACTACGTCGCCATCGGCGAACACAATTCGACCAGCGTGCCGTCCGGGCAGCGCACATAGGACACGAGCTGTCCCCAGGGCTTGATTTCGGGTTCATTGAGCGAGATTGCGCCTGCCGCGACGGCCTTGATATGGGCGGTAGACACGTCGGAGGTAACGAATGCGATCTCCATTCCCAGTGGATGTTCTGAACGGCTGGCGGCGACAAAGCCAGCAGGAAAATGCATCTCACCCAGTGCAAGCGCCGCAAAGGCTAGCGTCGTTTCGCCGGTATCGAGTTCGCCATACGTGCCCGACTCGTGCAAAAAACGGCGTTTCAAGCCGAAGGCGTGTTCAAAAAAATCCAGAGAAGCGGCGACATCAGGGACATACGCAATGGTGTAAGCAAATTTCATGAAGAACCTTTTACCGGTGGCGTCGAAGGGAAGACAGGTAAAGCAGACAGTGCAGCAGACAGTACGACAGAACGGGCATTAAAAAATACGGCCGACCACACAAAATACATGCGATTTTGCCATGTCGCGTTGCTATTTTGCCAGACGCTGGTACAGACCGACCTCTATTTTTGTTTGAATTGATGCACCAGGGATTGTGAAGTCACTGCGACTGCGGGGCACGAGCCGTTCGCTTGTTTTTTTAGTTAGTTTTAGTTTGGTTGTTCTTCTTTGGCAAAGCGCGCGACTATCCAATAGAAGGTCACGCGCCGCCCAGACCCAGTACCTTGCAACCGCTAGCTTATTGCACTTGCAATTGCTTGCTGGTAGAGCCGGCTTTCTTTGGCAGTGTCAGCGCCAAGACGCCGTTTTCATACTTAGCTTGCGCCATTTGGTCGTCCACTTCCTGCGGCAAGATAAAGCTGCGCGATTGCTGGCCGTAAAAGCGCTCGCTGCGCAATATGCCGGCACCGCCTGACTCTTTTTCTTCCTTGATTTCGGCACTGACCGAGACCCGGTTGCCCTCGATGGCGACTTTGATATCTTCTTTTTGCACGCCGGGTATATCGGCCTTGACCAGATATTCCTGCTCGGTTTCGGATATATCCATCTTGATCCGTTGCAGGGATTCAGCACCGCGCATGGACGGCATCATTGCAAAATCGCGGAATAGTTCGTCAATATTGCGAAATGGTTCAAAGCGAGCGATATCGCTAAAAGGGTCGAAACGCATTAAATTGTTAGCCATGATTCACCTCTTCTAAATGAGAAAGAATGATGGGGCGCAATGATTGGGCGCCACCGGCGTGTCGCTTTTATTGCTGTTCACGACAATGACGCAATGGCGGAATGACGAAACTGATTTGCACCAGTTTCTGATCGCCCCTGAACATGATAGGACCGCCGCAAGGCGATGCCATGAGAAATATCAACCGAAAGCAGCTTGCCGCATGCAGGACATCCATAGCGCGATCGCCAAACGAGCTGCGTAATCGGATTGCGGCAAAAATATACTGGCCCGTGTATTTTTTCAGAACCAATTTAAACCTGCGGGCGGACACCCATTTACCCGCATACCCTACTATTTACGCCTTATTGCAAACGTGTGTTCACCTTTGAAAACATCCAGTCCCACATCGCACTATTGGCATAGGTACGATCCCACGCATTGTGTCCACCACCGGCATATAGCGTGAAATTAATGACCCCGCTAGCATTGCTGCTACCTAAATTCCACGGGCCACGCCCCGCCTGGTCGCTATAGCTCACTGTGTAGTCGCCTGGCGCCGGCAGTTGCTTGTTTCCATCGCGGTGGGGATAGGCTTGCATGAAATCGACGCCAGCGGTCAGCGTAGCGAGGCTTGGTACGATCGCGCTGTTGAGCGATACCACAGGATCGTTAAAGCTGTGAAATAACCAAATAGGCATGCCCTTCAACTGGGCGCCGCCCCACATTTGCTCCAAGCCCGCGCTGATCGGCGCAATGGCTGCCACTTTGTCTGGATTGGTTCTGGCATAGTGAAATGTCCCCCAGCTTCCCAAGCTCAAGCCGGTCACGTACAGGCGTTGCTTATCGATCCGATAATTTTGCGATACATAGTCGACGATCTTGTTGATAGCATTGGGATTCCAGTAACCCAACGGGTCGCTCAGGCCATTTCGCTCGACCTTGGGGATTTTTGGATAAATGACAAAAGCATTGCGGATATGGCTATTTAAAGCCGGTCTGGCAGCGGCGTCCAGCTTCGTGTCTGAAACGGCCAACGGAGCAAGCGGTCCCTGACGCAATAATTGCGGTGTCAGTTGCGGACTAACCGCTGTGCTGCCGTCGTCGCCATGCAAGACGATCACGACTGGATATGCGGTATTTCCGGCAGTCGTGTAGTTTTCTGGCGTGTACAGATAAAAATTAAAATTGTCGCCGTGTGCGTCTACCTTCATCAGCCAGGTATCGAGTACGGCTTCGGCACTGAAGGTGGCGTCACGCGCTTTGAGATCGGTGAAAGTAGAACCACCACCATTGACTGAGCCGCTGCCACCGCCACCGCCGCAGGACGCGACAAAACAGGCTGAAGTAACTATCAAAAAAGCCATCGCCAAATTTTTCACATCATCTCCAAAAATGTGGCTCATGAGATCGAACCTCAAAAATTATGCAAAGCACAGTAAGGCCACAACAAGTTTTAAGCAAGGATAAATCCAGCGCAAGGATTACGTTTCAGAAAAAATTCAGAATTTCTTTGCGTCCGACAATCGTCAGGCAAGCATTTCCAAAGCCCGCTGCGACAGTGCGTCGGCAGCGCTGTTTTTATGGCGTGGCACCCAGCACAGCGTGGCCGATGGCAACGCCGACATCAGTGTGGTGGCGCGTTCACGGTAAGGCCGCAGACATTGCACGCCAGCGGGTTGAAGCCGATTGACATCGTCGATCACGACCTGGCTATCGCCAAAGACAAATAGCTTGTGCGGTTTGGCTAGTACCGCAGCGTCCAGCAGCGCAATCAAGGCCAGATACTCCGCCTCATTGCTATCGCCGTGCCCTGCGGCGCGACTGATTTCTACCCGCATGCCATCGGGGCTTTCCAGTACTGCGCCTAGTCCCATCTTGCCGGGATTGGGATTGGTTGCGCCGTCGAACCAGGCATACCAGGCAGATGGGTCGGGGCGCAGTTTAAGCTGTCGACGCGCTTGCAGCTCACCCTGTTTTTGCGTCCTGTTTTGCTGGCGGCGTGCTTCCGATGTGGCGATCTGGCGTAATACCGCCTGACGTTGTGTCACCAGGTCGTGTAAGGAATCGCTTTTTGCGATTTTCAATAGAACGCGCCGCAACGCGTCTTCTGGCGACAGTGCAAGATCTCGCGCCAAGCGCTGGCTGGCGGCAAGTTCGCCCTTGTAGACGATGGCGGACAAGATGTCACATGGGATCGGCGCATTGATTGGGCTGACGTCCAACGCGCTATGCATCCTTGTTGCTGTCCAGCGTTGCATTGCTCACAGTAGCGACATCCAGCCCCAGGTTAGGCAAATAGGCCGTCGGTATCTGTGGTGTGGCTGGCGCGATGCCAAGCATGGCCAGATAATCGGCTGGCTTGGCAGGGGCAAAGCCAGAGCTGCGGGTGGCGTTATACAAGTCCATTTGTTGCTGCGTCAAAGGGGTTTGCGCCGGGCCGAAACCGGGAATGCTGTAATTGCCGCTGGCGTCGAAATCAGGGATTTCACTGGCCGCCATCGCCCGGCCGGGTGCGCCGGCGTATGGCGTCAGCATGGTGGCGCGAATCTGGTCGAGCCGGGCTTGCGCCTCGGGATCGGCCAGTACATCAATGGCGCGCAAGGCTTGTTTCATGCTCGCATTGTCTTGCGCACCATTGGACAAAAAGGTTGGGTTGGCGAAAATGTTGGCGCGTGCTGCCTGCACCTCGGCGCTAGCCGGTTTGACCGAGGCGAAGTAAGCGGCGCGTTCGGCGCCACGATCTGGCGAGACGCTGGCCGACTGACCGCTGGCATCGGCCACGGCATGTTTTAGCGAATCGGAAAATGCGGTGTTGAAGGATGCACCACCCGCACTGCCTGCTTTGGCTTTATCCGCAGCCGACTGCGCTGGGGTGGCAAGTGAAGTAAATGCAGCTTTTGATGGATTGATATGGGACATTTCACACTCCTGTTGCTAGGCTCGGTCTGATAGCTGCGGCTGGTATTGCATCTGGCTCCGCCTTGGCGCAGCGGTTTTCCGATCTCGCCAGAGCTTGCCGGCCAAGCCCTCAAACGGCATTTAGGGTATAAATATACTCACCCGTGTATTTTTAAAGCACCTTTAAAACCTTGCGGGATATGAGTTGTTTTGCCACATACCCCCTCTATCTAATCAATTCTGGTGCTGCATCCCGATGTTGCGGCGCCTGCCATTGCGCCAACCAGCCTACCAGTTTGTCAGCCGGCATTGGCCGACTCATGAAGTAACCTTGACCCTGGTCGCAGCCCATGCCCGACAAAAGATGCCAGACTGCTTCGCTTTCGATGCCTTCCGCGACTACACGCAGCCCCATATTGTGGCCAAGATCGATGGTGGAGCGGACGATCTTGCTGTCTTCGGCATCAAGTTCCATATTCAAGACGAATGACTTGTCGATTTTCAATTCATCGACCGGCAGGCGCTTGAGGTAGGCTAAGGAAGAATACCCGGTACCGAAATCGTCGATCGAAAGATCAACGCCCATTGTGTGCAGCTTTTCCAAGGTTAGCTGCGCCCGCACCGGATCGTCCATGATGGCGCTTTCGGTAATTTCCAGGCAAAACGAGGCTGGGCCGACCTGGTAGCGGGTCAGTATATCGGCAAATTTATTGGTCAAATCCTGATCCAGCAAATCTCGCGTCGACAGGTTGACCGATACCTTTAAATGATGGCCGAGGGCGCTCAAGTCGCGGCACAGCATGGCCGACTGTTCCAGCACCCAGCGCGTGAGGACGCGGATAAAGCCCGTCTGCTCGGCAAAAGGGATGAAGTTATCAGGGAAGATAAAGCCTTTGACCGGATGTTCCCAGCGCACCAACGATTCCAGCCCAACCACTTTGCCAGTGCCGAGCATCAGTTTGGGCTGCACGTAGAGCCGGAATTCGTTGCGATCGATGGCGCTGCGTAATTCGCTCAGCATCGACAGGCTTTGCTTGCTGGCGGTATCGATCAGCGGGTCATACACTACCGCACCGTTGCTGCGTTGCTTGGCGGCGTACATCGCCACTTCGGCCAGGCTGAGCAAGGTTTCCGCATCGTTGCCATGCTCAGGGAAACCGGCGATGCCCAGGCCAGCGCCGAGATCGACGGTCTGGTCGTCCAGCGACAACGGGATTTCCAGCGACTGGATGATTTTGGCCGCCAGTTGGCGTGCCTCGTCGAGGCCGGCACGGTCGAGCAAGATAGCGAATTCATCGCCGCCCAGACGCGCCACGGTTGCCCGGCCGGCATCGATTTGCTGGGTCAGGCGCAAAGCCACCTGGCATAGCAGCGCATCGCCAAAATCATGCCCCATCACATCGTTGACATGCTTGAAGCGATCCAGATCCATCATCAAGACATAACAACCCTGCCCGGTCTGTCCCGTGCTGTGCGTTTGTGCCTGCATCAACGCTTCGTCCAAGACGGTAACGAACTGGGCGCGGTTAGGCAAATTGGTCAAACTATCCCAATACGCCAGCCGGCGGATTTCAATTTCGCGCTTGGCGATGCCGTCTTGCATATGGTCGAAGGCTTTGCCGAGGGCGCCGATTTCATCGTCGCGCTGGATGTCGATCCGTCCTTGATAGTTACCGGTGCCCAATTGTTTGGCGCTTTCCGCCAGCGCACGCAGCGGCTGGGCGATGCGTTTGGCGGTCAAGATACTGCCGGCCACGCCAAGCGCAATGCCCAAGCCGGTCAGGATGAGCAAGATCAATTGCAACTGGCGATAGGGCCCGATGGCTTCACTGATTGACCGTTGCAATAACACGCTGGCAATTTGTCCAGCATCCTTGCCCAAGGGCAGCAGCCGCGCGCTAAATTCACTACCGGCCATATTCAAGTCGAACGAGACCGGCGGCGCACTGGGCGCCGCTTGCAACTGACCGAGCAGGCTAGCAAGCTCGGGCGCCAGCAAGGTCGACGCAATCGAGCGCCAGCGCCCTTCTTCATTGCGGGTCAAGATCGAGACCTGCAGCGACGACAGTTCGCGCATGTCGACCGCCAGTTTGTCGTCAATCGGAAAAGCCATCAACACCCAGCCGATGGTAATCGGCGCCTTGACCGGCACCGCCACGATTTGGTAGGGCAGGTTATCGACGATGGCGGTACCGCTGGCGCCACCATTTTCTTCAGTCTGGTCGACTAATTGCAAGACCAGCTTGAGCAAGGCCGGCGAAACGTGTTTGGTGGTGGCGGCCTTGATGCTGCGGTCCGAGCTGACCAGCATCGTCAGCGAGGCATTGATGCGCTGGCCGTGATTGTCGAGCGCGGTTTCGATGGTTTCGCGGTCGTCGGTGCTAATCGCCTGGCGAAAGCCGTAATCGGCCGCCAGCAAGCGTGCGCTCTGGGTCAGTTTTTCGGCATTTTGTTCCAGCAGCTTGCGAAACACCCGCTCACCAATCGCCAGTTCATTACCGATGGCAGCACGTGCATTGGCGTCGATGCCGGCGCGAATGGCGATAAAGCTGACTACTTGAATCACCAAAATCAAGACCAGAAATACCGTGGCGATGCGACTTTCTAGGCTGCGGAAGCGCATGGTGAAATCCCAATTCTTAAAATACAGCTAATAAGCATCAGTTTTAATGGAAGTTTTTGGCTCGCCACCACTGCGCGGCTTGATATTGAGCTTGAAGCTGGCGCTGAAATCGTCGCCCTTCAATTCAATCGCCTGGTGCGGCGGCGCCTCGCCAGCCGGCAAGTTGAAATGCCACACTTTGAGTTTGTACTTGCCGGCCACCGCGTCGTCGATTTTCGCCTTGCCAGCGCTGTCGGTCTTGGCGAAATACGGCGTATCGACGATCTGGATATAGGCCAGCATTTGGTCATGGATATTACAACCTAATACAACGACGCCGGCTTTATCGAATAACACCGGATTTTGCGGTACACCCGAGTACAGTTTTTGCTCAAACACCTTCGCCGGCGAAAACGAATATATATGGTGGCGCACGGTGTCGTTATTGGGGAAAGAAATCTGGGTGCCGCTTTGCACCACCGTCACCAGCGGCAAAAACTTGCGGCCTTTTTGCTCGATTTCGACCACCCGCCCTTTTGTCCGTGGCATGGCGGCATCAGATTCGGCATATACCACCGCATCGGCCAGCGGCTGGCCAGCGGCATCTTGCACCAGCACATTGATGACAGCCGCACTGGCATCAGTCGCCGCCAGCATCAAACTAAACACTGATGCAGTCATGATGTAGCGCTTCAGGCCGGCACTGTCAAAACCATGCACAACAGCAAAAGTCGATCTCATAGCGCTTCCTTTAGTTGCACAACTATTCGGATTGCTTGCTGGCGGCAAGGGCTTTTCTTATTGCGACGATTGTAGCTTGGATGAAATCATCGTTGCGCAGAAGAAAACGAATTCTGTTTGATCAGTGATACAAGTATGGCGCAAGGACAATAGTGCACTCGGGCGGACAAAATGCACTTTGCTTGCGAATAATCAATCCATCATGATGTTGTCACAATTTTTGGCTACCTTTGTTGTCCTCGATTGACGGAATGCGCAAAGACTGCATTTTGAGAACCGGGCGCCGCTGACAACAATCCGGCGCTGCACAGGTAAAAAGGGAACCTTTATGACGTCGATCACGA
This sequence comes from Pseudomonadota bacterium, assembly GCA_040384645.1. Taxonomy (GTDB): domain Bacteria; phylum Pseudomonadota; class Gammaproteobacteria; order Burkholderiales; family Burkholderiaceae_D; genus JAZKIX01. The sequence goes on along the minus strand of JAZKIX010000081.1, from coordinate 6,357 downwards.
CGCCGATCAGCACCAGCCTAAACAATAATGCATCGCGCCTTCCAGAATCTGCCCACTGGCCTTTTGTCAAACAGCCTGACCCTGGTCTGAATATGCTTGCACCGTCGATCAATGTCAGCAACAGCGCTCAGGATAATTTATTGCGCAGTTTGCACGAGATCATTTCGCAGCGGCTATTGATCGCCGTATTCCAACCCATCGTCCAGATGCAAGGCGGTGAAATTATTGGGTATGAAGGCTTGATCCGCGGCCCGTCTGACAGCCCGCTGCATGCGCCGATGATGCTATTTAAGGTGGCGCGGGCGCACAAGCTAACCTTGGCGGTCGAGCAGTTGTGCCGGCAAGTGGTGCTGGAACGTTTTGCCGAACTTGCCCTGCCTGGCAAATTATTTTTGAATGTCAGCCCAGAATGCCTGTTGCAACATGATGCAGGCCACTGCGAAATGCTGGACGCCATCAAGACTGTCGGCATCGATCCCGCCCGCATCATCATCGAGCTGACCGAAAACGAACCGACGTATGACTACAAACTGCTGTTGGAAGCGGTCGTCCATTACCGGCAGATGGGATTTCAAATTGCCATTGATGATTTAGGCGAAGGTTTTTCCAGCCTGCGCCTGTGGTCTGAATTGCGTCCTGAATACGTCAAAATCGACATGCATTTCATCCAAGGCATCCATCAAGACCCGGTCAAGCAGCAATTCGTCGCCTCGATCCAGGAAATAGCCAAAAAATCGGGCACCCTGGTGATCGCCGAAGGCATCGAAACCCAGGCCGAATTGCTTATCGTGCAAGACCTAAGCGTCGCCTGTGGTCAGGGTTATCACATCGCACGCCCGCATGCCCAGCCCGCCAAACTCCTGTCAGCGGAAGTGAATAAAGCGCTGATTCGAAAAGGAATTCCGGTGCGCTCGCACAGAGAGCATATGGAACAGAAAAACATGACCGTCGCCAAGCTGTTGCGTTCGGTACCGATCGTTTCATCCGACACACTGAACAACGTGGTGTACGACATTTTTTTAGCGGATCCCCAACTACAAATCCTGCCGGTGGTTGATCAAGGCGTGCCGGTCGGCTTGATCAATCGTTTTAATATGATCGACCACTACGCCCGGCCTTATCAGCGCGAAATTTACGGCCGCAAATCGATTTCGGTTTTTATGGATACCCGACCCTTGCTCGTTGATCAAGGCACTCGTTTGCAAGACTTTAGCCACATCATCGTCGCGGCCGATCCGCACCATTTATTCAATGGCTTCATCATTACAGAACAAGGCCAATACCTTGGCATGGGCACCGCGCACGACTTGATGCGCGAGATCACACAGATGCAGATCCGTGCTGCCCGTCACGCCAATCCGCTCACGCTTTTACCCGGCAATGTACCGATCAATGAACACATTGATCAACTGCTGCAAAATGCAAGCCGCTTCGTCGCCTGTTATGTCGATCTGGATCATTTCAAACCGTTTAACGATGTGCATGGCTACCGCAAGGGCGACGATGTCATCGAATTGACCGGTAAGTTATTGCAAGCGCATTGCGATCCAAGTTGCGATTTCATCGGCCATATTGGCGGTGATGATTTCATGATCCTATTTCAAAGCCTGGACTGGGAAGAAAGGTGCAAACGTACCTTGGCCAGTTTTGCCGATGCGATCCAAAATTTTTACAGCATCGAAGACCGCGAACGCGGTGGTTATATCAGTGAAGACCGGCAAGGGAAGAAAGTGTTTTATTCCCTAATCAGCCTGTCCCTGGGGGCGATTCGGGTTGATGCGGGTCAATATTATTCACATCATCAAATCGCCACCGCTGCCGCCGAAGCAAAAAAACAAGCCAAGAAAATGCATGGCAACAGCCTATTCATCGACCGTCGGCAACAGGATGCGGAAACAGTTCAGCTTGACAAGTGATGTTACGCAAACTGATAGGTCCGGTTTTAACCCGACTTGCGCAATTGACTAAGCCAAATTGTCGGGCTGAAGCCCGACCTACAGAATGTTTGGCATATTCCATGAACGTGAAGACAACAAAAGCCAAAAAATACACCGCCCAGTATATTTAGACATGCAAACTATCTGCTGCGGCCTTTCCTGGCCCCAGCCCATGCGCCAGGGCGGCAAACCCGCTCAGGCACCAAACGATCAGCGCGCCCGAAGGTAAGTCGAACAGGGTAGACAGAACCAAACCAAGCGCATAGCCGGCAGCCCCGATTGCGTAAGCCAGCGGCAAGCGTTTGCGGCCTTGATAATTGCGCACGCCCAAGCTGGGCACAATCAGGCTGGCAAAGACCAAATAGACCCCGACCAATTGCACCGAGGCCGTCACCGCCAGCGCAAAGATCAGGTAAAAGCCGAGCCGGCTCATGCGCTCGTTAAACCAGACAAGTACGCCCACGATCAATACCGTACCGATTGCCGGCAGGATCAACTGGCTATACCGGACCCACAGGATTTGCCCAGCCAGCAAGTCCTGCAAATGCTCGCCCCCGTGCGGATTGTGCGCCACCAGCAGCAAGCCGCCGGTCGCCGCCAGGATGAACAGCACGCCGATTTGCGCTTCCTGCACTTCGGGCCAGCGCTTTTCAGTCCAGGTCAACAGTAGCGCACCGAGTGCCGCTGCTACGCCGGCTGTTAACTGCACCGCCCAGCCCTGCGGATCTAGGTCGCAGAACCCGGCCAAAATTACGCCGAGCGCGGCAATCTGGGCGATCGCCAGATCGATAAAGACGATGCCCCGTTTCAGCACTTGTGCGCCGAGTGGAATGTGGGTGACGAGTACCAGCAAGCCGGCCAGCAATGCCGGGACAACAATCATCAAATCGATCTGGCCAAAGTTCATTTGGCGGCCTCCAGCAACCGTTGCACGGTCAGGTCGAACAGGCTGAACAGATCTTTGGCCTTGCCATCGCCGCCCACAGTGAATGGCAATACCACCACCGGGATATGGCCACGCTCGGACAGCCATTGCGAAGCGCGGCCATCTTGATAAGCAGCACGCAAGACCATTTTTGCCGGCTTTTGCTGCAACTGGCTAAGCAGCGTATTTAAATGCGCTGCGCTCGGCTCGACCCCGGGTTTGGGTTCAAGCATGCCGACCAAGCGCAGGCCGAGCCAGCCCATCAGGTATTCCATGTTTTTATGATGCTCGACGACAGCGACGCCTTTTAATGGCGCCGCCTGCTGTTCCCATTTCGTCGTTGCAGCCGACCAGCGCGCCGCAAAATCTTTTTGCCGTATTTGGTAATAGGCCGCGTTGGCGGGATCGATCTGGGCCAGACGTTTGGCCAGTCCGTCCGCCACCAGCGCGATATTGTGCGGATTTTGCTGGATATGCGGATTGCCGGCAGCATGCACATCGCCGTCGCTGCGATCGACTTTGCCGGGGACATCGAGACGCGGCACCAATAGGCCAGCCTCGAAATGGCCGGGCTGGCCCTCAGCGATTTTGGCATTGCCCGATTGTTGCAGCAGGATCGGCAACCAGCCCACTTCCAGTTCCAGCCCGGTGCAGACCAGCAAATCGGCGCTGCGGGTCTTGGCGATCAGGCTAGGACGCGCCTCGATCCGATGCGGATCTTGCATGGCATTGGTGGCGCTAGCGACCTTGACCTTGTCGCCGCCCAATTCGGTCGCCAATGCGGCCCATTCCGGCTCGCAAGTCAAAATATTGATGGTCGCCTGCGAGGGCAAGGCAGCCATCGAGAACAGCAGGCCGGCACCGAGGCTGGCGATTTTTTGCACAGAAATTTTCATGATGGTTCCTAGAAATTGTGGGCACTGTGCGTACCCAGGCTCATGATGTATTGCAAAAACACCTGCTGATCGATCACGCCGGGGCTGGATTGATCGCGTGCCAATTGCAGGCGGAAACGACTGAATTCCGACGGTGCGTAATCGAACATCACGCTGCTGCGCGAAGGCGAAAACGCCGCCAGTGCGGGGAAATCAGCCGCACTCAAACTACCGTTATCGACCAGGCTAAAACGTTGCGTGCCGGACGACAAACGTTCATACCGCAAACCAGCGCGCCATTGCGGCATGAACTGGTAGATCCCTTGCAAGTACCATCCCGATTGCACGCTGTCGAATCCGCCGCTGGCCGCTCCCAGCGATTGGCCTTGCGTGTCGTAGTCCAGCGTGCCACTTTCAGTACGGCGGAAGTATTCGCCTTGCAACTTGAAATTACGCTGGCTTGCATTGCCGTTGGGCGACCATTTATAGACTGCATCCGCGACCCAGGTGCCGGACTTGCCGCTGAAGGCATTGCTGACCGTGGCCCCGCTGCTGTCACTATCGTCATAGCTGCGGTTTTCGACGGTATTGCGCATATAAGACAGGCCGGCGCGCCAACTGGCGGAATCGCCAATATCGTCGCCAAGGTGGGCGAACACAGCGCTGTTGCCAAAGCCGTTTTGTCTACGTCCGCTGCCGGGGAAACCGCTGCCGCTGCCCACTTCTACGCCAAGCTCGACAAATTTCTCGGTCGGTGCCAGCCATTTGACTTGCACGCCATCTGGCTTGTATTGGCCGCCAAAAAATGCTTGATAAGTGAGCGGTGCATCGACGAAATCCCAGGCGTGGGCATGGATGCTGTTGAGGTAGCCGATTGAGGATAGGAAGCGCCCTGCTTTGGCATTGAACCCGTTGGACAGGGCCGTGGTTTTCACAAAAGCTTCTTCCACTCCGACCGTGTCTTCTGGCGTCAGGGCAAAGGTCAACTGACCGGCAAACTGCGGATCGATATTGGCGCTCATGGTGATTTCCGATTCACCTAGGCTAAAACCACGCTTGCCGGGGCCGACTTCGCCACCGGTGGGTAGGAAGCCTTGCAGCCGGTATTGCTCTGGGTCTTGCGACAGATTGGCGGCCGTACTGCTTAAATTAAGTGCAATGGAAGGATTGAATCCACTACTGCGGGCTGCGGCGATCGGTGCCGGTCCCGGTCCAGGCGCAGTCGGTGCGGCAGCAAGCTGCGGTGCGGCACCGGGCACTGGCACTGCCTGAGGCGTTGCAGCGACTTGCACCTGTGCTGCGGCATTTTTCGATTCGGCTTCTTGCAGCCGTTTCTCCAGGGCTTGCAGCCGGCTTTCATAGCCGCGCTTCATTTGCTCGATCTGGGCACGGATTTCGGTCAGGGCGCGATCCTCGGCAGCATTCGCGTGGAATGGCATAGCAAGTGAAATAGCAAATGCAGCGGCCAGCGCCGCGCTTAAAACGGTGTGTTTGAACATGGTAATTCCCGATAAATTGAAAGGCACGGCAAGATGCGGCGATCAAACGCGGCATCGTAAAAAGTAAAAGTGAAAGAGCCTGTATCAGCCAGAAAAACAGCGAGAAAAAGCCACACAAAATGCGTGCGACGAGCAAACGCCAGCAATCTTCATTGCCAGGCAATTTCGCGCTTACAACGGCATATCAAGCGTGGCTGGGCGGTGCTCGGGAGAGGAATACGCAGACGGTTCTGCGGCAGTGGGTATCGTTCACCGCTTCGACCAGGACGGTCGTGGACAACGCAATGGGTAACAATAAGTTGGCACCGCTTGCCAGCACGCCACCGATCTGGGCAAAGGCCAGACAATGTTCGCAAACTGAATCGATGGGCAACGATTTCTCTGACCTTGATCGTTGATCGCCATCCGCCAAATGCGACACCGCATGCGCAATCGCCATCTGCTGCGAGAGCAACAGAAGCAACGACAGCAGAATGCGGAGGAAGGAGGAACGCAAGGTCACGACAAGACGAAATTTAAAACGAAGCGGGCATTGTAATGGATCACATTGCATATTGTGTTACCGGCATATGACGGTGACCAACCAGGTTGGAATGTCGAAGTGACTTTCGGCATTTTCCCCAATTAAAATCCCGCAATGCAATCGATCAAATTTTCACCAGCGAACGCCGCACCCGCAGCAAATCGCCAATCGGCATCGGCCGTCCCAGCATGAAGCCCTGCACCTGGATACAGCCAAACTGATGCAAAAAGTTAAGTTGATGGTCAGTCTCAACACCCTCGGCCATGACATGCAATTTCATATGCCGTCCCAGGTCGAGAATGGTACGCACCACGGCCACATCGCCGCCGTCTTGCGGTAAGCCGCCAATAAAAGAACGGTCGATCTTGAGCGAGGTAATCGGTAAGGTTTTTAAGCGGGTCAGCGACGATTGGCCAATACCAAAATCATCCAGGCCAATCTTGAATCCCAGACAGCGCAAGGCGCGCATCACCGGAATCACTTTGTCGGGATGACACATGACGGTGCCCTCGCTCAATTCCAGGCAGATGAGTGACGGCGACAAACCTGCGGCAAGCACGATGCGATTCAATTCCTCCGGCAAATCGGTGTGCTCGCG
>JAZKIX010000080.1:0-4853 GCA_040384645.1 Pseudomonadota bacterium | reverse complement strand
TGCAATATTGGCGCTGCTCTGACCGGCACTATCGAAGCCTTGCGAAAAATCATCGACGTCAATCCGCAAGACCGGCAGATTGACTGCGCCATCGGATGCAGGAACCACCACGCCGCCGGCTTGCGACAGCCGCGACTTCAAGCGCAACTGGAATAACTGGGCTGGCGCCATCGTCCATTTGCTCGCTGAATAAGGACGCGGTTGCAAGTCGTTGGCGTAATTGAGTCTATAGAACATGGCCTGACTATCGAGCCAGATTGGCGCCTTGATGTCGGCAATGCTGATGGCCGGCAAGGGCGCGCCTGGATTCACCGGGGTTGGTGCACGTAGCGGACCCAGATCGAAGAGGGCGACTGATTGGGTATCGGTTGCACATGCTGCGAGCAGCAAGCTGCTGCCTAATGCAAGCACAGTAAAAAATCGGCGAGTCATGTTTTTCATCGTAAGCCTTGAGCAATGATTTTATTTACCGGCAGGTGCGGTGAAGCCGGCTTCGCCCGGTCCTGGCTGCGCCGGGCTGGCGCCAAACAGAATACTTTGCGGCTGTTGATTGAAGGTTTCCAGTGTGCGATTGAGGGCGCGCATCGATGTGCGCGTTTCATCTATCAGCGGCGCCACTTCAGCCTCGACGATGGAAGCGGCCGATCCCACGTTGTTGACGGCACCGTTAAAGCTGTTCAGTGGGCCGTCCGGCGCATTCAGTCGGGTAGTAAATTCGTTCAGCTTGCCGGTTAAAACGGTTGCGTCGTCGGACAGCTTGTTGAGTGAGGTCAGCACCTTGTCCGCCTTGAGCGTCATGGCTGGCAATCTAGTCAGTGTGGGTTCCAGCTGATCCGGGATCTTGCCAACCTTGTTGGCGGCTTTGCTGACATCCGTGAAGGCGGCCAGAATATCTTTCTGGTTTTCTTCAGACAATATCGTATCGAGCTTGCCCATCACGATGTCGGTCTTTTTGAGAATTTCCATGCCGCGTATCTGCAAGGTGTCGAGGAAACCCGGACGCAATTCTATACGCGCCACTTTTTTTGCGGTTGACGGGAGCAAGGTGGGTTTGCTGCCATCGTCGTCCAGTTGCACGTAAGCGAGGCCGGTTACGCCCTGATAGCTGAGTGTGGCAAAGGTGGAATGCGTGATCGGCGTGTCTTTCGAAACGCTGAAACGGATCAGGATCTGGCCGGGTTTTTGTGGATCGAACAGCACAGCGTCAACCCGACCGACGTCCAGCCCGCGATAGCGCACGCCAGCTTGTGGATTAAGGCCGGGTACCGACAGAGTGGTGGCGATTTCATACGGGGTGCGTTCTACCCGGTCACGGTTGAACCAGAGGGCGATCAGCACGGCAGCGATCAATAAAACGATCGTGAAAATGCCGGCCATTAATGCATGCGCTTTATTTTCCATAATTGTTTTTCAGATTATTCACGATGCTTTGTCCTGACGTTGTTGTTGCTTGTGTTCCTGACGACTTTCTTCATTGTTGTCTGGTGCATCCGGCATTGCTTCGATGGCGCGCAAGCCACGCTCACCGCGAAAAAACGTTTCAATAAACGGATGCTTGAACTCGACGACGTTAGCCGGCTCGCAATACGCAATGATGTGTTTGTCGGCCAGCACTGCGACCCGCGATGACAGCGAAAAAAGCGTATCCAGATCATGCGTGACCATCACCACTGTCAACTGCATTTCATCGCGCAGCGTGCGTATCAGGTCGACAAAACTTTCCGACGCATTCGGGTCCAGTCCGGCAGTCGGCTCGTCGAGAAAAAGCAGTTCCGGCTCCAGTGCCAGTGCGCGCGCCAGCGCCACACGTTTGATCATCCCGCCGGATAAATCGGATGGCATTTTCAGCGCATGTTCCGGACCGATGCCGGCCATTTGCAGTTTCAACAACGCGGCATCGCGTATCAATTGCTTGGGCAACACGCGCAATTCACGCATCGGTTGCGCCACGTTGTCGAACACTGTAAATGCAGAGAACAGCGCGCCCTGCTGGAACAGCATACCCCAGCGATTGCGCAGTTGCTGCAGATGTTGCTGATCAATGCTGTTGATATCTTCACCAAATACGCGCACCGTGCCGCGCGCCGGATGATTCAAGCCCAGCATCTGCCTGAGCAATACGGTTTTGCCGGAACCTGAGCCACCCACCAGTGACACGATCTCGCCCTGATTAATCGTCAGGCTCAGATCTTCATGAACGACCACATCGCCGAACTGCGTATACAAATTCTCGATCTGAATGATGGGCCGCGCCGCTGCTTCGGCCGGATCGCATTGCATCACATTGTCGCGTGTGTCTGCCATCAGAATCCCACCTCGGTGAATATGATGGCAAACACGGCATCCGCCAGAATAACGATGGTGATCGCACTGACGACGGAGATGGTGGTGCCTTCGCCCAGACTTTCGGTATTCGGTTCTATCCGCAAGCCGAAGTGACAAGCCACCAGTGCAATCAGGCTACCGAACACCACGCCTTTGCCCAGGCCTATCCAGTAATTGGCTAGCGGCACTGCATCCGGCAGTTCGCGGATAAAGTATTTATACGATAAACCCAGTTCCAGATTGGCTGCCACCATGCCGCCTATCAAAGCCATCGCATCGGTCCATATGACCAGCAGCGGCATCGAGATCGCCAGCGCAATCACTTTCGGCATGATCAAGCGGTAGCCATGCGGCAAGCCCATCACCAGCATCGCATCCAGTTCTTCCGTCACGCGCATGACACCGAGTTGCGCCGTGATCGATGAGCCGGAACGGCCAGCCACCAGAATCGCTGCCAGCAAAGGACCCAGTTCGCGGATCACGCTCATGCCAAGAATGTTGACGAGGAAGATATCGCCGCCAAACTGATGCAATTGTTGTGCCGACAAATAAGACAACACCACGCCGATTAAAAATCCCACCAGTGCAGTAATGCCCAGCGCCTGATAACCGGTATGGAAAATATTGGCGGAAATTTCTTTCCACGGGCCACGTCCCGGTTCCCGCAAAAAGCGGCCAAGATCCATCATCAACTGACCGATCAGACTGATGAAGCCGATCAGATGATCCAGCAAGGTGTGCTTGAGTTGCCGCAAGGATGTGGGGGCGTACCAGTATTTTTTCGGCGGTCTCTTCAGCGTCAAGGTACCGGTTTCTTCCAGCCGCCGGAAAAAATCTTCATGCTGCGGCGCCAGCTTCAATTGCGCAGGGCGCTTCTTGCCCCAGGCATTCCACAATAATTGCGCGCCTATATAATCCAGCGCGGCTATTTGCGACAGATCCCACTGCACCTCGCCGGTGGCTTTACATACAGTGTCCAGCGATGCGGTAAGGGCTGCCATCGTGCGGGCATCTGCCAGTGCACGGACTTGCCACGATCCGGCTACCGTGGCAGTAGCATTGTCGTCCGGCTTGTAGCTGAGGGTGGGAGATGCGTCGTTGAGCATGCGGGAAGTGTAAGGGAGAAACGCATAGTCGTCACGTGCGGCACCGTACATCCGTTTTCTGCATTGGCGCAGCCTCGGTTCCGTCGGCGTAGCCATCCCGCTACAATGCGCACATGACATCGTCCATAACATCGCAAAGTTTGGCTGCCTTGTGCGGGCCCAGCGCACAGAATATTGCCATTCGCATCGTCGCCGAGACGGGCTCGACCAATGCCGATTTGCTGGCAGATGTGTTGCGACTGGATGGCCCGACCTTGTTGTGGGCCGAGTTGCAAACTGCGGGTAAAGGCCGCGCCGGGCGCAGTTGGCATTCGGCGGCCGGTTCTACACTGACGTTTTCTCTGGCATGGAAATTTGCCTTGCCGGTGCAGGCGCTGGCGGGTTTGTCGCTGGCGGTCGGCGTGGTGCTGGCCGAAACGCTGACATCGTTTGGCGTCGCTGCGCGTCTTAAATGGCCGAACGATGTCTTGAAAGAAGGCGACAAACTGGCCGGCATCCTGATTGAAACGGCGCTGGATAAAACCGACCGCTCATCGGTCTGGACAGTCATAGGCATCGGTATCAATCTCGCGCAGGCGCAGCAATTGAGCGAAAAAATCGGTAGAACAGTGGCTGATGCGCCGATGCTGGCGGCGCAACGCGAACAATTGATGGCGGCCTTGCTGAATGCTTTCAGTGTGGCTTTGCCGGCATTCGAGCAAAACGGATTCAAGGCGTTTGCCAGCGCATGGAATGCGCTGGATGCCTATGCAGGGTGCGCCGTGAATATTCTGGATCAGGGGGAAATTCTGCATAGTGGGAAAAGCGCGGGCGTCGATGCAACAGGATGCCTGTTGCTGGATACTGCGCAAGGTCGGATTGCGATCGCCGCCGGCGATGTGTCGTTGCGAATCACAGAGTAATACACAGAAGAATACACGGAGGATTGAGGCGATGCTCTTATTGGTCGATGCAGGGAATACGCGTATCAAATGGGCCGTGGTCGATCGCTCGATAGCACAAATACCGGGGAACTGGCATGCGTCCGGCAGCGTGGCGCGCGCCGACGCGGCGCAGCTGGTGCAAGCATGGAGCGGCTTCAAGATAGGTCGCATCCTGTTGTCGAATGTGGCTGGTGCAGGGCTGCGTGACGAACTTGAAAAGGCAGTGCTGCGCGCAGCAGGCATCAAGCCGATTGCGATGGAATGGTTTGCCTCGGCAGCCGCATTGGGCGGTGTACGCAATCAGTATCTGAACCCGGCGCAACTGGGCAGCGATCGCTTTGCGGCAGTGATAGGAGCACATGCCTTGTTCTCGAACAGGAATCTGGTAGTTGCGACTTGCGGCACCGCGACCACGATAGATGCGGTGAATGCCGACGGCACTTTGGTCGGCGGCATGATTTTGCCGGGTCTCGGTTTGATGGCATCGTCACTGGCAAAA
>JAZKIX010000079.1:0-1780 GCA_040384645.1 Pseudomonadota bacterium | reverse complement strand
AACACTGTCGAGCGTGGATTGTTTTATCAAGCCTTGAACGTTGTGCTGGAAGTTCAGCTCGACGACGACCTGGAACTGAACGATTACGTCGTCAATTTCCGCAGGATGTTTGGTAATCCGCGAATGGACGCAGTGCTGGGCTCAGTGGACGGCAGCGTGCGCTTCTTTGGCTTGACGCCAACCAGTATGAAACTGGAAGGACTCGACAGGCACCACCGCCTGATCGATAGCTACAAAAAATTGCATGCGGCGCGGGCCAATGTGGCGGCTACAGCCAGTTAGGGTGTCGAGTCGTGACGGGATGCTCTGATGCCGTTCATCCCGCAGCACAAAAGCATGTTCGATACCAGAGCAACCATTTGGGCCGACGTGTAATCAAACGGGCTGCTTTCGACCCAAAGCGAACATCGGCACCACATCAGATTCAAGCCTTCTAGGAGAGGTCACAAAACAATGAAAACTCAATGGAAAGTCCAGAACTATCTCATCGTAATCGGGGCGTTAGTACCTCTGGCGGGATTTTTCTTGAATGAAGGGATGCAACGAAGCCGGCTGATGTTTATCTGTTTATCTGGCGCGTTACTCGTCGGACTTTTGTTCGGGTTGATTACTCTTCTATTAAGAATCGGCATTAAATATTTTTATTCGATTCCGTGGCCTGGGGACTTGGAAATATCGAATTCCCCACGGAATAATAGCGTAGCGAAAATCGTCATTGGGACTGCAGTGTTCATGACGTATTTTTTAGCGCTTTTAATGGGCGTCGCTCTCTCTGCTTTTGTTTTACGTCTGCTTTCTCGATAAAGGAAAGCTATACGATTTAAATGTGGGAAGGCTAGCGTGGTGCTTTTGGTTTGCGAAACAGTGGCTCTATCGATGCGATTACTTGGTAGTCGGGGTGAGGTGGAAATTAAGCAGAATTCTGGGTGCTGAATTCTGCTTTTGCAAATAACTCTGCAGTCCATTCCGCGAAGGCTCTTACCTTCGCCGACAGATGCCGATTCGGTGGATACAAAATCCATACCGGAATCACTTCCGACATATAGCCTTCAAGTACGGGCACCAACTGGCCCGATGTGGTGTATTCGTTTGCGATAAAAGCCGGCAGTTGTATCAGCCCTATGCCTGAACATGCAGCGACAGCACAGATGTCGAAGTCGTTGATGGCGACGCGCGGGCGACCTTGAACTGAGGTTTGTATCTCATCTTGCTCGTAAATATACGGATAAGTCTTGCCGGTTTTTGATGAGAAAAAATTGACGACCTGATGACGTTCCAGTTCTTCCAGATTCTTCGGCGCGCCATGTTTGGCGATATAAGAGGGGGCAGCATAGGTGATCATGCGGAAGTCGCCCAGACGTCGCGCGACCAGCGATTCATCATTGACGTCGCCGCCACGGATTACGCAATCGATACCTTCATGGACAAGATCGACGGGCCTGTCCGAACAACCCATTTCAAGATCGATTTCCGGATAACGGTCGAAGAACTCGGCGAGTGCCGGGGCAATGATGCGGCGTCCGACAGAGCTTGGAACGTCAACGCGCAATCTGCCTTTGGGTGACATCGCAGCATGACTGACGGCTGCTTCGGTTTCTTCCAGTTCGCCCAATAAACGGATCGCGCGTTCGTAATAACCTGCGCCTTCCGGCGTCACACTGACGTGACGGGTGGTGCGATTCAGCAGTTTGACGCGCAAGCGTTTTTCCAATGCGATGACTTGCGCGGATACGGTTGCCTTAGGCAGATTCAATGAAACGGCGGCCTTGGTAAAACTCAT
>JAZKIX010000078.1:0-1725 GCA_040384645.1 Pseudomonadota bacterium | reverse complement strand
TTTCGTTTTAGTTATAAATGGCCACCCCAGAAAATCGTTCAAATCGAAACCTATGGATCATTTCAAACAAATTTCCACCTTCGTTGATGTCGCAGCCAAAGGCAGCTTGTCCGCCGCCGCAAGAGCCGAAGGCATCGCGCCTGCCATGATCGGGCGCCGACTCGATGCGCTAGAGGAACGGCTTGGCATCAAGCTCTTGCAAAGGACCACGCGCAAGATTGCATTGACGACGGAAGGTCTTTCCTTTCTGGACGATTGCCAGCGGATTCTGGCCGATCTGGCCGATGCGGAATTGGCCGTATCAGAACGCAGCGCTCGGGCCAGTGGTCATTTAACTATTTCGGCACCGGCAGGTTTCGGGCGCCAGCATGTGGCGCCGCTGATTCCCTCCTTTCTGGCAGAACACCGCGCGCTGACTTTATCGCTGAATTTGACCGACCGCGTCATCGATTTGATCGGCGAAGGTATTGACGTCGCGATCCGCATCGCCACCCTGCCCGACTCCACCCTGGTCGGCGTCAAACTGGCCGACAACAAGCGTGTAGTCGTGGCGGCACCGGCGTATTTGAAGCGCTATGGCACACCGCAATCGCTAGACGCACTTGCTACCCATAACTGTCTGGCAATCAGTAATGAAGGCAGCCAACGCGGCTGGAATTTTCGCCAGAATGGCAAGAATGTGACCTTGAAAGTTGCCGGCAATATGGCCTGCAACGACGGCGCTGTGCTGCACGACTGGGCCTTGGCCGGCAAGGGGCTGGCATGGCGTTCTATGTGGGAAGTGGGGACGGAAATCGAATCCGGCCAACTGGTAACCGTGCTGGACGCTTTTGCGGCACCTGACAACGATATTTATGCGCTGTATGCGCAACGACGGCATTTGCCGTTGCGCATTCGTGCTTTCGTCGATTTTTTACGACAGGCGTATTTGCAACCCGGATACTGGAAAAAGAATGGGAGTCATGCGCGTATCCACTCTTAAAAAATCTGGGTTCCCGCCCACCAAGCAACCGCCGCAATGAAAGCCGACGCCGGGATCGTAAATACCCAGGCCCATACGATATTGCCGGCAACACCCCACCGCACTGCCGACATTTTTTGCGCGGCACCCACCCCGACAATGGCGCCGGTAATGGTATGCGTAGTCGATACCGGAATGCCCAAACCGGTCGCTAAAAACAAGGTAATTGCGCCGCCGGTTTCGGCGCAAAAGCCACCGACAGGCTTGAGCTTGGTAATTTTCTGGCCCATGGTCTTCACAATGCGCCAGCCCCCAAACAAGGTACCCAGACTGATCGCGGTATAGCAGCTAATGATGACCCACATCGGCGGCATCTTGTCGGCAGCGCCAGAGTAGCCGGCTGCGATCAGCAGCATCCAGATGATGCCGATAGTTTTTTGCGCATCGTTTCCACCGTGTCCCAGGCTGTATGCAGAAGCCGAAACCAGCTGCAAACGCCTGAACCATTTATCGACCCGCCGTGGCGTGGCACGCACGAAAACCCACGACACCAGCAGCATCATGATCGAACCGAGCACAAAACCAAATAGCGGCGACAGGACTATAAAAGCCACAATCTTGATCAAGCCACTGGAAATGAGCGCGCTGGTACCCGATTTCGCCACTGCTGCACCGACCAAGCCGCCAACTAGAGCGTGCGACGAGGACGAGGGAATGCCGTAATACCAGGTCAACAGGTTCCAGAAGATGGCACCCACCAAGGC
>JAZKIX010000077.1:46022-62374 GCA_040384645.1 Pseudomonadota bacterium | reverse complement strand
GGACCTATATGAAAAATAAAATTGCAATTTTGACCCTTGCGATCACGGTTCCCAACAGCTTTATTTTCGCAGCCAATACATCCGGCGAAACAGCTGCATTGACCTTGATTGGCATGATGAAAAATGAAGAAATTTTTCAAAAAGCTGTGTCAATCTGCAAGGAATTAACGACCCAACAAACAGCCGATACCGCTTTCAAAGTGTCACCAGAGAACTTTGGTGAAATAACACCGAAATCCAAGCTTTGGCCCAAAGTGAATCAGGCATATGCCGATTATTACAACGAGTCATGTGAGTACTTGGATGTGGAAACATTCAAAAACATAATGGCCAAATCTTTGGCAGCAAATTTGACTGAAAAAGATATTGGTGAAGCGATTAAATTCTTTTCCACGCCCAGCGGGAAAAAATTTATTTTGGCAAATGTAGAGGCAGATGAAGCTTTTCAAAGAGATGCAACCATCAAATTGAATGAGGTCTCAAACACTGCAAACGCCCGATTTCTTAGAAAAATGGACGAGCTTAGAAATTTGCACATGCAGTCGCAAAAAGTGAAAAGAAAACCGTGGTGGCAATTTTGGTAAGCAAATTCGGTACGACAACACGACCAAACCTTTTTGTGCAATAACCCAACGCTGCTGCCCTAAATGCAATCCATCCTAGAGTTACGTCACCTCAAAACCCTGCTCGCCCTACGCGAAGCCGGCAATCTGCTGCGCGCTGCAGTCTTGCTCAATCTGACGCAATCAGCCTTGTCCCATCAAATCAAGCAGTTGGAAGACCATCACGGCACGCCACTGTTTGAGCGCAAATCCAATCCGGTGCGCTTTACGCCAGCCGGCGAACGGCTATTGAAACTGGCGGATGCCGTATTGCCGCAAGTCGATGCGGCCGAGCGCGATGTGCTGCGGCTGGTGCAAGGCGTGGCCGGCCAGTTGCGCATCGCGGTCGAATGCCATACCTGCTTCGATTGGCTGATGCCGGCGATGGATATTTTTCGCCAGCGCTGGCCGGAAGTGGAGCTGGATATCGTGTCCGGCTTCCAGGCCGATCCGGTCGGGCTGCTGTATGGGCACCGGGCCGATGTGGCAATTGTGTCGGAGGTCGATACCGATGAAACGGTGGATTATCACCCGCTGTTCCAGTTCGAGATCGTGGCGCTGGTGGCGCGCGACCATCCGCTGGCGGGGCGCGACTTTCTGGTGGCGGAGAACTTTGCGAACGACACCTTGATCACTTATCCAGTGCCGGACGATATGCTCGACGTGGTGCGCCAGGTGTTGAAACCTGCCGGCATCAACCCGCCGCGCCGCACTACCGAATTGACCGTGGCCATGCTGCAACTGGTTGCCAGCCGGCGTGGCATTGCAACCCTGCCAATCTGGGCCGCGCAAAATTACCTGAAGCGCGATTATGTGCTGGCGAAACGGATTAGCGCGACTGGCTTGACCGGGCGGCTGTATGCGGCTTGCTTACCGGAGATTTCTGCGCGGTCGTATTTGACGGATTTTGTGAATACGACGCGGGAGAGTTGTTATTTGACGCTGGAGAGTGTGGAGTTGCTGTGATGGGTGGTTATTTCCGGGCGGATTTTATGCAAAAAGACTGGGAGTTTGTATTTTTGACGAAGCAGCAGGTTAAAATTCACGCAATAAATTGGCTTGCGTACAAGATTCAACAAGTGAGCCGATTACAAAGGAGGTTTGCCGGGTTTCACGGTTTGCTTTATACCTGTGCAAAAATACAGTACATGCACCGCAAAACCAATAGGCATGCCATTTTCAAGAAATTCGAGCCGCTGATGTATACCGCAGCAGCCATTCAATATATACCATAGGTTTTGCGGCATACATTACATTAAAGCGTCGGACCTTCCCCATGAGACAACTCAGTGAACAACAGGCGTATCTAGCGATGTTTTCTTTTCTGGAGGCGGAGTATCGGATGACCAAGTCTGATGAACTAGGTGGGCTATTGGGAGGACTTTCACTTCTGTCGGATGGAACGCCGGCCGATCCTGCGGTGAAGGCACAATGGAGTGAGGCTGTTAGTGCTGCACTTGACGGACAAATTGACGTGGCATTCAAACTCCGACCTGGAGAACGATGAGGCGCTTTAACATGCCGGTCGAGGGGCATCGCCGATGACGACTTCACTTCGATTTGAACCATTAACATGCGTTGTGCATTTATGAATACCTCGTCATTCACGATTGAATTTGCAGAGCATCTAGCTGTGACAAAACGTGAATACTGTGCATTCCATCTTCGGGACCGCGGTGCGTCGGTTGAGCTTGCAGGAGACAATCGGTTTTTGGTTTCATGCTCAAACCCAAAGGTACTCCATCGAGTTGGTCACTTTCTGTATCACACGCACGTAGCGAGATACACGCGAGTCGTAGCGGTTTCCGGAGACGCAGATATTCATGCAAGCGCCTATCGGCTTGACACTTAACCATTCACCCTACAGGTTTTTAAGGCCCTAAGCCGCAATCCGTAAGGCCGTAAACCACAATCCGTAGGGCGCCAATAGCGAAGCGTATTGCGCCGCTTGGAGCTGCACCGCATACGGCGCAATAGATAAAGCCCATTGCGCCCTACAAATTATACGGCTTGCGGCTTTTTTCATTAAAAATATACTCATAGCAGTATTTTTAAAGTCCCAATAAAACCGTGGTCCTGAAGGCATTTTTTGCCATATACCCCCACTATTTACATCAGATCAATGCCGCCTGCGCCACCAACCCGTAAGCCGCAATCAGTAGGGCACCAATAGCCAAGCGTATTGCGCCGCATGAATTGGCACCGCCTTCGGTGCCATAAATAAAGCCCATTGCGCTCTAAAAATTAACTGACTAACGGCCTTCATCTCAAACCTTAACCTATGCAATTGCCAATTTCCGAAGACGAGCGATTCGAGTTTTTTTCAACACTCCAGTCGCAACTAAAACCCAAAGACTTTTGGGTCACAGACTTTTTGGCAACCCGCTTGATGGACGTTGAATGGACATTTTGTGGTGGCGAAGCAGAAAACGAAGCGACTGTCAGATGCTGTGCGCAATACTGTCGGGATCTGCTCCGAGTAATTCATCCAGACATCGGTGATTTTGAGGAAGCATTGCGAGCAACACCGATTTCGCCCAGCGCAAAGACAGAAATTTCTAATCTGCTCCTGCTGGATGCGTCGTCCAACCCCGGCCAAATCACCACGCAGCAAGCTTGTTGCGCAGTATCTGGCTTTCTCCACCTTTGGTTTAGGCGCAATGTTGACTAACCATTTATGGCCAAATTGATTTGGGAGGCGGTTTCCCGTTTCGCTTGTAACGTCGTAAGTCGCAATTCGTAAAGACCGTAAACCGCAACCCGTAGGGCGTCAATAGCGAAGCGTATTGCGCCTTACAAATCTGAGCAGATTTTATGCAAAAGATATTGGGCATGGGTATTTTTGAGGAAACCGCAGGTTAAAATTCATGCAACAAATTGCCTTGCCCACAAAATTCAACAAGTGAGCCGATTACAACGGAGGTTTAACTAGTTTCACGCTTGCTTTTTACCTGTGCAAAACACAGTGCATGCACCGCACAACCAATAGGTAAGCCATTTTCAAGCAATTCGAGCGGCTGATGTATACCGCAGCCGCCGATATATACCGCAGGTTTTGCGGCATACATTACGTTAGCCATCGCACAGAGACTTCGTGAAACAGATCATCACCTCCCTTCTCTCAGCAGTCCTCTTCTCGGCAGCCCAAGCTCCTTGCCTTGCTCGGTCTCTTCCGTATACGGACGCAGATTCTCCAAGCGAGGCAGTTGGCATGTACAAGATGACCATCGGTCTGTCGAGTCGCATGAAGCAAGAATGCTCGAAGCGCTTCCCCGAACTGCAGCCAAGAATCGAAAGCGACATCGAAAGGTGGCGATCATTGGACGCAAAAGAGATCGAAGTTGCGGAGCAAAGATTTCGTGAGTTGGAGAAGATGAGCCCCAAGCTTTCCCGGCAGTTTCCGGAGATGGTTAATCAGGGCTACGAGAACAAGCTTGTCGCTCCCTTCAAAGGTGCCGATCCATCGATCGAGAGGAAGGTTGTTCGTGACTATTGCCAACAATTTTTCAGTGAGTTGGCAAGTGGCGTCTGGCGGCAGAGGACGCCGAAGACCTACCAATACTTGAATCAGCCGTGGTAGCAACGGAGAAATGACTTCTCCGGTTGTTCGAGCAGCGATGGCTAACCCTTCAATCGAGAGGACATGCCCCGGCAAGCCGGGTCATGCCTCTCATCTCAAACATTAAATTAATGAGAAATCGAAATGAGATATTTATTGCTGCTTACCTTCTTTGTTCCCCTGCTGTGCAGTGGATATGATATTGGAGGGGTTAATCTCAAATTACTATCGCCTGATTCCAGCCTTGAAGAAGCGTGCCTAGATAAAAATACTTATGACTATGTGAGCAAGTCTACCGACGCTCAATCATCGCTCATAACATGTTATGCGAACACACAAGAATGGTCTGAAGGAAATGGAACTATTGTTCATAAAGTAGAAATTATTAAGGAATACCAAAATAAAACATTTGATGAATTAAAATTCGAAAAAGAGGTAAATAAATTATATGACGCGATAAGAAAATATAACAATTTCGCACTTAAAAATAGCGGAAAATTGACTGATTCACAGATAAATATGATTGACTCAATAAAAAAATCATCAGACATTAATGTAGATTTTGAAGTCAAGAATACACTGATGACGGAAATTGATTCTTCAAAAAATCATGTGATATTAAGCAATTCAAATAGTATTATTTTTAATGGGAAAACAATGAAAACAAGAACATTAATATGCTTTATGAATGTGAAAGGGAAAATGATCACCTTAAGATCGATTAATACCAAGCAGGAACAGAATTCTTCTAATCATCAGCTTGCAACCCTGAAAAAATGGATTGCAGCGATCAAAGATGCAAACTAGTAATTTAACTAGGCGCTCCAGCATCGTGCGCTTCGCGCACTCGACAGTTCGCAAGTCGCTTTTTTGTGGTTTTGCTGCGTAAAAGTATTCCACAAAAAACCAACTTACAAACTGCGGCTGAGCTTAACGTTATGCCCCAAACAGTGACTCACTGGAGACCTCAAGAATGAAACAGGCAATTTTCCTCGTTATCGCTGGGCTTACCGCTCTTTGTGCTATGCCCGCTCTTTCCGCGGCGCCAACGGCGCCCCGTTACTCCGATGACGAAGGCGTGTTTTCAGTCGCATTCAAAGCCACGCCGACTGTGAAAGCCGATAGTTTGAGAGGGGCAAGCGGAAACTCTTACAAGCGAAAGCTCTACGTTGTTGAAACCCCGCGAAGTATGACAAGCGTTGGCGTAACGTTTTTGTCATCAGACCGCCCCAATACACCTGAAGAGCAATCTGCGCTATTAGCAACCGCAGTACAAGATGTCACAAACGGCATGCCTGGTTTTGTGCTTGACCCTAAAAATGGTGTGACAAACATCCAACGGGGCAGCCACCCAGGAAAGCTTTTGCGCGGAGCTATCAACTCCCAGCTTTCCGTCACGATCGCGCTATTCGAAACACCTTTCCACGCGCTAATGGTTCAGGGACTATACCCAACGAGTAATAGCCAAGCAGCTAAGGAAGTAATCGACTTTGTAAATAGTTTCGATATTGTAGAAAACTGAATGCATAACAAATCCGTCAACGGACACCCAAATGCTGCGCATTTGGATTCCCTCGGCTTCACCTCGGTGCAACGATAGGCCGTTCAAACGAGAGTGTAGCAATGGAAGAGTTCGGTTCACTGAGAAGGTCTACGCGGAAAACGAGTGGTACGAAGGGCCACGGAGCCGGCATCGCAGAGTCAACGGTGTATCTCATCGCTTCAAGTCGCTGTTCGACGAACAAGATGACCAGTATCTCGGGACATTTTTGGTTTGGCCAATAGACAAGCAAGTGCTGGATCAAGAAATCGAGCAATGGCAGATCTCTTCGTTGACTGGAATGCTTTATATGAGTCCCTCCAAGCCAGCTCTGAGTCGAATCCTGGGCATGGCGGCCTCAACCTGAGATGGGATAAGTTTGAAGTTCTGCTTCAAGCCAGCCAAATCAAAACGCCGTAAGCCGCAATCCCTAGGGCGTGAATAGCGAAGCGTGTTGCGCCGCATGTTGGCACCGCTTTTGCCCATCGCCTTATCAAAGAAGCACTAGGCTCCGGCCCTGTCGCGCTTGGCCGTCAGCAGGAAGTGCAGACCACGACGATGTCGATCAGGCAGCGCAGTCCTTTAAAGCTGAGCATGGCCGTGGTCCATATTCTTGCGCTTCAAAGCCTACCTGATCCCTGCGACGGCCCCGCTAATGCGACAGAACTATTATTTTTGCACGCTATCGAATCCTGGAATTTTCTGGCTAGTTATCTGGCTAGTTATCTGGCTAGTTACTTCGCTAGTTACTTCCAAAGTGGAAATGCCATCTGGATTTAATAGACTTTGTAACTCGCCTTCCAGCATCAACATTGGAATAAAAGTCCGATCAAGGGATAGCCAGATGATCACTGGAGCGAGTGTGGGCAGGATGAGACTACCTAATTGATAACCAAGCGCGATTGCTTCGTTGTGCCATCCAGCGAAACCGACTTGTTCTGCAATATCTCGATCTGACGTAATAGCCACTTGTTTTAGTAAATCAAAACAGATGCCCCACGACTGAAACGGAATAAGTAGGGCTGCACCCAATAGAAATTTCCATAGTTGATTTTTGGAGCTTCGCGCCAGCATCAGCGATGCAAACAGAGGCAGCCCAAACGTGTAACCAAGGGGGTTCACTTCAACTACCATCAACGCCTGCTGCCCCAGCGTTGTTCCGCTAGTCATCCCTAACACTTTCAAAGTTGTTACCAGACTAGCAGTTCGATGCGACCATTCAATCGCTTCAACCCACTCGGGAAACATAGACTGCATTGTCCAACCGCTGAGTATGACTGCCGGCGTGTTAAACCATTCCGCTTGCCAATACCACAGCGCCAGACAAGCAGGCAAGCAGAGGACGACTCGGACTAAAAAGCTTTTCAGTTGACGGTTATGCCGCATTTTGCACCGTGGGCTTGATAGGCATGGCGCGTAGCCAAATGAGAAAAACCACAAGAACGTCGAGCATGATGAGCGCTTGCCAAAGATAAAGGTGGGCAAAATCGAAAATATCCATCCGCCATTGGCCGATGTAAAACAGGCTAATGATTCTTGCAATATTTACGACCTGTACAGCAATGATGCCCAGTACTAGTCCTTTCAGTTTATGGCGCCATGGCGCGCTAAAGGCAAGCATTGCAGCAATCAAAACGATACACGCTTCAATGGCATTGCAGCCTGGTTGGATCGATACCGCAAAGCCATTTTGTTGGTTTTGAATTACGTTGTCGTAAGCAATAACCTTTGAATCGAACACGGTGATCAGGCTGACGCTTAATTTTGCGACCGTTGCAGTTACGGGTGAAACTATGAGTTTTTGTGCAGGTGAAGTTAGCTCAAACGCAAACAGACTTAGCAATATAGCTAGAAAAAGCAAAAAAAATTTTAACATCGTTGTGGGCGCCCATTTTTATCGATAGTTGGTGTAAACACTGGTCAAACTTATACCGCAGGAGCGCAGGACAATATGTTGGGAATATTAATGTCTAAGGCAGGCGCAATGGTAAAAATAAGGGGGAAACGGTGCATTTGCATAAAGCCGCGCCGCTGATGATCAAAAAGAGCCGGATCTCAGTCACGAATAAAAAGAATTTTACCCGCTTAGAGAAGCCATTTCTATCGCTATTTCTGAGCTAAGCCAAACCAACACTTAACCCACCGCTTCAATGCCAGATTATCAGCCGGATGAGGCGAAAGCATCCGATTTCATTGCAAATTGAGCTGAGTAAAATTGCCATTTGATTACCAACAACACCTTGATTCAAATGAATGTGCGTCGGGCATAGAGATTGCATTGCGATGTCATCAAACTGAAATTGACAACGAGTACCAAAATGTCATATTCTGCCAGGTTATCGGAATTGCAATTCATTGCGTTAATATTTTCCCAATTGCAATATTCGATTTCCATCGTAATAAGTAAAAATATAATTTCCAGTTGATCTATAGGGAGTGCTGTATGCGCGGAAAGATTCTTGCCATTGTGATGGCTGTATGGGCCATGCTCATTACCTCCAATGTTTTCGCCGCAGAGTTCCAAGTATTGATCGACCAAGATGCTAGACCCGCAACGGGTTGTACAGTAAATACGCCCAATGGGAATTTTACCGGCGTCGAAGAAATTCTAATAACAACCCTCAATACTGCTGCTTTCCCGCCAAGCGTCACTGGCGTAAGCAAGCAGACTTGCAGTTCTCCCCCTAGTACTTTCAGCGCTCCCGTTACCATTGATTCGTCGAGCTGGCCGGTAGGGCTGGGTGTCGGCGCCGGCGGTTACGATGTGATCGAATCGTATTATCCAAATCCGCCCGAGTTTGGGCAATGGCGTCTTGGTTTCGTGTATCAGGATGGTGCGGTTGGCTCGGATGCAGTCACGCTCAACTCTACTGGGAACGATATCCGCTTTCTATTCGGCGTCGCTGCAATCCCGACTGTTAGTACTATAGGAATAGCGCTGCTAATCCTGATGCTGGGGGTCACGGCATTTGTCCGTTTTAGAAAATCCAGCTCTGCCGTCATGTTGAGTGCGTCTTTGTTGTTCGTGATCGTTATTGCCCCCGTATGGGCAACGATAGCGGTAGTGTTGGACGGACAGGTCGGGGACTGGTCGGATGTAAGTGCCTTAGTGCATGATCCGATGGCAGATGCGCCAGCGGGTAGCGATATTTCCTCCGTATTCATGAAACGGGATGGTGCGCGGGTGTACTTCCGTGCGGATGTCAAAACCGCTGCGTTTCCAACCGCGGTCAACGACGCGTACAGCATAGGCTCCGGCGCAGGCCTGGTCGTCGCAGCGGCACCAACTGGATTATTGTCGAATGACTCGCTTGGCGGTCCGCCTGCAACGATAACTTTCTTCGGTGGTGGTAACGCCAGTGGGGGAATTGCCAGCCTGCCAGGCGCCACCTTGAATTTCGGCGTTGCAAACTCCGGCGCATTGACAGTCAATGCAAACGGCAGCTTCAATTACACCCCGGCAACCGGCTTCGTCGGCCCATTTACCTTCAATTACAGAATTACGAACACTGTCGGCACTTCTGATGGTCAGGTAACGATCACCGTCAATCCCGCAGGCACAAGCACAGTCATCGGCAGCTCTATTAATCCATCCAGTTTTGGTCAGAGTACTACCTTGACTGCCACCATTGGCGTAATCGCACCGGGGACTGGCACACCGACAGGGACGGTCACTTTTAAAGATGGTGTAACGACGCTGGGAAGCTCTGCGGTCGTTAGTGGGACAACTGCGACTTTAAGTGTTGGCAGCTTGAGCGCAGGCAGCCATAGCATCACGGCTGTCTACAACGGCGATGCCAGTTTCACCACCAGTACCAGCTTGCCATTGAGCCAAGTAGTAAGCAAAACCGCTACAACCACTGGGCTTGTTTCGAGTGCGAATCCATCCCAAGTTGCTGCTAGCGTCACATTTACAGCAACCGTGGCAGCAGTTGCACCGGGCGCGGGTCTGGCTACCGGGAATGTCAATTTCTTAGATGGCGTGACACCGCTTGGAAGTGTGCCGCTGTCAGGTGGCGTGGCTCAACTTTCGACTTCTGCATTGGCGTTTGGCAGCCACTCAATTACTGCGGTGTATGTTGGCGATACCAATTTCAATGGCAGCACTAGCGCCGTAGTTTCGCAGAACGTAAACCAGTCTGCTTTTGCCACTGCAGACAATTACAGCGTGGTACACGATGTCGTACTTACGGTGCCGGCTGGCTCAGGTTTATTGTTTAATGATTCAGGCACGCCAGCGCCGACCGTGACCACGGTCACCGGCACCACTAGCTGTACCGCGCCCTGTACTTTTGCTACCACTAACGGCAATGCGACAGTGTCCGCGGACGGCAGTTTTACTTACACGCCTGGCGCTAATTTCGCTGGCAGCGACAGTTTTACCTATACCGCGCATAACAGTTCCGGCGATAGTGTTGCAACTGTGACTATTACGGTGAGCAATGTGTTGCCAGTGGTTGACCTCAGCGGTAGCGCCGTAGCCGGGAATGATTACGCCAACCCGGCAGGGTTTACTGAGGGAGGCGGTGCAGTATTGGTGGTCGATGCCAATCCATCGACTGGATTGACTGTGGCCGACAGCGACAGTACTAATCTTGCAAGTGCGACAGTCGTGATTACGAATGTTCTGGATGGCGCGTCCGAAAGTCTTGGCTTACTCTGTCCTGAGATAGCACCTGCTTGTAGCGGTCCGATTCTTGCTGCGGATGTCGTATATACACCGGCAACAGGCACGTTGACCATTACTCGCGTAGCACCGCAGGCGGATTATCAAGCACTACTGCGTACACTGCGATACAGCAATACTTCACCGAATCCGACGACGACGACCCGCAGCATCTCCGTGACGGTAAACGATGGCATTAACGACAATAGTCCTGTCGCACTTTCCAGCGTTACGATTTCATCGGTTAACAATACCCCTGTGCTAGCCGCTATCGAAGGGACGACGTTGAGTTATGTTGTGAGCAGTCCAGCCACTGCGATCACATCCACAATCACTGTCGGCGATGCCGACAGTGCGAATCTAGCGAGCGCTTCAGTCCAAATTACGAACAATTGTTTCAGCGCCGATGATGTTCTTGGCTTCTCTAGTCAGAACGGTATCACTGGTGTTTACAGTGCTGCGACCTGTACGATGGCGCTGTCGGGGTCTGCCTCCCCTGCCAACTATCAGTCGGCGCTGAGAAGTGTGACGTACAGTAATGCAAATCCAGCGACCAATACCGCTTTGCGTACGGTGAGCTTTCAGGTCGACGATGGCGAGGCTTCCAGTAATTTGAGCAATATTGTTACCCGCAATGTCGAAGTCAAAGTCAACGTAGCCCCAACAATCACCGCAGGCGGCACACTCAGTTACCTCGAGAATCAGACCGCAACCCTGATCGATGCAACAATCGTTGTCAACGATACCGACAGTCCGAATTTGACCGGGGCGACCGTTCAGATCACGACCAATTGTGCGAGCGCTGAGGACGGGCTTTCTGTCACAACGCAAAACGGCATCAGCGGCGTGTATACAGCAGGCACCTGTACCTTGGCCTTGACCGGCAGCAGCACGATCGCAAATTATCAAATTGCGTTGAGAAGTGTCCAGTACGTCAATTCGTCCAATTCGCCTTCGACGCTTGCTCGCACGATCAGCTGGCAAGTTAATGACGGCGAAGTTGCTAATAATCTGAGCAACACTGCGACCAGTACGGTCAATTTCACGTCGATCAACGATGCCCCATCATTTACTAAAGGGGCCGATGCAACAGTTCTGGAAGATTCCGGTGCATTTAGTCAAGCGGGCTGGGTCACAGCCGTCTCGGCTGGCGCCGCGGATGAGTCGAGCCAAGTACTTAATTTCATCGTTACCAATAACAACAATGCCTTGTTCTCCGTGCAGCCGGCAATCGATGCTGCCGGTGCCTTGACCTTTACACCCGCTGCAAATGCAAATGGCGTCGCGACTGTCAGCGTGCAGATTCACGACGATGGCGGCACCGCGAACGGCGGCGTCGATACCAGTGCCGTGCAAAC
This sequence comes from Pseudomonadota bacterium, assembly GCA_040384645.1. Classification (GTDB taxonomy): domain Bacteria; phylum Pseudomonadota; class Gammaproteobacteria; order Burkholderiales; family Burkholderiaceae_D; genus JAZKIX01. The sequence continues at coordinate 50,649 of JAZKIX010000077.1, read as the reverse complement.
CTTTATGATTACCGTGACGGCAGTCAACGACATCCCCTCATTCACCAAGGGTGGAGACCAGACTGTACTGGAAGACGCTGCTCCGCAAAGTGTGCCAGGCTGGGCAACTGCCGTCTCGGCCGGTCCGGCGAATGAATCGAGCCAAGTGCTCAATTTCATCGTTACCAATAACAACAATGCCTTGTTCTCCGTACAGCCTACAGTCGGCGCCACTGGCACCTTGACCTACACGCTGGCGGCGAACCAGAACGGCGCCGCGACAGTGAGCGTGCAGATTCACGACAACGGCGGCACCGCGAACGGCGGCGTCGATACCAGTATCGTGCAAACATTTACCATTACCGTAACGGCTGTCAACGATGCACCTTCCTTCACCAAAGGCGCTGATCAGGCGGTGCTGGAAGACACCGGTGCACATAATGTGTCGGGCTGGGCCACAGCCATCTCGGCTGGCGCCGCGGATGAGTCGAGCCAAGTGCTTAATTTCATCGTTACCAATAACAACAACACCTTGTTCTCCGTGCAGCCGGCAATCGATGTTGCCGGTGTCTTGACCTACACATTGGCGGCAGACCAGAGCGGCGCCGCGACAGTGAGTGTGCAGATTCACGACAATGGAGGCACCGCGAATGGTGCGGTAGATACCAGCGCAGTTCAAACCTTTACCATCACTGTGACGAACATCAACGACGTCCCCTCATTCGCAAAGGGTGCGAATCAGACTGTACTGGAAGACGCAGTCGCGCAAAGTGTTCCAGGCTGGGCGACTGGTATCTCAGCCGGTCCAAATGAGGGGGCGCAAGTTGTCAATTTCATCGTATCCAACAACAACACCACCTTGTTCTCCGTGCAGCCTGCAGTCGGTGCCACTGGTACCTTGACCTACACGCTGGCGGCAAACCAGAACGGCGTCGCGACAGTGAGCGTGCAGATTCACGACAACGGCGGCACCGCGAACGGTGGCGTCGATACCAGCGCTGTGCAAACATTTACGATCACTGTGACGCCGGTTAATGACGCTCCTGTCGCAAATGCGTTCAGCAATTTGCCTGCTCAAGCGGGGATTCCGATTACCTATCCGATAGGCAAATTGGGCGGCACGGATATCGATACCGGCACCACACTGGTGGTCAACACCACACCTGACACGACGTGCACCGATTGTCTGCTGACGCTGAATGCCGACGGCAGCTTCACTTTCACGCCGCCACCGGCATCTGCTGGCACGACCGTGTCGTTCACGTATCACGTGACCGATGATGGCAATGACAATGGACAATCCGGGGTTCCACTGAACAGCATCCCTGCAACAGTTAGCTTTGACGTGGCCGGACCGGCGATCTATTTCGTTAAAACCTCAAATGTCGGCTCGGCTAATTGCAGCTTAGGTAACGAATGCACACTCAGTGCTGCATTGAGCGACATCGGGTCAGCAACCAATACGCGGATATTCATTTCGGATGCAGGAACGCACATCGACAGCGTGCTGCTCAGGTCCAATGGCTGGCTCATCGGCCAGGGGGTAACGGCACCGGACTTTGATACCTTGTTCACGATTGCTGCGCCGGCGCAAGGTACGCTGGCGATCCGGCCGTCGCTGGGTCAGACGGCTCCGACGATCAGCATCAGCACGCCGGGCGTGAACATTGTCACGCTCAACGGAGTTGCCACCACGAATGTCGTCAGGGGTTTGAATCTTACGACCGGCTCATCAACCACCAAAGCGGTCAGCGGTACCAACTTCGGCACCTTGACCACCGGCGACATCGCACTCAGCGGCAGTGGACCGGCACTGGATCTGAGCACAGGTGCTGTAAGTGGCAGTTTTATCGGAGTGTCTTCGTCCGGTGGGGCAAACGGGATTAAATTGTCGAACGTCACAGGAAGTTCGCACTTCGGCATTGGTAACTTGTCTGGAGCCACAGGCAACACGTTCGATGTGAGTGGCGGTACAGCCTCACTGACGTACAACGGCGTGATTACGAGTGGTAGTGCACGTTCGGTCAGCGTGGCGAACAAGTCTGGCGGCACGGTTACATTTGGCGGGCTGGTCACTGATAACGATGCGGGCATTTCTCTTGCGACCAATCCCGGTACGACGATTAACTTCAACGCTGGCATAGACGCTAACACCGGTACCAATGCTGCGTTCACCGCGTCCGGCGGCGGGACGATAAACGTGACGCAAAATAATACGTCTATCGTCAATACCGTTACCACAACCACCGGCACTGCGATCTCGCTGACAGGTGTTGCAGGCGCGCAAACCTTTAGAAGTGTGTCGGTGAATGGCGCTGCCACCGGTATTTCACTCGTCAATACGACCGGCAGCTTCACGATAACCGGCAACTCGGCAGGCAATTGCGGCGGCGTCGTGGTCGACAAAAATACCGTTCCAACTGCGCCGGTTCTGGCAGATTGCACTGGCGGCACCATTCAAAACGCCGCAACCGGAATCCGCCTGGATAACGCAACCAACGTCTCTCTCACGCGCATGCATATTACGGGTACCGTTGCCGACAATTTTGGTATCTATGGCACCAACGTCAATGGGTTCACTCTGGCGAAAAGCGTGATTGATGGCAGTATTGGCGCAACGACCGGTGGACAGGATTCAGCACTGGTGTTCGGCAAGAGCAATCCGGCAGGGATCAATGGACTGTTGGGCACGAACTCAATCACCGACTCGACCATTAGTGGTGCAATCGAGCACAACATGGAGTTCTACAACCAGAGCGGGACATTCTCTTTGAATATCGCGAAGACCGTGGTCTCGAGCAATAGCGTTGCGGGTGGTGCCGATGGAATCCAGATGGAAATGCAAGGAACAGCGAACGGGACGGTGGCCGTTGATAACAGCTATTTCAACGACAACAAGTCGCAAGCCATCCAAGCAGCGTCGAACGATACCTCATCTCTCAATTTCGCAGTCAGAAATTCTAAGTGGATTAGGAGCACCATAGGTAATGAGGGGGTCGTTTTCTCTAACGGTGCTAGCGGCGACTTGACGTTGGATGTCGACAACAATATTTCCACAGGGTTTGGCGGCGTTGGAATCTTTGTTGGGCAAACGCCAGGAAATGCGACTGCAGGATCGAATTTGGTTGCGAAGATCCAGAACAACCAGGTCACCTCACCGACAACGGCGACGAACCATTCGGTCTTCGTTGCATTGACGAGTACTGTGGGACAAGTTGCCCCTGCGAATATTCTTGTTCAGGGAAATACAGTTATTCAAAACTCGACAAGCGGAACTTCACGTGCAATCTTGGTTGATACACCCGACACAAATACCAGTCCATCGTTCACCGCTTCGGTCATCAATAATGCCGTGTCGGTAGGCGATAACGTTGCCGGGGTCGGTCCTATCGTGGTGCAGGCGCGTCAGAGCAGTACCGGTTGCTTTGATGTACGAAACAACACTGCTACCTTCCCGAATGGCGATCCAGGCGTAAACGGCGTCAGGGTGCGTCAAGTTGCTCCAGCGATTGCGAGCCTTGAGGCGGGAATATCCGGTGCGGGAACCGCGGCCACTGTACTTGACGACAATCACTCAGGAGCAACGACGGAAGTGCTTGGTACAGTTACAGTCGTCAATAACTCCACTTGTGCAGCTGCGCCTTAATGGAAGTTGAAATTCAACCTGTTGTATATCTAAGGAGATAAAGCATGGCAGAACCGTTCTTGAGCGAGATCCGGATCATGAGTTTCATTTTTGCCCCGAAAGGGTGGGCGTTGTGCAACGGCCAGTTGATGCCGATCAACCAAAATCAGGCACTTTTTTCATTGCTTGGAACGAGGTTTGGTGGCAACGGCCAGACAACATTTGCATTGCCAGACTTAAGAGGCAGGACGCCCATCCATGTCGGCAGTGGTCACACCTTGGGTGAGAGTGCAGGGGCACAAACGCATACCTTATCAATTGCTGAAATTCCTCTGCATACGCACGTTGCAAACGCAACCAGCGCGCCTGGAACGACAGCCGTGCCTAGCGGAACAGCCTTGCTCGCAAGCTCAACCAACTACGAAGCGTACCGCTCACCAACGTCTCTTGTGCCATTGCAGCCTGGAACCGTGACAAACGCAGGAGGAAGCCAGGCGCATCAAAACATGCAACCATTCCTGACATTGAGTTTCAGTATTGCATTGCAGGGTATTTTCCCCTCGCCAACCTAAAGAAAGGGTACAGTTCATGGGACAACCATATGTAGGAGAAATCCGTATGTTTGCTGGCAATTTCGCGCCGGTCGGCTGGGAGTTTTGCGAGGGGCAGCTTTTTCCGATATCGGAAAATGAAACGCTATTTCAACTCATCGGCACGACTTATGGCGGGGACGGCGAGAACACTTTTGCACTGCCGGATTTGCGAGGCCGGCTGCCCATTCATCAGGGCAATGGATTCATTCTGGCGGAAACGGGCGGCGCTGAATCGATTACCTTGACGGTGAGTCAGATCCCGGCCCACAGCCATCCATTGCTTGCATCTGCGGATCAGACAACGACGCCGAATCCACAAAACAGTACTTTGGGCGCATCTTTGACGACGACGCCTTTTTTTGCAACGCCACCTTCGCTTGGTTTATCGCCACAGGCTATTGGTTCGGTTGGCGGCAGCCAGCCGCACACC
>JAZKIX010000077.1:23841-46012 GCA_040384645.1 Pseudomonadota bacterium | reverse complement strand
ATCTGTGCGTTAATTTCATCATTTCAATGTTCGGGTTATTCCCGTCGCCAACTTAATATAAGGAGAGCTTGATGGCAGATCCATTCGTTGCGGAGATCCGAATTTTCCCGTTTAATTTCGCCCCGAAAGGTTGGGCGTGGTGCGATGGGCAGTTAATGCCGCTTTCACAAAATACTGCGTTGTTTTCGCTTTTGGGGACGACATATGGCGGTAATGGCACGTCGAATTTTGCCTTGCCCGATCTTCAGGGCCAGGCCCCCATGCATCCCGGCCAAGGGCCGGGCTTGTCCCTGCACGACTTGGGTGAAACCGGCGGTTCGGAAACCGTCACGCTACTCGCATCAGAAATGCCTGCCCATAACCATGCCATGCTGACTTTTAATGACGTCGGTGAAGATCGCATTCCCGGCCCCACTGAAGCAATAGCACGTTCGACAGGCGGCTTGCTATTTGCCAATCCGGGTGCGATCGTTTCAATGGCGCCAGAAGCGTTGCCACCGGCGGGCGGAAGCCAACCGCACAACAACATGCAGCCGTATTTAACCTTTTATTTCTGTATCGCGTTACAAGGCGTTTTTCCATCACGTCCTTAATGGCGTCTTGAGATGGCCGAACCCATTGCAAATGGATTCGGCCACTGAATGAGAGAAAGTGTTTTTAATATAAAAATGCCGCTTTCTGTTGCGCCACATCCTAACTATTTATTCTGACGATGGCCTTTATCGAAGTAGCGCGTCTCGCATTGGGTTCTACGTTGCACGGGATTAATGTCCGTACAAGAGACGAACATGACAGGAGTTTCCTTTCCGATCTCTACACGTCGACTCGTATCGAAGAGTTGCAGCAGGTCGATTGGCCGGAACAGCAAAAGCGAGCGTTTTTACACGACCAGTTCACGCTACAGCATGAGCATTATCTGAAACATTATCCGCGCGCGAGCTGGCTAGTCATCGAGCGTGACGGCGTCGCGATCGGGCGACTGTATGAGGAAACCACTGGTTCCGAAGTGCGCTTGATGGATATTTCGCTACTGCCGGACTGCCGCAATCAAGGTATTGGCAGCACATTGATGAAAATGGTGCTGGACTACGCTGACGAATTGAATTTGCCAGTTGGTTTGCACGTAGAGTCATTTAACCCAGCGCTGAAGCTTTATATGCGGCTGGGCTTTACCACGATGGAGACGCGTGGCATTTATTTTTTTATGCAGCGCAATAAACTCAGTTGAAAATTATTTCGTATTTCGTGTGTTCGGCGTTACTGCTGATCGGAACGATGAAAAGGTCAAGCTGCCCATGCTGCGGATGAATTAAGGCGTAGATACCTTGTTGCAAGACGGGCTTGGCGGGGCCTTGCAAAACGATGGCGAACGGGGTGAGCCGTGGAGAAATAGGCGGCAAATCGCGCGATTCCACTACTGAAAATGTAAACTGCTGCGCTTGATGATCCAAAGTAATGGAACCAGGCGCAAGTGCAGTGAAATCTTGTTTACTTAATGTATCGATCATGTTGTGGTTCTAATAATGTAGATGCTCGATTATCGTTTAATTTGAAGCAATATTTCAAGTCGAATTGCGTAAATTTTAGCTAACAGACCAACGCAATGTTATGCGAGCCCGGCAGGCCCTACAGATAAAAAATCGATAAGTAATAGTAGCAATTGAGGGCCAATGGCGCCGCGTGCATCAATTCATGTTGTATCGAAACCGGTGCGCACGTCGCACCATGTTTTATACGCTTGATCGATTTGGATGCACTGTCTTTACTAGCGTCGCAGCAGCGATAGTGGTTTCGACAGATTACGATCACCAATACAGTTGATCAAATAATTTGGTGGTTACTTTATACATGCTACATGCCGCCGCGCGGTCAGTTTTTATAGTTAATTTAGAGAAGAGCAATGACAATTTCAAGACGACGTTTTTTACAAATTGGGGTGGTATCGGGGTTGGTCGTGACTCTGTCAGCAAGTAAGGCTATAAACGCCCACGCTCTGCGTGAAATCAAACCGATTGATGCAGCGGTATCAAGGGCCGGGCACGGTTTCGATGTGATTTCACAAGAGGCGTTTTCCAAGCAATTGAATACGCGTTTTCAACTACTCGGTATCGATACGCCAGACGTCACTTTGACACTGACGCGGCTGGTGGATCTAAAAGTGGAAAATGCCCATGCCGCGACCAATGCGATGACGATCGAGGCCTTTTCGCTCTTGTTTGAAAGCAGTCAAGCAACACTTCTTCAACAGAACCAATATGAAATAGTACATGCTGAACTTGGTAGGTTCGCACTATTTCTAGTGCCGATGCAGAGCGACCAAGTCAGATACGAGGCAGTGTTCAATCGGCTCCATGCCTAATACTTATTTCTGCGTTGCTGATTGGTGCGTTCGATATTAATGGGGGTATATGCTTAAAGCATGCCTATCCCGCAGGTATTTAAAGCGCCTTTAAAAATACACCCACCAGTATAAAAAAGGCTGCAAACTGATAAATTCAGCTTGCAGCCTTTTTGTTTGGCTATCCGCGATGACCGATCAGCCGGTATTCCTCAGGCCGGCAGCAACGCCATTGATGGATAAATGAATCCCGCGGTGCACTCGCGCATCTACTTTGTCGGGATCGTTTGCCACGGCGCGGTGACGTTTGATCAATTCGACTTGCAGATGATTCAAGGGATCAAGATAGGCGAAACGATTCTTGATGGAGCGTGCGAGCAACGGATTACCTGCCAGCCGTTCGGTGGCGCCCGTGATGGACTCCAGACACGATGAAGTCAATTCATGTTCGCCGACGATGCGTTTGAAAATGCTATTGCGCAGCTTTTTGTCGGCCACCAGTTCGGAATAGCGTGAGGCGACCGCTAGATCGGTCTTTGCCAACACCATATCCATATTCGACAGCAAGGTGGCGAAGAATGGCCATTCCTTGAACATGGCGCGCAGGGTGGCAAGCTTCTTGGCTTTTGCTTTTTCATCTTTGTCTTGCAGCCAACTTGAGATCGCGCTGCCAAAGCCGTACCAACCCGGCAAGAGCAGGCGGCATTGACCCCATGAAAAACCCCAAGGAATGGCGCGCAAATCTTCAATCCGGCGTGTCGATTTACGTGAGGCAGGACGTGAGCCGATATTCAATTCGGCGATTTCTGCAATTGGGGTGGCAGAAAAGAAATAATCGGTGAAACCTGGTGTTTCGTACACTAAATTACGATAGGCCTTGTAGGCAAGGTCGGACAATTCAGCCATGACCCGTTCAAATTCAGCCAGTTTCTTGGTGTGTTTGACATCAACCACGGCCGGCATCAGGCTTGCCTCTAAGGTCGCCGCGACCAACAGCTCCAGATTTCGGCGGCCAATTTCGGCGTTGGAAAATTTGGATGCGATAATTTCGCCTTGTTCCGTCAAGCGAATCTGCCCGTTCACGGTGCCGGCTGGTTGCGCCAGAATCGCTTCGTAGCTTGGTCCGCCGCCGCGACCGACGGTACCGCCCCGGCCATGGAACAGGCGCAGCTTGACGCCGGCGTGATTGAATACTTTTACCAAATGGGTTTCTGCTTTATACAATTCCCAGTTGGACGTCAGGAAGCCGCCATCTTTGTTGGAATCCGAATAGCCCAGCATGACTTCTTGCAGATGACCTTGCTTTGCAATCAAGCGGCTGACCATCGAGATTGCCATCAGGCTTTCCATGATTTCGGCAGCGCGTTGCAGATCGGGGATGGTTTCAAACAGTGGGATCACCATCAAATCGAGCTGTTCGCTTGACTCGGCAGCGTCGCTAGAAGTCGCATTCCAATCCTGGCGTAACAGGCCGGTTTCTTTTTGCAGCAGCAACACTTCCAGCAAGTCGGACACAGTTTCGGTGTGCGAAATGATGTAGTTGCGGATAGCGTTGGCGCCATAGCGCTGGCGGATTTCGCGCGCGGCACGCAGGATTGATAGTTCGGAATTAGTTTCGGCAGAATATTCGACATAGGGCGAATACAAGACGCGCGGCTGGCCTAACTCGGCTTGCAATAGGGCGACTTTTTGCTCTTCCGACAGACCGGCATAATTGGCTTCAACCCTGGCGCGTGACAGCAATTCGGTCAGGACGCGCTCGTGTACGTCGGAGCTTTGGCGCATATCCAGAGTGGCAAGGTGGAAGCCGAAAATATCGGCGGCGCTTTTCAAGCGTGCCAGACGCGGTTTGACCAGGATGGCGCCGTGATGGGCATTGAGCGAATCGACCAGGATTTGCAAGTCGCCGCTAAATTCCTCGGCATTGGCATACGGCGGCGCGGTGCCGATTTCTTTGCGCAGAATGTTTGTTGCGCCGAGCGACCGGGTGGTCGCTGCCAGTCTTGAATAAATTTCGATCAAGGCGCGACGATAGGGCTCGTCATTCCGGTTTGAGGAATGATCGGGCGAGGTGTCGGCCAGAGTTTTCAATTCGGGACTGACTTCGATCATCAGGGTAGATATCGATAGTTCGGCACCCAGCGCATGCACTTCGTCGAGGTAAAAATCGAGAATCGTGGTCGACTGGCGTTTCAATGCGTGTTGCATGGTGCCGGCATTGACATTCGGATTGCCGTCGCGATCACCGCCGATCCAGCTACCCATTTGTACAAAAGGCGAGAAGGTTTTTTGTTGCTGCTTTTTTTTGCTTTGTTGAGGGAATTGCGCAGCAATGTCGTTTTCAATGTCGCCATATAAGCCGGGCAGTTCTCGCAAAAATGTAATGCGATAGTAGGACAAGGCATTTTCAATTTCGTCCGCTACTGTCAATTTGGTAAAGCGCAACATGCGGGTTTGCCAGATGGTGGCAATGCGTGCGTGCAGTAATTCTGTATTTTCGGCACGTTCACGCGGTGTTTGCGGCAGGTCGCGTTCGGCCAGCAGGCGGGCGATATCGTGTTCTGCATCGAGAATACTTTTGCGCTGCACTTCAGTTGGGTGTGCCGTCAACACTGGTGAAATCAAGGCATCTTTAAAAAAATCCTTGATGGTGTCGCCAGAGACGCCGGCATTATCCAATTTGCTTAACGCGAAGGCGACGCTGCCTTGCTGCGGTGCGGAACCCGCCAACAAATGCGCGCGGCGGCGGCGAATGTGATGCTGGTCTTCCGCGATATTGGCTAAATGCGAAAAATATGAAAAAGCCCGCACGACGGAAATGGTCTGGTCACGGGTTAATTTCTTGAGCAATTTGTTGAGGTCAGTACCGGATTGAGCGTCCGATTCGCGCCGGAACCGGACCGCGGTCTGACGCACATTTTCCACCACTTCAAAGACGTCATCGCCTTCCTGATCGCGCAGGACATCGCCGAGCAGGCGTCCCAGCAAGCGAATATCTTCTTTGAGCGGTGCGTCCTTATCGACGACGGGGGCGGTGCTTGCTTGCGCTGCTGCTTTGCTGGAGAGTTTTGCCATATTGAACGGTTGCGGTAATTATTTCTACAGTGATTAAGTGGCTGTTGGTACTCAGGATGAGTGAGCACCACATGATAAAATCCGGGGATAACCTCGGTAAGTAAGCGCCGTAAAAAATACGGGCTGAACCCTAAGCCACCACAAAGAATTGAAAGCATTCATTTTGAAAATGCCCCCTCCTTCCAGATTGATTATTGCCTCGCGCGAAAGCCGGCTTGCCATATGGCAAGCCGAACATGTCCGGGCGCAACTTTCGATATTATATCCGCAGTGCACCATAGAAATTCTCGGCATGACTACACGCGGCGATCAAATTCTGGATCGCACCCTGTCCAAAGTCGGCGGCAAGGGTTTGTTCGTCAAAGAGCTGGAAGTCGCAATGGCGGACGGGCGTGCTGATTTGGCAGTGCATTCCCTGAAAGACGTACCGATGGATTTACCCGAAGGGTTTTGCCTGGCAGCGATCCTTGAGCGTGAAGATCCACGCGATGCTTTCGTTTCGAATCAATACAATGATTTGGCCGCAATGCCGGCTGGGGCAATTGTCGGCACTAGCAGCCTGCGGCGCCAATCCTTGATTGCGGCGCGTTATCCGCATCTGGTGATTCGTCCCTTGCGCGGTAATCTTGATACCCGATTGGCCAAACTTGATAAAGGCGAATATGCCGCCATTATTCTTGCCGCAGCGGGTCTGAATCGGCTCGGCATGCAAAATCGCATCCGATCGCTTTTGACCCCTGAACAAAGTCTGCCGGCGGCAGGACAAGGCGCGATGGCGATTGAAATTCATTCGGAACGTAGCGATTTGATCGAGATGCTGGCACTGCTCAATCATCGCGATACCGCACGCGCCGTAATTGCCGAGCGTACAGTGTCGAAAGCATTCGGCGGTAGTTGCCAGATTCCCCTGGCCGCGTTTGCCACGATCAAGGACGATATCATGTGCCTATCGGCAATGGTCGCTACACCCGATGGAACGCGCATGGCTACCGCCCAGTTGGAGGCTGCTGCCGACGCACCTGATACTTTGGGCCGCAAAGTTGCCGCGCTGCTGTCCGAGCAAGATGCGGAATCCATTTTGGCTGCATGCGCGGTCGAGGCAAAGGCGGATGGCTAAGCAAGTTGTCATTACGCGGCCGCTGGCGCAATCAACCCTGTTAGCGAACCGGGTTCATGCCTTGGGGCATCCGGTAGTTGTTTTGCCATTATTGGAAATTACGCCCCTGCTTGATTCGAGCGCGCTCAATCTGGCATTGAATGATTTAAGCAGCTATGTCATGGTCGCTTTTGTTAGCCCGAATGCGGTAGACGCCGTCTTTTCCCGTCTTGCCAAGTGGCCGGATGGGCTAGCGATTGCAGTCATGGGCGAGGGAAGCCGCCAAGCTCTGGCGGCGTATGGCATCACCGATACTTGCGCAACGATTCTTAGTCCTTCAGATCCGGAGCGGACTGATTCTGAAACTTTATTGCAAGTGCTGGATCTGGCGTACTTGCGAGAAAAAAAAGTGTTAATCGTGCGTGGTGAAAGTGGCCGCGAACTATTGGCCGATGCGCTGCGTTCTCATCGGGTCGAGGTTACCCAATTGGCAGCTTACCGTCGCTCTGCGCCAAAGCTCGATGACGCTTTGCGCGCGCAGTTGTCATCGTTACTGGAGACGCAAAGCGATTGGATTGTAACCAGCTCTGAAGCCCTGCGTATATTGATATCAGTAGTGACGGAACTTGGCCTAGAGCAAGGCGTGGAAAAAATACAACGTCAACGCATGATCGTGCCCCATATCCGTATTGCAGAAACGGCGCGCGCAATGGGTTTTTGCCATGTTTGCCTGACCGGATCAGGCGACGAACGACTGCTTGCCGCGTTACAATCCTGATATGTCCGATTTGCCACTTCTTCCTGAACCCAGCGTGCCACCCGTGATGCCAGAAAATCATGCCTTACCGCCTCAACCAATACCGTCTCCTATGACCGGCAGCCCTGCCGCGAACGCAAGCTACGACACAGGTGTGGCTATGCGTCGGATCCAATGGTTGCCGATGATCGTTGCGGCCTTAACGGTGTTGGCTATCTTGTTGGTCGTCCAATGGTGGAACGCCAGCGCCCAGCTCAGTAGTTTGCGGGAGGAAATGGCGCGCCGATTGCAGGGCGGCGATTCGCTCAATAGTGAAACCAAACTCATCGTAAAAGCGGCGCAGGAGAGCACCAAGGATTTACAAGCCAAAGTAAGTGTTCTAGAAAATAAGCAAGCCGAAGCGCAAAGCCAACAATTGGCACTTGAACAGCTGTATCAAGATCTTTCCAAAAATCGTGATGATTGGGCCTTGGCCGAAATCGAGCAAGTCTTATCGACGGCCAGCCAGCAATTGCAGTTGGCTGGCAATATTCAAGGCGCGCTGATTGCCTTACAAAATGCGGATCGTAGCCTGTCGCGTTCCGACCGGCCGCAGTTCATCACAATTCGACGCGCCATTAGTCGCGATACCGAAAAGCTCAAAAGTTTGCCCAGCCTCGACTTGACGGGTATTGCTTTGCGACTCGATAGTGTGATCGGTCAAATCGATACGTTGCCGTTGTTGTCGGATGAAAAACCAGCGTTGCCGGCGACGCAACCGAAAGCCCCCTTAAGAATTTTGCCCAAGACTAATGCCAAAGCCGGTCAAGCCGCTGTCAGTACACCGCCCGAGTGGATGTCCAACATGCAAGACAGTTGGCAAAGCTGGAGTAACGATCTTTGGAATGAAATCCGGCAATTGATACGGGTTCGTAGCGTCGAGACCCCGGATGCTTTGTTGGTGGCACCGACCCAAGCCTATTACGCCCGTGAAAACCTCAAATTGCGCCTGCTCAATGCACGGCTTGCCTTGCTATCTCGCAATGACTCAGCATTTCGCAGCGACATGATCGCGGCGCAAGACGCCATCAGCAAATATTTTGAAACACGCGCCAAGCAAACGCAGACTGCGCAAGCGCTGTTGAAACAAGTGCAGGGCAATAATCTGTCGATCGAAATGCCTAACTTGTCCGACAGTCTCAATGCCGTACGCAACTACAAAGTAAAGCCTTAAACCTCGTTCCTATGCGTATATTTCTTTGGCTTTTAGCACTTTTCGCCGGTGCCATCGGTTTGGCGCTGACTGCAAAGTTCAATCCCGGCAATGTGGTGTTTTTTTACCCGCCATATCGGATCGACCTTTCCCTCAATTTTTTCCTGTTATTGCTGACTTTGCTGTTCATGCTCCTGTATGCCGTAGTGCGGGCAGTACGAGCGACGCAGAGGATGCCTAAGATGGTGATTGCTTATCGCCAGCAAAAACGTGATCGCGAAGGCAATAAAGCCTTGCGCGATGCGCTTAAAGCCTTGTTTGAAGGACGTTTCGGCCATGCAGAAAAAGCTGCCGCCCGTGCTGTAGAACTGCCGGAAAACGCCGGTCTGGCCGCGCTGATCGGTGCCCGGGCAGCACATCGGATGCAACAGTCGGAGCGGCGCGACGCCTGGCTGTCGCGGATCGTGGACGACACCGCGCTCAAAACCGCGCGCTTGATGACCACCACCGAATTATTGGTCGATAGCCGCCAACATCAGGCCGCGCTGGAAGCCGTTAAGGAGTTGAATGCCAGCGGCACCCGCCACATTCACGCCCTACGCTGGGCTTTGAAAGCCAATCAACAAGCCAAGAATTGGCCCGAAGTCTTGCGTCTGGTTAAATCACTGGACAAAAATCGTGCTTTACATCCGGCTTTATCGCACCGCTTGCGCGAGTTAGCCTACGAAGATTTACTCTCCGATCGTGGTAACGACCCCGAATCCCTACGCCGTATCTGGGCCAGCATCCCGGCTGAAGACCGGATCAAACCATTCGTGGTGGTGCGCGCCGCCGGCGCATTCACCGCCCGTGCCTTGCATGAAGAAGCACGTGCGATAGTAGAAAAAGCATTGGCTGCGGAATGGGACCATCGACTGGTACGCGTGTATCGTGAATCAGCCGCAGCCGAAGGATCGCCAGCCTTGCTTGCGCAAATAGAACATTGCGAGTCATGGGTAAAAACGCGTCCCAATGACGCTGAATTAAGCCTCACTCTAGGCTCGCTGTGTCTCAAGCAAAAATTATGGGGCAAGGCACAACGTTACCTTGAGTTAGCCTTGTCCGACGCCATCGAAGCCAGAATCGTGCGAGAAAGCCATCTTAAATTGGCCCAATTGCACGATGCTTTAAATCAACCGATAGAAGCGGCCACACATTATCGCCAATGTGCTTTGGCGACCATGCTGTAGCAATGCTTGCCCGGTACGGCATCCATGCGTGACTTGCGTATCGTTATAATCCACGGCGTTTAAAACTGCCGCAATCACGCTCCACTCATGAGTGCGACTTATTATCCGCGCTTACGCGCGCCTTACAGATTTCTAAAACCGCAATGCCCCTGCAACCTTGAGAAAACACCATGAGCTTAAATAAAGTCCCTTCCGGCCGCGACCTGCCAAACGATTTCAACGTCATCATCGAAATCCCGATGAATGCGGACCCTATCAAATACGAAGTCGATAAAGAATCCGGCGCGATTTTTGTTGACCGTTTCATGGGTACAGCAATGCACTACCCGTGCAATTATGGCTACGTCCCGAATACTATTTCAGACGATGGCGATCCGGTTGACGTGCTGGTTATCACCCCGTTCCCATTATTCCCTGGCGTGGTTGTGCGTTGCCGCGCCATTGGCGTCCTGAAGATGGAAGATGAAGCCGGCGGCGATGCCAAAGTATTAGCCGTGCCTATCGATAAAATCCTGCCGATTTATACCCATTGGCAAAAACCGGAAGACATCAACGACCTGCGCCTGCAACAAATCCAGCATTTCTTCGAGCATTACAAAGATCTGGAAAAAGGCAAATGGGTCAAGATCGAAGGCTGGTTTGGACCGGAAGATGCAAAAGCCGAGATCATGTCGGGTGTCGCAGCGTATAAAAAGGCTGCGGAACAAGCGGGTTCTTGATAATTTTATTATTAAAAAAAGCGCATACGATGCGCTTTTTTTTCGTCAGCTAGACGCTAGTCATCGATTCACTTCAGGGGTGCTCTATGAGTTTCGATCTCTTTTTCTTTCCCAAGTCGACAATGGATGCAATGGCTGGATTGGAATTAAGAATACCTTCACGTAACGCCGATCAGCCAGCAAATCCTGAGCAGGAAAAAGAAATGCAGCGATTGGTTGATGATGTTCGGGCTGCATGTCCATCTACGGAATACACCGAATCCGAAAAAGGATTTTTGTATGGTTGCTGGCTCGGTTATGGAGATGGATATTTCCCAGATATGGATGTCTGCCCAGAATACATATTTATGTCAATGAAATTTGGCGCGGTTAGATGGGATAGCAGCGTGGATGAAAGCTTCCGTGAAAAAGTGGTCACGTTTTTCGAAGAAAGAAATTACGTCGCTTACGATCCTCAGAAAGGACGCATAGCCACGTCGAGCAATTTTTCATTTGGCGACGATCCGCCGGAGGTGAAAAATTCAATGAACGGAGGCGTTAAAGCACTGAAACCTTGGTGGCGTTTTTGGTGATACGCAGATGGTTTGGCGGGAAGATTGAAGCGCTGGGCTCAGGCGGCGTGTCCATTTAGAGCAAATATAGTGCTCTTTTTCGATCAGATTTGCGCTTGAAAAGTGTATAAATAATAAAATATACTACTGGCAGTATTTTTTAATGCTCAACAAAACCGAGCGGCTAAAGGCATGTTTTTCCATATACCCCCGATTTTTCACCAGATAAGTTACCAAATAAGCGCCTTCTGCGCCACCAGAACACCATCCGCATCGGCATAAATCCAATCGCCCGGCCGGATCGTCACATCCGCAATCGTCACGACCACATCGACTTCGCCCACGCCCTTGCGCACGCTACGTTTTGGGTGGACTGCCAAGGCACGCACGCCAATGTCGCAGGCATTGATTTCGTCGACATCACGGATACAGCCGTGCACGATGATGCCGGCCCAGCCATTGTCTTGCGCCAGTACGGCGAGCTTGCCGCCGACCAGGGCGCAGCGCAGGCTACCGCCGCCGTCAACCACCAGCACGTGACCGTCGCCCGCTTGTTCCAGCGCAGCGCGCACCAGCACATTGTCTTCAAATACCTGGATGGTCCTGGCTGGGCCGGCAAATCTGATGCGTTTGCCGAATGTCCCATACAGCGGCGGCAAGACTTGCAAGCGGCCATCGCTGAACTGGTCTTCATGGTGATCGCACAGGTCAGTGGTGGCAAATGCTGGATGCATGGTCATGATGGCTCCCTATTTCCGATAAATTCCCACCATAGCAGCGTTGCCAGACAAACGCCTTGGCAACAGCAACAGCTAGTGCCTTACTGCTTGCGCTACGTCAAAAAATCGGCATGATGCAAGGACGCACCTCAATATGGAATACAAGCTTGTCAATTTATGTTAACCGCTTACGCTATGCCACTCTTGGCATGCTATATTTGCCGCGTTGCATTGAGATTGTTTTACGCCTTCTTGCACTTCTGTACAAAATATAAAACCGGTGAAATGCGGTCTCCTGAACCCTTTTGGAACGAATATTATGAAAAAACACCCCTTGCTTCATGCGTTGCTGCTGTCGGCCAGCGTCTCGCTCACTCCAGCCGTGTTGGCCGCGCCTGCAACGCTTGAAATCGGCGCCGAAACCGGCAAGCAATTTACTGATTACGTGATGGCCAATTTTAACTTTGGCAACTGGATGCAAGTCTATGACTTCACTAAACAATTTAAGGAAGTCAAACCGGCCGTGTTGCGTTTCCCAGGCGGCAATGTAGGCGATGAAAATGACTTGACCAAGGATGTACTGGACGTTTTTGTCATCAACCAAAAGCTGCTGGAAGCGCCGGTCAGCATCATCCACACCCGTGTTTTCGCCACCAAAGCGGATTCAAAGAACAAGCCGCAAGACGCCGCCGATGCGGTGATCGCAGCGCATAAATTGGGTATCCATCCGGCCTATTGGGAAATTGGTAACGAATTCGACCTGTTTTCCAGTAATCGCGGCGACCCCAGCTGGACGCCGGAAAGATATTGCGCGACCTTTCGCGCCCAGCGTGAAGCGATCTTGAAGGTCGACCCGACAGCAAAATTTGCCGGCCCCGCCGTTTCCAACACCAGTGCGCGCCCTGAAGGTATGCTCGAAGGCGTGGTCGCAGCCTGCGGCGACGTCATCGACATGCTGACCTGGCATATCTATCCCACCGACGGCAAAATGAGCGAAGAAGATGCGCTCGATACCATCGTCGAAGTTGATACGTCGATGGAACGACATCGTAAATTATGGGCTGATAAAACCGCCAATCCGCTCGGCTACCAGCGCACGATTCAATTCGGCGTGACCGAGTTTGGCCTATCGTGGCAAAGCCGCAACGAGCGTTTGATTGCCGACCAGACCGGTGCATTGTGGGCAGCGGAAGCGGCCATGCGACTGGCTGAAGGCGGTGCCGAACACGCTAGTTATTTCGCACTGCAAGCGACGCATGGGCACGGTATCTTAGGTACTTCCGGCGAGCCGCGCCCGACGTTTTACGCTTATAAACTGATGAAAGATTTGCGTGGTGCAGCAGTTGCGGTGAAGGCCAGCGACGAGAATCTATGGGTGCATGCCGCTAAAAAAGGCAAACAATTGACACTCTCAGTAATCAACCGCGACACCAAAACGATTGAGCTGAACCCTGCGATCAAGGGTTGGAAACTGACCGATGGCAAAGCCTTTAATGCCAAAATCGCCTTCGATGAAGTCGATTTTATTAAAGTGCCCGCCAAAACAGGAGAGCCAGCAAGCATGTCACCACGTTCGATGGCGATGTTTTATTACACGGCGGAATAAGCTATTAAGAAGGTTGAACCATGCTGCGGACCGTTGGTGTCCGCAGCACGACAGCATTCTTAGGCCGCGCTCAAGGCGGCTTTCTTGGCCGTATTGATCCCCACGCTCAGCGCCGTCAAAATCGCCAGGATCTGGAAGCAGGCGATCCCGATAAAGACCGCGGCTGGATGATTAGCATCCATCAAGGCGCCAAATAAAACCGGCGATCCCGCCAAACCGATATCAAGTCCCGAATACACCACGCCGTACACACGCCCTGTCGCATTCTTGGGTGCTGCCGCACGGATCAATAAATCGCGCGACGGATTGGAGACGCCGGCGCCAAAGCCGATCCCGCCCATCAACACCACGGCGATCAAGGACGGTACCAGGCCGCTGGCAATTATCAGGGCAAAACCGCCCGCCGCCAGAAAAGACAAGCCGATAGTGCGGTCGTGGCGCGTGGTTTTCGAGGCCAGAAAACCGCCCCACACCATCCCCAGCGCCGAGGCCAGCATATACCAAGTGTAGCCGGCTGTAGCCCACGCCAAGGACATGCCATACAAGGCGCGCAAGCTGGATGCCGAAAAACTCTGGATGCCGCCAATTGCCATCGAGGTAATGAAGAAAAACGCAAAACACATCCACACCGCCGGCAAACGCATGAAATCGAGCACATGGGCGTCCGGTTCTTGATGTGGGCTGGCGACTGCTGCCTTGACCTCATCGGTGCGCAAGACATCGCGATACACCAGCAACACCGCCAATACCGTAAAGGGAATAAACGCCGCCGCAAACAAGGCCGTGCGCCAGCTAAACAAGTCGGCCAGCACGGTCAAAAACACCGGTGCCGCCGCCCAGCCCAGATTGCCCGTAATCCCATGCACCGAAAAAGCATGCCCCAACCGCGCAACCGAAACACGCTTGTTGAGCAAGGTGAAATCGGCTGGGTGAAACACACTATTGCCGAGACCGGCCAGCATCGAACCGGCCAGCAACATGCCGTAATTCTGCGCCGCCGACAACGCCAGCGCTGACACGCCCAGACAAGCGATCCCAGCAAACAAGACCGCGCGGGCGCCGATCCGGTCCACCACAAAACCTGCCAGTGCCTGCCCTACCCCTGACACCAGGAAAAATACCGACATCAAAAATCCCAGTTCGGCATACGACAGGCTGAAAGCGTCCTTCAGCCACGGAAACAGCGGCGCCAGGATCATGTGGAAAAAATGCGAAACGCCGTGCGCCACGCCGACCAAGCCGATGACTTTGGCATCTTGCCGCATGCTCGGCACCGGAGTGGTATTGGATGAAATGCTGGACATGAAATCCTCTTCTTGAAATTGACAAACCATCTTACGCAAAAACGCCGCGTCAGTTTTAAGATACAAAGACATTATTTGTCGAAATTATGCCAAGCGCAGTTTGGCGTTGGTAAAGACGCGGTGGTGATCGTTTTTGTGACAGCCTGCGTTTAAACAGAATTGTTTGATTTGGGACTGTTGTTGGCAGCGATGTGGCCATGATTGCCACGACGGGTGGCTTGCGAAATAAGTGCGTAACGTCTGCCGCCGATGAAAATCAACGCTGAAGGGGGTTCTGGAAAGGGAAATAATACTGGGCGCAGTATTATTAAAAGCCCTTTAAAGACCTGCGGGTACGGCATTTTTTTGGCATATACCCGCCAATTTTTAATTTCCCACAGCCATTTAGCATGTTAGCGTCACCGGTTCTACCCCCTCTGCCCGCTCGCGGGAGAGGGCCTATTTAATTAGATAAGAAAACCGGCACGGCATGGCCTGCCCCTACAACAGGTCGCGTCACAACAAGCGCCCAACCCCGCCTCAACTCAATACACATCCCGCCGATAACGCCCGTTCACATTCAAATTGTCGAGCACTGCATCGCCCAACAACTGGCGCAATGCGTCGTCCACACCGCCGGCCATGCCCTGCAAGCTGCCGCAGACATAAATTGCGGCGCCCCGCTCCACCCAAGCTCGTACGGCGTCGCCGCCGTGCAACAAGCAATCCTGCACATACCGCCGCTGCGGCTGGTCTCGCGAGAATGCAGCATCGAGCCGTTCCAGCGCGCCGGATGCCTGCCAGGATTCTATTTCGTCGTGATAGTGAAAATCGTGCAGGCGATTGCGTTCGCCAAAAATCAGCCAGTTGGCATGCGCGCCACTTTGCATGCGTGCTTTCAGATGGCCGCGCAATCCGGCGATGCCGGTACCATTGCCGATCAGGATCAGCGGCCGCTCGGCATTGTCACCCAGCTGAAAGCGGCGATGCTGGCGCAAGCGTAGCGGGACGATGCCGCCGACTTCAAGCTGGGTTCCCAGCCAGCCCGATGCATGGCCAACACGACCATCCGCATGCCGATGCAAACGCAGCAATAGATGGACCCGCCCTTCTTCTGCAATCGAAGCGATGGAATATTCGCGTGGGCGGGTGGGATCTGAGGGCGCCATGATTTGGACTAAATCGCCCGATTGCCATTGCGCCGCTTGCTGTGCGACAGGCTGCAACTCCAGATGGAACACAGCTTCACCCAAACTGCCCGGATTAAGCAGGCGCCGCTCCAGCAAACGCCAGTCGGAAAATGGCGCTCCGTTCCAATCGGGCAGATCGCTGGTACCGGCAAGATGGCTTAGTTGCTGCCGCCAGGTGCTGATCGCTTGCGCATCGCAGCGGTCGACGTCGATGCGGTCAAACATCGGCTGCGCGCCGCGTTGTTGTAAGCATTGATCTAGTGCCTTACCGAAACCGCAGTAGGCCGCGTAACTACTGTCGCCCAGTGCAAGCACCGCGTAGTGCAGATGTTGCAGACTCCGCGGGCCTGCCTGCTGGTCGTCCATCAAACGCCCTGCAAATACGGCCGCATTGTCCGGCGCATCGCCTTCGCCATAGGTGCTGGTAATGAACAAAATCCGCGTCGCACCGGCCAGTGCATCCAGGCCCAATTCCGAAAGCGTGCATACATGCACGGAAATTCCAGCCAGCCGCAATGTGTCTGCGCTCTGCTGCGCCAGCTCTTCTGCCGTGCCGGTCTGGCTGCCAAAAGCGATTATCCAGCCGCTGGCTTGCTGTTGGTCTGGCTGCAATTGCATGCGCCGCCGCTTGGACTCACGTCGCTTGCGCCATTGACCCCATGCAATTGCGCCGCACATTGCCGCGTAAGCCAGCACCATCCCGGTCGCTGCCCACAGGCGCTGCGCGTCTTCGCTAAGCAAACTCATTCCAGCATATCCAGAAAGGCGCTGCTCGTATGTTCAGTAAAACCGTCCGGCTGACGTAACAGGAATCGCGCCGCGATATTGCGCTCTTGCGCGAATTCCATCCCGGCTTCCACACCAAGCACTGTCAAGGCAGTCGATAGCGCATCGGCCGCCATGCACTGCGAATGAAGCACGGTGACCGATGCAATGCCGTTGTCGATCGGATAGCCTGTACGCGGATCGATGGTGTGCGGGAATAATTTGCCATCCAGATGAAAGTAGCGCCGATAGTCGCCCGAGGTCGCTACCGCCAGCCCATGCAAGGCCACAATGATTGGTCCAGCATTATCGGGCTGGTCCTGCCCTGTTGCAGGCTGTTCCAGCTCCACCCACCAAGGTTGGCCGTCGGGTTTCATCCCGGCGCCGCGCAGTTCTCCGCCGAGCTCGACCAGGTAATGGCCAATCCCTTGCGCTTCAAGATATTGCGCCACGGCGTCGACGGCATAGCCTTTGGCGATGGAAGAAAAATCGAGTAATGCCCCGCCCGGCTGGCGCACGCTGCGAGTGGGATGATCAAGCTGCAGGTCGCGCCAATCGCACTTGTTACGCGCTGCGAGGATGGCGTCCGCCGACGGGATCGCAAATCCTGCTTCGTCGTGCCGGGCGTGCGGGCCGAAGCCCCAACAATTGACCAGTGCACCCGCTAGCGGGTTATAGGCACCGCCACTGTGCTGCGCTACCGTAATGCCGTAGGCCAGCACGTTGAAAAAATTCTCTGGTAAAGGATGTAGCGTGCCTGCCGATGCCAGATTGAAGCGTCCAAGATTGGAATCGGCTTCCCAATGGCTCATCTGCGCCACCACATCGTCCAACTGACGCTGAATGCTCGCTTGCAAAGGCTGCGCATCCATGCCGGCGCGCGCTATCAAGCTGACCGACCAGCTGGTACCCATGCTCAAGCCATTAAATTGTGAGAGGCTGGCACCAAGGGGAGGCAAGTCGGCGGAAACGTTACTGGGAATCAGGATGCGGTGCATAAGTTGAGTTTTACTGAACGGCTGATGTTACTTGCGCTTGGAGGTCGGGTTTCAACCCGACAATGTTTCGTTATTAAAAAACGGAGCGCCAATCCGTCAAAGCAAATCGCCGATAGTGAATAGCCAACATTGTGCAAGTCGGGCTCAAGCCCGACCTAGCGCGCCATCATCTGTCTACAGATTACTGCGGCAGCACTTCCAGGGTCGCCGAATATGAAAATTTTGTTTCAGCCTTTTCCAACGCACCCGCTGACTTTCCTTCCACCGGCGTTGCCTGCTGTGAATGCGTGGCGCTCAGCCAGTACATTCCCGCGGCCGGCAGGGTCAACGACACCTCGCCTTTTGCATCGGCCACCAACCTGATCTCGCCCAACAAACCGCGATAGCGCACGCCGCCCGGGATCAGGCTCAAGGACAGATTAGCTGCGGGTTTGCCATTGAACAGCAAGCGCATTTTGGCTGGGTCGCCGGTACGTAAATCGTTGGGATGGGTAATCGGTTCCAGTTCCAGCCCTTTGCCGCTAGTGCTAAAAACCTTGGTATCGACCTTACCGGCGGAAACAAAGGTTTCCTGGCGTCCGTGCATGCGCATGATCTTGAGATCTTCCGCACCGGCTGGCATGTCGGTCTTGAACTCTTGTTCAGTGCCGCGCCAGCGCTTGGCTTCGCCCTTGAGTTTATAACTGACCATCAAACTTTCGGCGACCACGCTCACTTTATAAGTGCCGGGCTTGGCCAGCTTGAGGTCGAAGCTGTTACGCAACTTTCCAAAAAACTGGTTTTCCGGTTTGACATTGGCACCGTCAGGCCCGGTGACGGACAGGCCGTCGAGTTTCATCCCGACTGCGTCTAGGTCGAACAGGTTTTCTGACACCGCGGCGTCAATCGTCACCCATGGATCCTTGCTCTCGACCAAGGTGGACGAAGGCAGCAACCAGGTCCGGTGCGCATGCGCATTCAGGGGCAAGGCAGCAACTAAAGCGATGGCAGACAGCGCGGTAAAAGCAGGTTTGTTAAATAGTGCGAACATGGTGTGGCTCCTGGATCTCAAGGTTTAATTTGTACGGTGACGGTACCTAACTCTTCCTTACCTTTAGCAGCGCTACTCTGCACGGCTTTGGCAGGCCACTTGAAAGGCACGCGTACGACTTCCCGCCCGCCACCTTCACGCGCCGCTTCCACGACGAATTGGTAATCGCCCGCCGGTAATTGGTCGATCACCGACTTGCTACCGGCAAAGCTGATGCTATGTTCGCCCGGCGCGCGGGTAGCACCCGTCACGCCGTCGACCGGCACTTGCAACTCGCGGCCGCCCTTGCGCCACCATTGGCGCATGTCCATCAGCCATTTGGTGCCGCCGTTGTCCTTCTTTTTCAAATCGTATAAGCCAGCATGGTAACCACGCTCTGGTCGCCTTTTTCCAACCACATGGCGACGTAGGGACGATGGTATTCAGCGACGTTGAGCTGGGGCAATTCCAGCTTGACGCTCAAGTCGGCTGCCATGGCGGATGCGCTGAGCAGAGGAACGCTGAACGCAATTGAGTAAGCTATTTTCATGAAATGATCCTACAAGTGAGACGTGGATGAATCGGGCGATAAGGGGTTCAATGCTGCATGGCTAATGAATAAACAACAGCGCCAGCAACACCGGAATTAATATGCCCATGCCCACCAAGGGCCAGGTATAAGGCCGGTTAGTTGCATGGAATTTAAGGATTAATAAGCCGGTCAGCGAAAAAACCAGACAGGCCGCTGCAAAAATATCGATGAACCAATTCCACGCTGCGCCGGTATGCCGGCCCTTATGCAGATCGTTGAGCCAGGATATCCAGCCGCGATCGGTGCGCTGGTATTCCATCGCGCCATCCTCTAAGCCAATCCGTAGCCAAGCATCGCCGCCCGGGCGCGGCAAGGGTAGATAGACTTCGTCCGGCGACCATTCGGCCGCTTGCTCGTCAATACTGAGCTGCCAAGCGTCGTTGACCCATTTGCGCACGCCCGGCGGTAGCGGTGCATTCGCTTTACCGGTTGCGGCCAGCGCCTTGATTTGCGCTTGCAATGATGCGGGCAACTGACTATTTTTAGTCGTCACCGTGGGCTTGGCTTCGATTTGCGCGGCGTGATTAAGAGTGATGCCGGTTACGCTGAACAGCACGATGCCAAGCATGCACAAGGCAGAACTGATCCAGTGCCATTGATGCAGGTTTTTCAACCAGACAGCACGGCCTGCATTGCGCTCAGCCTTGGCCTTGGCCTTGGCCTTGGCCTTGGCCTTGGCCTTGACCTTGACAGCATCGGCGTTGCTTTTATCTTCGTGATCGCGGTTCATATAATGTTTTTCTTTATCGGCGTTGCATTGCCAGGCGCCTGGCTGTCACACTCGCCGCAGGTCGCTCCCTGACCTTTTGCACCAAGCGCATCAGGACACACGTCCGATTTGCACATGTCGTTGGCGGCAAGGGGAACTAAATCGAAGCGCAACTATTCATGATCGAATCGTGCAAGACGCATTTCAGCAAAAAACGCGTCAATATCGCAACGCATCATGGACTTGCGTAAAGCTGGCTGGGAGACTGCCGAAATTGCGTGACTCTGGCTGGCAAACTGAAGGCATAAGAATACTGCCTTAAGTCATGAATGATAATCATTCTTATTAATGCGGTCAAGATTACGGCACAATACTTGAAAAAATACACGCATTTCCGCCCTGCTAGACATCGCGTGAGCCGGAATAGATCAACGGTCGGGCGGAATCGAGCCTAACAAAAGATCATCACAAATTGATCCGGGAGAATTTATCGGTAGCGGACTGGCTACAATATATTGTGCTGTTTGCGCAGATCGGCATAGGATCGCCAGTCCACGGCTCTCAGTCAATTCCACAAATCGGGTTAAACCCGACCAATCTGCATTACCGCTGCTAAAAGACCCCGCATGACGATCGCCGTACATCACACCCGCCTGCATCTGCCAGGCACCGCGCCGACGCCAAGCCGCCCCCTGCGGCTGGTTGCACGCGACCTGGATGCGTCCGAATCGCTGGCCGCCCACAGCCACCCCTGGGGCCAGGTCACCTACGCATTAGAAGGCGTGGTGCGCGTCACGGTCGGCAACAGCACCTGGATCGTGCCGCCGCTGCGGGCGATCTGGATTCCGCCGGAAGCCAATCATGAATTGATCACGCTGGAAAAAGCCCACCTGCGTGCGCTGTATGTGCATGCCGACGTCATTCCCTTCGACAGCAAGCAATGCCTGGTACTGGAAGTGTCGGCGCTTTTGCGCGAATTGATCGTGGCGCTGGCCGCACACGACCAGCCCGGCGCGCGCGAGGCCAAGCTGACCGCCTTGATCCTGGAGGAAATTGCCAACGCCGCCACCCTGCCGATGCATTTGGCCTTGCCACGCGATAAGCGCCTGAAATTATTGTGTGAAACCTTGATCGCCGAACCGGCCGCACAACTGACGCTAGCCGATTGGGCGCTACGGGTCGGCGCTTCCGAACGCACCCTGGCGCGCTTGTTCGAGCAGGATTTGGGCATGAGTTTCGGCCAATGGCGCCAGCAAATGCGGCTAGCCCACGCCGCCCCGCTGATCGCGCGCGGCTTGCCGCTATCGCAGGTGGCGTTCGAACTAGGCTACGCCAGCCAATCGGCATTTTCCGCCATGTTCAAGAAGGCCTTCGGGCAATCGCCGTCGGCGTTTTACACGCAGAAAAACCTTTGAGCAGGGTCAGACGGGCTAAAAAACGGTCAATTTAGGCGAAAATATACTCCTGCCAGTATATTTAAAGGCCCAATATATCCGTGCGGGATCACATATGTTTTGGCTTATACCCCCTACTTCCATACTAAAAAATGACTACTAAATCTCAGCGACCGGCCAAGATGGGAATGGGTTAGTTTTGGCAAACTACGGGGCGAATGAACCGCCTACATCGAGAGCACTCCCTCGCCCTCGCCGGGCGCCCCCAGCCCTCGCCCGCAAGCGGGCACAGGGAGTGAAAATCGGCGCTGCAATTGGCTCAATTGTTATTACAATCACAGAGCTTGCTAACCCGGAACCGCCACAATCACGCTCGACGCCTTAAAAATCGCACTGGCTGCAGCGCCAACGGCCAAGCCCATCGTCTGCGCACTTTCATTGGTAATGATCGACGCTATCGCGCCGCCGTTGGGCAGATCGATCACCACTTCCGTATTCACCGCGCCGGGCACGATGCGCGATATGGTGCCGCGGAGTTGATTGCGCGCCGAGAACCGGGTGCCGTCATTATCATCACCATCGGCCACGATGATGATGGACGATGCCTTGATCAGGGCAAAGGCTTCCGCCCCGACTTGCAAACCCAGGCTCTCACTACTGTCGTGGGTAATGATGGCAACAATTTTCTGGCCGCCGACCACGTCCAGTTCAACTTCGTCATTGACGGCGCCGCGGCTGAGTTTGCTGACCTTGCCGAGAAATTGGTTACGTGCGCTGGTTTTCATGCTCATATTCCGGATCAATAAAAAATCGTCTGCTACCCCTGCTGCCTGGACACTGAGCTGATCGACAAAACGGCGATGCTCGCGCTCAATGATCTTGAAATTCTCCACCAGTCGCTGGCCGCGCTCTGTCAGTCGGGTGCCGCCGCCGCCTTCTTCTTTTTTCT
>JAZKIX010000077.1:8167-23831 GCA_040384645.1 Pseudomonadota bacterium | reverse complement strand
CGCCGCCTTTGCCGCCGGTCAGCCTTTCCACCAGCGCTTCGCCGGCAAGACTGTTCATGCGGTCGATCGCATCCCAGGCCGCTTTGTAACTCATCTTGATCGATTTGGCCGCTTGTGTGATGGAGCCACAATCGGCAATTTTTTCCAGCAAACCGACCCGGCCGTGCCCCCCAAAATTCTCGTCGCCGACCATCATCCAGACCGAGCCATGCAAGGCAATTGCGGCGGGATTGGGGTTAGTGTTTTGCACTACTTCTTGCACTGCTTCTACCTTGCTAGCCATATCAACCTTGTAATGGAAAATTTTTGACAAGCTACGGCCCGTTATCGATCACGCCTTCGCGCAAATGCAAGACGTGTTCGCCGAACAAGGCGGCATCGTCCTCGTCATGGGTAATCAAAATCATTGGCACTTGCAAGCGGCGCTGCAACTCGTCTAGTTCCTTGCGCATTTCAATGCGTAAAGCCGGATCAAGGGCGGCAAAAGGTTCGTCCAGCAACAGCGCCTTGGGCTGTGATGCTAGCGCCCTGGCCAGTGCTGTGCGCTGGCGCTGGCCGCCGGATAACTCACCCGGCAATTGATGCGCAAGGTGGCTCAAATGAAAAGTATCGAGCCAGTAATCGACTGCCGCATGTTTTTTGTCGGGATGCGGATTGAACCAGCCCGGCACCAGGCCGAAGCCGATATTTTGCCGCACCGTCAAATGGGGAAATAGCGCGTAATCCTGAAACAGGTAAGCAATCTTGCGCGCCTGCGGCGCCAGATTGATGCGGGCCTCGCTATTAAATACCGTGGTTTCGCCCAGCCGGATACGGCCGCTGTCGGGCTGGATCAAGCCGGCAATCGCTTTCAGCGTCAAGCTTTTGCCTGCACCGGAAGGGCCAAACAAAACGATGCGCTGGCTGCTGGAGGCGAAGCGCACCTGCAAGTCGAAGATGCGCTTGCCTGAACGTAATCGCTTGCTGATATCGATATCGAGTTGCATAGGATGCCGCCTACGAAGTCACGCGGCCGGGTGCCAGACGCCCCGCCGTCAACAGCACCGCGATGCAGACCAGCGAGGTAATCAAGACCAGCATATTGGCCACATCGTCTTGCCCGGCCTGGACCGCTTCATAGACCGCAATGGACAGGGTTTGCGTCTTGCCGGGGATGCTGCCGGCCACCATCAAGGTCGCGCCAAACTCGCCCAGAGCACGGGCAAACGCTAGCAATACGCCAGCCAGGATGCCGCGCCAGGCCAGCGGCAGCGTGATGCGGAAAAATATTCCCGCTTCCGAAATACCGAGCACGCGTGCCGCCTGCTCCAACTGGCCATCGACGGTTTCAAACGCGGCGCGCGCCGATTTAAACACCAGCGGAAATGCCACCACGGAAGCGGCGACCACCGCGCCTTGCCAGGTAAAAATCAAATTGATGCCGAAGGTATTCTCCAGCCAGGCGCCCAACCATCCCTTGCGCCCGATCAAGACCAGCATGTAGTAGCCGAGGACTGTGGGCGGCATCACCATCGGCAAGGTCAGCACGGCATCGACCAGATCGCGCCCCGGAAAACGCAGCCGCGCCAGCGCAAAGCCCACGCCCACGCCCAAGATCAAGTTCAATCCAGTGGCCCAGCCAGCCACTTTCAGGGATAAACCGAGGGCAATCCAGGCCGCGTCCACCGTTTATGGCTTCAAAAAACCATGCTTACCAAGGATTGCCTGGCCAGCCGGTGTCTGTAAATAATCGATGAAGTTTTTTGCATCCGCGGCTTGCGCGCTGCCGTTGACGATGGCGATGGGATATGTAATCGGGATTTCAGTTGGCACCACAAATGCCACCCGCACTTTTTCCTTTTGAATTGCCGCGTCGGTGGTGTAGACGAAGCCGGCATCGACTTCAGCGCGTGCGACATAATCGAGCGCTTGGCGTACGTTTTGGGCGAATATCGCCTTACTTTCCAGCGCCGGCCACATTTTTTGCGCATCGAGCGCATGTTTGGCATACCGCCCGGCGGGCACGATGGCCGGATTGCCCAGCGCAATGCGCTTGACCCCGGCTTGTTGCAAGTCGCCCAGCGCTTTCAGCTTGAGCGCGCTATCAAGAGGCGTGATCAGCACCAGCGCATTGGCGACAAAATTCTTGCGCGAACCTTCCAAGATCAGTTTTTGCTCTTGCGCCTTATCCATCGCTTCCTGATCGGCGGAAGCAAATATATCGACCGGCGCGCCCTTGGCTATTTGCTGCACCAGTACATCGGAAGCGGCAAAATTAAACAGCACCTTGGTGGCAGGATGCAAGGCCTCATAGGCTTGCCCAGCTTCCTTGAAGGCATTGTTCAGGCTGGCTGCGGCGGACACGGTAAGTTCTGCTGCAACGACCGGGAGAGCGGCCAGCAAAAACGCTGCTGCGATCAAGCGTTTTGCGAAATTAAGCATGCCAAACCTTTGGTAAATTGGTCGTGAGTTGATTTCAGCGCTGCTGTATGTGATTGGTATTATCCGGCCGTAGTATATCTACGTATACATCGCTCATCAAGCCTAGTCTTGGAACTGATACGAACTCAATACATCTTGGCCCTAGCGTTTTTCTGCACGCATTTTGGCTACATAATCGCCCGCGGCATCCACACTCAAACTATCGTGAGCGTAGATCACTGCCTTTTTTGCCATCCGGCTAGCGTGGCCGCAAACGTCTTGACGTCAACGATAGGCGCCGGGCAATCGCTGCGGCATACGCCAACAGCATCCCCAGCGGCTTATACAAGCGTCGAGCGCAGTTAAAAATGACGCTTGTCGAGTCCATACAATCTTAATTCGATGCACTGTTTCCCAAAATCACCAGCTCGTTTCACGTTCAGCGGTGGAACTGATTTTATGAATGGACAAGTCTGCCCCGTCGAATTCCTCTTCAGGATCCAGTCGAATGCCGATGATTTTTTTCAAGACCGCATAAATGACAAATCCACCGCCCGCAGCAATTGCGACACCGAGCGCAGTTCCGACCAATTGCGACATGAAAGAAACGCCACCGATACCACCGAAAGCCTTCAATCCGAAAATGCCTGCGGCCAAACCGCCCCACACCCCGCACAAGCCATGCAAGGGCCAAACACCCAATACATCGTCGATTTTCCATTTATTTTGCGTCAGTGTGAACATGGTCACAAATATCGCGCCCGCAATGCCGCCCGTGATCAAGGCGCCAAGCGGATGCATCAAGTCGGAACCGGCACAGATAGCAACCAACCCTGCCAAGGGACCGTTATATACAAAGCCAGGATCGTTTTTACCAAGAATCAATGCAACCAAGGTGCCGCCGACCATTGCCATCAAAGAGTTAATCGCTACCAAGCCATTCAGCTTATCCATGGTCTGCGCGCTCATGACATTAAAACCGAACCAGCCAACAGTCAAAATCCATGCGCCCAATGCAAGAAATGGAATACTTGATGGCGGATGCGCTGCAATCGCGCCGTTTTTCATATAGCGTCCACGCCGCGCGCCAAGCAATAAGACGGCCGGCAAAGCGACCCAGCCGCCAACCGCGTGCACCACTACCGAACCGGCGAAATCATGGAATTCAGCCGAAAACATCGCTTTCAGCCAGTCCTGTACGCCAAAGCGATGATTCCAGGCAATTCCCTCAAAAAATGGATAGATCAGTCCAACCAATATTGCCGTGGCGATCAATTGTGGATAAAACTTGGCACGTTCTGCAATGCCGCCGGAAATGATGGCGGGGATCGCTGCGGCAAAGGTCAGCAAGAAGAAAAATTTAACTAATTCAAAGCCATTTTTTGTCGCCAGAACGTCGGCACTCACAAAGAAATTGCTGCCATACGCGACGCTATAGCCCACGAAAAAATAGGCAATCGTAGACACTGAAAAATCGACTAATATTTTGACCAAGGCATTGACTTGGTTTTTTTTGCGCACGGTACCCAATTCAAGAAACGCGAACCCGGCATGCATCGCCAGGATCATAATTGCACCGAGCAGTATGAATAAGGTATCGGCACTGTTTTTATAGTCTTCCATGCAACATATCTCCCAATTAAAGTGCATTATTTTTTGAAAAGCAATTCCTTTAAGCAAAGATCATTCCATTTTGGTGCAAAATTGCAAGTCATTGATTTAATAGAGATATCAATAAAAATTATTCTGCACGTATTTACATACGCACCGCACACGTGCATTCAATCGACTCATATTGGTGCAATTCAATGATTCCCTGGCTCAGCACAAATACCCCCTTTCCTGCAGTTGAAACTGCCCTGCCGGAAGGTAGCGGTGCCGCCGGATTGCTAGCCGCTGGCGGCGATCTTTCGCCAGAACGACTACTTAGCGCGTATCGGCAAGGGATTTTTCCCTGGTTCTCGGAGGGGCAGCCGATCTTGTGGTGGAGTACCGATCCGCGCATGGTATTGATGACAGAAAACTTTGTAATTTCTAACAGTTTGAAGAAAACCATCCGCAAAATTCAGCGCGCATCGGGTAACGAGGGTCGTTGGCAAATGCGCTTCGATACTGCGTTTGAAGAGGTGATGCGCGCCTGTGCCGCACCGCGCAGGGACGGCACAGGCACCTGGATCTCTGAAGACATCATTGACGGCTACAGCGCGCTGCATCGGCAAGGCTACGCCCATTCATCCGAAGTTTGGCTGGATGGAGAGTTGGTGGGCGGTGCGTATGGCGTGGCAATCGGACGGATGTTTTATGGCGAATCGATGTTCGCGCGGGTCACCGATGCCTCAAAAATCGCACTGGCTTACCTGGTGCATTTCCTCAAGAAAAACGGGGTTTCAATGATAGACTGCCAGCAAGAAACGAGGCATCTGGCTTCGCTTGGTGCCGCGCCCATTTCAAGGACGCAATTTGTTGCCAGGCTGCGCCTGGAGCTTGCCAAGCCACCCATTGAAAACTGGCCAACGATTGCGTTATTCTAGAAGCTGATTTCAACTGCTTGATGGGATTGTGCATGACGCACTTAAAAGACTTGCCATTTTCCTCCCTACAGTTCTATGCAACTGCGCCTTACGCCTGCAGCTATCTGGAGGGCCGGCAAGCGCGCTCGCAGGTAGCGACGCCGTCCCACTTGATCAATGCGGATGTGTATTCCGACCTGGTCAAAAGCGGTTTTCGTCGTAGCGGCATTTTTACCTACCGGCCGCATTGTGATGGCTGTCAGGCTTGTACGCCGGTACGGATAAAAGTCGATCAATTCAACACCACGCGCAGCCAGCGCCGGGCTTGGGACAAACACCGACATTTGCAAACATTTGTCACTACGCTGGCGTATGTGCACGAGCATTACGACCTGTATTTGCGCTATCAGACTGCCCGCCACGCCGGCGGCGGCATGGATCAGGACAGTCGCGATCAGTATGCCCAATTCCTATTGCAAAGCCGCGTCAATACCAGGCTGGTCGAGTTTCGGGAACCGAATGGCACCTTGCGCATGGTCAGCATTATCGATTTGCTGGATGACGGCCTGTCGTCGGTGTATACCTTTTTTGAGCCTTTTATGCCGGCGGCATCGTTTGGCACCTACAACGTGCTATGGCAGATTGAACAGGCGAAAGAACTCGGCTTAAGCCATATCTATCTCGGCTACTGGATCAAGGAAAGCCAAAAAATGGCGTACAAAATCAATTTTCAGCCGCTTGAGGCATTGCGCCAAGGGGTCTGGAGCGAGCTTAAAGAAGCGTCTTAAAACTCGCAGAACGGCCAGCCTGTGACGGGCAGCAAGCTGTAAAATGCGTGCCTGTTGAAATACCGCGTTAGCCCAGTTCAGCAGCGTCGTCCCGCCTCAATCACTAGCCAATTCCATGTCCGATAAATTTCTCTACGCCCTCGCCCGCCCGCTCCTATTTTCACTCGATCCCGAAACTGCCCACAGAATCACCCTGCCTGCACTCAAGCGCGCGGCTGCATTGGGTTTGACGCGCTGCATCAACAAGCCGGCGGCCGATCCACGCAAGGTAATGGGCATCGATTTCCCACATCCGGTCGGGCTGGCAGCCGGCTTGGACAAAGATGGCGCCTACATCGATGGTTTAGCGGCGCTGGGCTTCGGTTCGATTGAAATCGGCACTGTCACGCCACGCGGCCAAGCCGGCAATCCGCTGCCGCGCATGTTTCGGTTGCCCGCTGCTCACGCCATCATCAATCGCATGGGCTTTAACAATGGCGGTGTGGATGCCTTCGTTACCAATGTGCGGGCATCAAAGTTTTACCAAAACAAAGAAGGGGTGTTGGGGCTCAATATCGGGAAAAATGCCGATACGCCCATCGAGCGCGCGGTCGATGATTATTTGCTGTGCTTGCAAAAAGTCTATCCCTACGCTAGTTATGTGACGGTCAATATCTCCTCGCCTAATACCAAAAACTTGCGCCAGCTTCAGGGGGCCAGCGAGCTTGACGCCTTGCTAACGCAACTCAAGGACGCCCAGCACCACCTGGCCGATCAATATCGGCGCTATGTACCTATCGCACTCAAGATCGCGCCGGATATCGATAGCGAGCAAATCAAAACCATCGCGGCAGCGCTCTTGCGCCACAAGATCGACGGCGTGATTGCCACCAACACCACCATCAGCCGCGATGCGGTCAAAAATTTGAAACATAGTGAAGAAACCGGTGGCCTGTCCGGCGCACCTGTATTTGAATTGTCCAACAGCGTGATTCGCGCGCTCAAAGCCGAACTGGGCGATGCGCTGCCGATCATCGGCGTCGGTGGCATCATGCGTGGTGACGACGCTCAGGCAAAAATAAACGCCGGCGCAGCACTGGTGCAACTATATTCGGGCTTGATCTATCGCGGCCCTGCCCTCATTAAGGAATGTGCGGACGTTTTAAGAAAAACACCTTAAATCACCGCTTTAGCTGTACCGCTTTAGCAGTACGTTGATATCTTCGTGGCGGCAAGCACACGTTCATTTTCCAGGAAAATCATGCAAAAAATCCAGCTCGGCTCTAGCAATCTGCAAGTTTCGAAAATATGCCTCGGCACCATGACCTTCGGCGAGCAAAATACCGAGGCGGAAGCGCATAGTCAACTGGATTACGCCTTTGAACACGGTATCAATTTCATCGATGCCGCCGAACTGTATCCAGTCATGCCGAACGCCAAAACGCAAGGCGCAACCGAGCGTTTTATCGGTAGCTGGTTAAAGAAATCCGGTAAGCGTAGCGAAGTTATTCTGGCTACCAAAATTGCCGGCCCCAATCCGGGCTTGCCTTGGATACGGGATGGCCAGAGCGACTTTGACGCTGCCAATATCCGCAGTGCAGTAGAAACCAG
The DNA here is from genome assembly GCA_040384645.1 of Pseudomonadota bacterium. Taxonomy (GTDB): domain Bacteria; phylum Pseudomonadota; class Gammaproteobacteria; order Burkholderiales; family Burkholderiaceae_D; genus JAZKIX01. Next base: position 16,543 of record JAZKIX010000077.1, on the reverse strand, counting down.
CTTGCAGCGCCTGCAAACCGACTATATCGACCTATATCAATTGCATTGGCCGAGCCGCAACGTTCCGATTTTTGGTGCAACAGAATTCAACCCGCAAGCCGAACGGCCTTGTACTGCCATCGCCGATACTTTGGCGGCCTTGGCTGAATTGGTCAAAGCTGGCAAGATCCGGCATATCGGCGTCTCGAATGAATCATGCTGGGGCGTGTCGGAATTCATCAAACAGTCCGAACGGCACGACTTGCCACGTATTGCCTCGGTACAAAATTTATATAACCTGACCAATCGCCACGACGAAACCAGCTTACTCAATGAAGTTTGTTTCCGCGACCAAGTCGGTTTGCTAGCGTATAGCCCGCTCGCTTTTGGTCAACTGAGCGCCAAATATCAAGACAATCCCAAAGCCCACGGCCGTCTGACTATTTTCCCGCCAAGCTGGAGTCCGCGCTACCTGCGTCCGTCCGTGATCGAAGCAGTAAAAGAATACGCCGCCTTGGCACGCGCCAACGGCATGACGCCGGCACAACTGGCGCTGGCATGGTGTTACTCACGCTGGTTTGTCGCCTCGACTATTATCGGCGCGACTAATTTGACGCAATTGAAAGAAAATATCGATGCTTATTCAATTCAATTGAACGATGAAATCATGCGCAAGGTCGACGCAGTTCATCAACGGATTACCAACCCGGGGCAATAACAGCGGCCACAAAATAGCCCAAAGCATAAAAATATACTGGCGGCAGTATTATTTTTTACCCGCTAAAAGCCTGCGGGTAAGCATATATTTACATATATACCCCCTAGTTTCTCTTGAAATAGGGGGTGTGAGGCGTTTTCAATAAAAACGATTTACCAGCACAACACCCCAAGCCCCGACCGCCAAGGCAACCGCGAGGAATACAGCAGCGCTGCCGAAGTCTTTTGCATTCTTCGACAAGGTATGGCGTTCTAGGGAAACGCGATCCACCACTGCTTCGATGGCAGAATTGATTAGCTCGATAATCAGGATCAGTACCAGTACTGCAATCAGCACCAACTTTTCAAATGCTGAGATACGCAATAGCAGCGCGATCACCGAACCCACTATTACGACGATCAATTCCTGGCGAAACGCATGCTCATTACGCCACGCCGCCTTGAAACCATCAATCGAATATAAAAAAGCGCTGACAATTCGCTTCAAGCCACTTTTACTTTTAAATTCGCTCGTTTCCTGCTTCTGTTCTGCCTGGGTTTCTTGGTTTTCTGTCATGCCAATTTATTCGCTGGATACATCATTTGAAATTTAGCTGCAGATCTGCAACTGCATCGCGAGATGTGAGTTCAACGTTCACCGCCGAACCGACATTGCAGCAATGATTTTAACAGCCGCCGCAGGCATCCAGCCCGATCGACTGGTCAACACACCGGGTCGTGGAGTGGGCTTAGGCTGTTGACTTTCAGCCATCACCTCTCCAATATTTTCACATTGTGGTATAAAATGAATTTTTGTATCGCACTGCACAAACCATATTATGAAAAATGAAGCGCCAGTTGAGCCAGAAAAAACCTCGATTCAAGTAATCGAACGCATGGTCGCATTACTTGATGCGCTTGCTCAATATCCCGATCCGGTCAGCTTGAAAGAACTATCCAAAGTCACTGGCTTGCATCCCTCGACAGCGCATCGCATTCTCAATGACATGGTTATTACCAGGTTTGTTGATCGGGTCGAACCGGGCTCTTACCGTCTGGGCATGCGCCTGCTGGAACTGGGCAATATTGTCAAAAGCCGTCTGAATGTACGCGAAGCAGCGCTCGATTTCATGCGTGGCCTGCATCGTAAAACCCATCAAACCATCAATTTATCTGTGCGCCAGGGCGATGAAATCGTGTATATCGACCGCGCTTTTTCCGAACGCTCCGGGATGCAAGTGGTACGCGCAATCGGTGGTCGTGCGCCCTTGCATCTGACTTCGACCGGAAAGTTATTTTTGTCGGTCGACGACCCCAAAGCCGTGCGCGCCTACGCTACACGCACTGGTTTGGCTGGTCACAATAAAAATTCCATTACCGATCTGGCACGGCTTGAACGTGAATTAAGTCTGGTGCGCGCCCGTGGCTACGCTCGCGACAACGACGAATTGGAATTGGGCGTGCGCTGCATGGCTGCCGGCATCCGCGACGATTCTGGTAAATTAATTGCCGGCCTCTCAATATCTGCACCGGCCGACCGTCTGCAAGAAGAATGGCTGGAGGATTTGATACACACGGCAAACCAGATTTCAGCAACGCTGGGGTATACGGTGCAAGAAATGCCGACATAAGGTACTACGTCAGGAGTTTAGTGACAGCGGCTTGTATTTCCACTGGTAAAAAACTCACTTTCAACATCGATAAAATTGATCGCCAAACGTAAAAAACGCCCTCACGGGCGTTTTTTACGTCATTGAAACACCTCTCAGGATATGGCCTGCCCTTTCAACGTTGCCAGCCATTTCCTGATACGGCCAGCATCTGCCAAGCGCGAGTATTTACCCTTAGAGTCCAAAAACACCATGATTACTGCACGGCCTTGTATTTTTGCTTGCATCACCAGACACCGTCCTGCTTCTGCGATATAGCCGGTCTTTTGTAATCCGATCTCCCATTCAGGATTGGCCACCAAACGGTTCGATGATTGGTATTGCAATTGATATCCACCTGTGTCGACGACATATTTGGTATCGGTGGAATACTGACAAAGAATGGGATGTTTGTGCGCGGCAACCACTAACTTTGCCAAGTCTTGCGCGCTGGCCATATTCTGGCTGGAAAGCCCGGTTGAATCGACGTAACGGGTACCGGTCATGCCAAGCGCTCTTGCTTTTTCATTCATGGCTGCGACAAATGCCGGCAGACCGCCAGGATAGTTTCGCCCAAGCGCTGAAGCCGCACGATTTTCAGAACTCATCAAGGCTATATGGAGCATGTTCGAACGTGTCAGCTGAGCCCCTATCCGCAAGCGCGAAGAACTATTTTTCTCTTTATCGATATCTTCCTCGGTCACTTCCAACAACTCATCCATATTCTGCTGCGCTTCAACCACGACTAAACCCGTCATCAATTTAGTGATAGACGCAATGGGTAATACAACTTTGGAATTTTTTTCAAACAAAACTTCAGAATTTTCTTGGTCAATTACCAGCGCCACTGCCGATTGCAATTCCAACGGATCATGGGTTAGTTGCAACCCCGCCAGATCGCCTGCCGTCATTACGGGTGGCATTGGCGTGTACGCTACGCGCTGGAGCACGATTCGCTGCCTTGCAGCATGTCTAGCAACAGTTTGATTGGCAATTCGGAGTACGTTTGAGAGCTTTACTACTTTCACCGTTATCCGCTTATGCTTTTTTGTCGCTTTGTGGCCTGAAGTTCCGGATTCAGCAAAGACAGAAGCACAACAAAAACTAAATAACAACGACAAAATCAAACCTGCTAGCGCGGGCTTACGCATGAACTGCCCTCCTATTAACACGGTAAATTAACCTCGTTGCAGTTTAGCAAAATCGTGAATTTCCACAAGCAAATTAAGGTGTTAGCGCATTTAATTAAACAGCTTTATTTGAAAGATTCACAAGATATTTTGTTGAACTTATAATTTTCGTTGGTAAGGTTGCAAAAACTATTGTTGCCTCAACAAAGATTCAAATTATTCAAAAAATCTAGTGAAACCAGTTACGGGCTCGCGCTCGGTCACTAAGGTGTTCTCGACTTTTTGTAAATCTGCATAGCCCAACGACATGCCACACACGACTATTTCGCTATGCGGAATCTGCAATTCTTCACTGATGATTCGATGAAACTGCATAAATGCGGCTTGCGGACATGTATCGAGGCCACGTGCGCGGGCTGCCACCATTATATTTTGCAAAAACATCCCGTAATCAAGCCAAGATCCTTGTTCCATAATGCGATCCATGGTGAATATTAATCCGACCGGTGCATCAAAAAAGCGGTAATTACGGCTTTGTTGCTCCCGCATTCCAACTTTGTTGTCGCGCGTCAAACCCAACAAGGCATAGAGATCCCATCCAACCTTGCGGCGTCGCTCGATATAAGGCGACACCCACTGACGCGGATAATAGTTGTACTCTTCAACGCATTCACTTAGAAGCGTCGGATCGTCATAAGCCTGAATAATGCGGGTTGAAAGCCTCTCCTTTGACGCCCCGCTCAGAACAATTACTTTCCACGGTTGCGTATTTGTGCCGGACGGTGCGCGTGCCGCTACCGCAAGGATTTGTTCAATATCCTCGCGCGCCACTAATGTTGGCAAAAATTTCCGAATCGAACGACGTGACGTGATCGCAGCATCGACCATCTGCTGCATCGGATTATTTATCATAAAACTCCTCGAAATTTAGTTGGCCGCCGCCTGAGCCAATGACATAAAAATTGGGCAATCCAAATGGGAAAATATTTCAATTTTCAACGTATATGGGTGTCCGAAGCTGCTCGAAATTTGTTACTTTAGGCCAATATTAGAAATCACTTCAGCCACTATCAAGCGCCTTGCGCATCGAATACTATGAAATCAACCATTATTTGATGCGATGCAAAAATAATCTTGACTAAATTAAAACAATCACTAGAATGCTGATTGTTGCAATGCACAATCTAGTCCCCAACTCATTTTGCAATCAATCTCGTTAGGAGAAGTGTATGTTTGCTGTACCAGAACAACTTTCCGTAGCAACTAAAGCCAACTTTGAAGCGCAACTGGCATTGATCACTCAACTAACAAATAAAGCATTTGAAGGCGTTGAAAAGTTCATCGACTTAAATTTAAATGTTGCCAAATCCTCTCTGGAAGAATCGTCTGCGATAGCGAAACAGTTGCTGTCGGCAAAGGATCCTCAAGAATTCTTCTCCTTGACCGCGTCGCAATCGCAACCCAGCGCAGAAAAAGCGCTTGCATATGGACGTAATTTGGCGACCATCGCAACCGGTGCTCAAGCTGAGTTTACGAAGGCTGCGGAAGCGCAATTTGCTGAAACCAATCGTAAAGTATTAGCGCTAGTTGAAGAAGTAACAAAAAACGCCCCAGCCGGCACTGAAAGTGCTGTTGCAATTTTCAAGACCGCGGTCGGTAACGCAAATGCAGGCTATGAGCAGCTTGCAAAGACGACCAAGCAAGCAGTTGAAGCAATTGAATCCAACTTATCTAGTGCCGTGAACCAATTTTCACAAGCCGCAGAAAAAGTAACATCACGTTCAAGTAATTAAACTTCATTGCTTGCATACGCTGTTGGCATGCGATGGATTGCAGATAGAAAATGATGCTTCTATCTTGTTTTAAAAAATACCCCGATTTTCGGGGTATTTTTTTGCTTAATTAACGTGAGTTCGACGTAAGGAATTGATCGGCGAAGTCGCTGTCTTCATGGGAATCTCGTCGTACAAGGTGATTGCCATGAACCGCTCCCTGGATTTGACCGATCATTTCTGCCAGTTTGATGATTTTGTGAAGCGCCCGGACGGCCGCCTGCTTCTGGCCAATCCGGCTCGCCGGCGCAATCGTTCTTCCAGCATGAGCGTGAGCGAAATCATGACCATTCTGGTCTATTTTCATCATTCCCATTACCGCACATTCAAGCATTTTTATCTGCAATGTCTTGTGCCACACCATCGCACCGACTTTCCCGGCCTGCCTTCCTACAACCGCTTTGTCGAGTGCATCGGGTCCGGCTTGAGCTCCCTGTGTGCCTTCCTTCATGCCCATCTCGGGCAACTGACCGGACTGGCGTTTGTCGACGCCACTAGTATCGACGTCTGCGACACCCATCGGATTGCTGCACACCGCGTTTTCCGTGGCACGGCCCAGCGCGGCAAGACGTCGACCGGCTGGTTTTTTGGCTTCAAATTACACATCATCGTCAATGACCGCGGTGAACTGCTAGCCGTTAAACTGACACCGGGTAACGTCGATGACCGTAAGCCTGTGCCGGAGATGGCGCAAGCGCTCACAGGTAAGCTGTTCGGCGACAAGGGCTATATTTCCCAGCCGTTGTTCAACAAGTTATGGGAACACGGCTTGCAACTGGTCACGAAAATCAAAAAGAACATGAAAAACAAGCTCATGACGCTGTTCGACAAAGTTATGCTGCGCAAGCGGGCTCTGATCGAATCGGTCAACGACATTCTCAAGAACCAATGCCAGATCGAGCACTCGCGGCATCGCAGCAGCACCAATTTCATGACCCACCTCGTAGCCGGCCTGGTCGCTTATACCTTGCTGCCGAAGCTGCCATCGTTCAACATCATTCATGGAAAAGATATCACGCTCTGAAGCCGACTTACGTCGAACTCACGTTAATTACTCACCCAAATATGCTGCCTTTATTCGGTCATCATTTAACAAATCGGAGGCATTTCCGTTCATGGTAATCAAACCGGATTCCAGAACATAACATCGGTTAGCGGCCTTCAACGCCAATCGGGCATTCTGCTCTACTAATAAGATGGTGACGCCCAGATTTGAAATAGTTCGAATAACCTCAAAAATCTTCTCAACCATTAATGGCGACAAGCCCATTGACGGTTCGTCCAATAACAGAAGCTTGGGCTTGCTCATTAAGGCACGAGCCATAGCGAGCATTTGTTGCTCACCTCCAGACAAAGTGCCAGCCATTTGCGCTGAACGTTCCTTCAGTCTAGGGAAAATCTCAAACCATTTTTCAATGTCTTCGGCTATTGCCACAGAATCATTTCGCACATACGCGCCCATCAGCATATTTTCGCGAATCGACATACGCGTAAATACACCACGCCCTTCTGGAACCATTGCAAGATGCTTCTCCACCAATCGAAATGAGGATGTGCCAACGATGGATTGCGATAGATATTTAATACTTCCTTCAACTTTACACTCGGGCAAAGTGCCCGTAATCGCTTTCAAAATTGTTGTTTTGCCCGCGCCGTTCGCGCCGATCAAGGTTACGAGCTCACCTTCACTCACATCAATATCCACGCCCTTGACGGCTTGGATACCTCCATAAGAGACCTTAAGGCTTTGAATTTTCAACATACTCGCACCATCAATCAGCCCTACCCAAATACGCCTCGATCACTACAGGATTTTTTTGAATATCAGCCGGCAAACCTTCTGCAATAATTTTTCCATAATCAAGCACAGTGATTCTGTCGCATAAATTCATCACCAGTTTTACATCATGTTCAATAATTAAAATGGTGGTTCCTAATTTCTGGATATTACAAAGCAATGCACGTAATGCTAATTTTTCAGTTGCATTCATTCCTGCCGCTGGCTCATCAAGCGCCAGCAATTTCGGCTTGGTAGCGAGGGCGCGGGCGATTTCCAGACGACGTTGATCGCCGTACGACAATGACTTAGCACTACGATGAGCGAATTGAGGGATGCCGACAAAATCTAGCAAATCGGCTGCATCTTTAAGGATTTCAGCCTCTTCTTTGCGCGCAGCCCTATGGCGACATAAAGCGCCAAATACTCCTTGATGCGTACGGACATGCCGTCCTACCATTACATTTTCTAGCACCGTCATATCGCCGAACAAACGAATATTTTGAAATGTACGAGCAATTCCCGCCTTAGCTACTTTGTGCGGAGCCTCGGGAGAATAGACTTTTCCGTCGAGTTGGAAAACGCCTGAGTCTGGTTGATACAAGCCGGTAATTACATTAAAGAAAGTAGTCTTTCCAGCACCATTTGGCCCAATTAAGCCTACGATCTGCCCACGCTCAATCGCTATATTGACATCTGTCAATGCTTGCAATCCACCAAACCGCTTATTGACGCCGCTCACACTTAAAATTACTTCAGGGCTCATGGAGTCATCTTCCCGATAGCTGGGCGATCCTCGATACGTGGTGAAGGCCACAAACCGGCAGGTCGATAAAGCATAATGGCAACCATGGCAAAACCGTACAACAACTGGCGTAAGTCAGCTGCATCGATAATGATGTGACCAAAGAGAACTTTTTGTGCTGGCTCAACCACGTAACGCAGTAGTTCCGGCAATGCTGCCAAAATTACCCCGCCTAAAATCACACCTCGGATATGTCCTAGTCCTCCCAATACAACCATCGCTAAAACGGCAATTGACTCTGTTAAAGAAAATGACTCTGGCGATATAAATCCCTGAAATGCAGCGAATAAAGAGCCTGCTATGCCGCCAAAAGATGCGCCCATTGCAAACGCCAATAATTTAATATCACGTGTATTGATACCCATTGCTTTGGCGGCAATTTCATCTTCTCGAATTGCGACCCAGGCACGCCCCAAACGCGAATATTGCAAACGTGAAGTGACAAAAATTATTCCGAAACATATGAATAGAAAGAGGAAATAATAAGCGTTCACTGATGGAATGGAAA
>JAZKIX010000077.1:4859-8157 GCA_040384645.1 Pseudomonadota bacterium | reverse complement strand
CCAAAACGACTGTCGCTTTCGAGCCTGCCTCTCCACCTAAAGAAACGCCGAATATTCGAATAGGATCAATTAAATTGATGCCTTGAGGGCCATTAGTAATGTTAACTGGTTCATTTAAATTGTTCATAAAAATACGAATAATTTCGCCGAAACCAAGCGTAACAATTGCCAGATAATCACCCCGTAATTTTAGAGTGGGTGCGCCAAGCAAAGCGCCAAACAATGCCGCCACCAGTGCGGCTAAAGGGATAATAACCCAGAGCGATAAATGGATACCACTTTTCTGAATTTCTGGCCCCAAAACCATTATTAACGAATTCCCAATCACTGGGTACTGATTGACAAACGACTCCAGCAATATTGCAAACTGTGGAGATGCCAACAAACCAGTCAGATATGCGCCGATGGCGTAAAAAGCGATATAGCCTAAATCCAGCAATCCAGCAAACCCAACCACAATATTTAGTCCAAGCGCGAGCATAATATAGAGCAAGGCCAAATCAATAATCCGTACCCATGCATTGCCGAAATTGGATGCAATAAAAGGGAATAAAATTAGCGCGCAAAGCATGAGTGCGGACAGCCCAAATTTTCCTATAAAAGTATTTGGAGTATCAGAATTAAAGTATGAATTCATGGATTTTCAGACAATATGATTATTTAGGCTTTATCAGCAACACGCTCACCCATGATTCCAGATGGCCGTATCGTCAGGACGATAATAAGTACGATAAACGCAAAAATATCTTGATATTGACTGCCAAGAAAACCACCCGTTAAATCGCCGATATAGCCGGCGCCGAAACTTTCGATCATTCCCAAAACAATGCCACCCAACATAGCGCCATAAATATTGCCGATTCCTCCTAGGACTGCTGCGCAAAAGGCTTTTAAGCCAGGAGTAAATCCCATCATGAAGTGAATAGAGGAATAATTGGCCCCCCACATTACTCCAGCGACCGCAGCCAATGCAGCACCGATAGCAAAAGTAGCAATAATCACTTTATTGGTGTCAACCCCCATCAATCCAGCAATGCGTGGATTTTCGGCTGTCGCGCGCATCGCGCGTCCAAGCTTGGTCTTTTCTACCAAGATTACTAATCCCACCATAGAAATCACTGCCACTAACAACAACATCAATTGCGTCTGCGAAATCAAAGCGCCGAAGACATGAATTGGTTCAGTAGACAAAATTTGCGGGAATCGCAAAGGGTTACCGCCCCAAATCATTTTGGCAAATATTTGCAACAAGATAGATACGCCAATAGCCGTAATCAGCGGCGCCAAACGTGGCGCATTACGTAGACGACGATAAGCTATTCGTTCAATCGTCACATTGACTGCGATACAAACCGGGATGGCGCCAAGGATCGCAATAATAAGTTTGACGATACCTGACAGCTCGGGAGCGACAATATTAATGAATTTCAAGATCGCCAATCCTGCCATCGCACCAATCATCAATACGTCACCATGAGCAAAGTTGATCAGATTAAGTACGCCGTACACCATGGTATAGCCGAGAGCAATTAGCGCGTACATACTGCCAAGAACAAGACCGTTGATGCCTTGCTGAATAAATGTGTCCACTGTTGCTGCTTTCGTTCATTGGAGAAGACAGCCATCGAAAGTGACTGTTGTTATATGAATCTACCCAATAGTAAAAGAGCACCTCACAAATATGGTGGGTGCTCTATTTACATATAAAAAATTTTAGCTTTTAGGCCGACAATCCTTTAGGCATAGGGAAAATTACATGTTCTTCAACACCCTCGAGTGTACGCACACTTTTTGCGCCGCACTCTTTTAACCTAGCTATGACATCTTGCACCAGAATTTCCGGAGCTGAAGCGCCGGCGGTAACACCGATTCGCAACTTCCCTTCTAACCATACTGGGTCAATCTGCGATGCATTATCCACCATGTATGCAGCTGTGCCTTTTTTTTCAGCGACTTCGCGCAGACGGTTTGAATTTGAGCTATTCGGGCTGCCGACCACAATCACAACATCGACTTGCGGCGCCATAAACTTTACAGCTTCTTGTCGATTGGTAGTGGCATAACAAATATCACCTTTTTTAGGCTCGGCAATTTGAGGGAATTTTCGTTTTAATGCAGCAATAATATCGGCGGTATCATCGACCGATAATGTCGTTTGTGTGACATAGGCAAGATGCTCAGGATTGGCGACGTTCAGGCTTTCAACATCTTCCGGCGTTTCAACTAAGTGCATACCCTGATCAGCTTGTCCCATGGTGCCTTCCACTTCTGGATGTCCGTCGTGACCAATCATGATAATTTCGCGTCCTTCGCGACGCATTTTAGCGACTTCTATATGTACTTTAGTCACCAAAGGACAAGTCGCATCGAAAATTTTTAAGCCGCGATCGTCTGCTTCCGCTCGCACTGCTTTGGAAACTCCGTGCGCGGAAAAAACGACGGTATTTCCTGCAGGAACATCATCCAGTTCCTCTATGAAAATTGCGCCTTTCTTCTTCAAGTCGGCGACAACGTATGCATTGTGAACAATCTCATGTCTGACATAGATGGGCGCACCGAATTGCACCAAGGCCCGCTCTACGATCTCAATCGCACGATCGACACCGGCACAAAAACCACGCGGCTGAGCTAATACTATATCTATGTTCATAATTACCTTTTCCCCAGCATCATTCTTCTATCTATTCTCTTAAAGAATACCAATAATATTTACTTCAAACGTCAAAGTCTGTCCCGCAAGAGGATGATTGAAATCGAACAATGCACTATCCGCATCCAACTCTCTCAACACACCTGCAAATCGGCCTCCGCCAGGTGCGGCAAAATCAATCAAATCTCCAATAACATATTGCGTTCCCGGTGCCGAATTTTCGTCAAGAGTGGATCGAGACAATCGGCGAATCATATCCACATTACGCATACCAAAAGCGCTATCCGGCGACAATTCAAATCGTCTTATAGCCCCCTCTGGCAAATTCAATAGACACTGCTCCAAACATGGCGCTAGTTGGCCGATACCAAGCTGCAAAGTGGCAGGATTGCCCTCAAACGTAGAAACGATATCGACGCCGTCCATTGATGCGAGTCGATAATGTAAAGTCAAATACGCATTTGGGGTAATGATAGGAATTGGTGAATTCGACATAAAACTGCTTAATTTACGGAACAAGCTGATATTGTAAGCGAGGTTTAGCCACGCACACTGTTACGCGTTGGATCACACAATAATCCCAATCACCCTTAAGAGCGATCCTCCATGTCAATTACAGATTGGCCCGAAGACCAACGGCCACGCGAA
>JAZKIX010000077.1:0-4849 GCA_040384645.1 Pseudomonadota bacterium | reverse complement strand
ACGACTTATAAAAAATGGCCCAGAAGCACTTTCCGACCCTGAACTTCTTGCAGTATTTCTACGTGTAGGTGTGAAAGGAAAAAGTGCAGTCGATCTTGGACGCGACATGGTAGGCCATTTCGGATCACTAAATGGACTTTTCTCTGCCAAATTACCTGAATTTTCCTCCATCAATGGCTTAGGACCAGCCAAATTTGCCCAGTTACAAGCAGTATTGGAATTGGCGAGACGCGCCTTAGCTGAAGAACTGCAAAGTGGCGTATCCCTTAGTTCACCTCAGGCAGTTAAGCAATACCTGCAATTACTCATTGGCAAAAAACCATACGAATCATTTGCAGTACTTTTTCTTGATGTTAAAAACCGTCTTATCGCTACAGAAGAATTATTTCGAGGAACCTTGAGTCACACGAGCGTGTATCCTCGTGAGGTTGTAAAAGCTGCTCTATCCCACAATGCAGCTAGCGTAATTCTCGCGCACAATCACCCGTCCGGGACTATAGAACCTAGTTCGGCCGATCACGCAGTAACGCAATCGCTAAAACAAGCATTAGCACTTATTGATATCCGTGTATTAGATCATTTTATTGTTGCAGGCAAAAACGTGTATTCGTTTGCGGAAAATGGCGTGTTATAACAATGCAACAGTTATCAACCGGAAACTAGGGGGTATATGCCATTTAACCCCATCTAGCGCACGGTTTTATTCCCCCTGCTTAAATACTACACCCAGTATTAATATAACCAGATTTTGCCTCAGATGAGAATCAAAATAGATTACGCAAATTGTTAAATATAACTAATTTAGAAGACACAATTTATTTTTACAAGTCATTGATAAATCAGCGTTTTTTCGATATACTCTCTTTTTTCCAATTTTGGAACTATTAAGGAGTGAGCCATGGCACGTGTTTGCCAAGTCACGGGGAAAAAGCCGATGGTCGGCAATAATGTTTCCCATGCAAACAACAAAACAAAACGTCGTTTTTTGCCTAATCTGCAAAATCGTCGAATTTTTGTTGAGTCTGAAAACCGCTGGGTTTCCCTGCGCCTGTCCAACGCTGGTCTGCGTGTCATCGACAAAATCGGCATTGATGCCGTGCTGGTCGACATGCGTGCGCGCGGTGAAAAAGTCTAACTAGCAGAATAAAGGAGTCATCATGGCTAAATCAGGCCGCGACAAAATTAAGCTGGAATCGACCGCGGGTACGGGTCATTTCTACACAACGACAAAAAACAAACGCACCACGCCAGAAAAAATGGAGATCATGAAATTCGATCCCAAAGCGCGTAAGCATGTTGCCTATAAAGAAACAAAGATTAAGTAATCTGAATTTCAATGTATGTTGTAAAAAGCCATTCTTTTCAAGAGTGGCTTTTTTTTTGCGCCTCACTATCTAATAACCTAATTAAACGATTGCCGAATAGAAAAAATACAAAAGCGACTCATGTTTTGGGTCGCTTTTTTCATGAATTAATTCTATCGTTGCAAGAAGACTTCACGAATAACTGCGTAAGCGCCACGAAAATTCCTGGAGTGCATGAATGCCTGATGCTTCAGCACGAGCGCACCAATCTTGTAATTGATGCAGTAATTGATCGCGACTGGCATGCGAACGCTCCCAAATTGCCCCCAACTCAACCCGCATTTGGTGCATCGTTTCTAGCGCTTTGCTATGCGCGAATAATTCAGTCAATTGCTGTTTCTGTGGCGCTTCTAACCGGCTTGGCTCCCGCTGCAACAATTTTTTTGATGATCGAAGAAAGCCAGATTCCAAATTGGATTTCTCTTTCAACTGAGCAACTTCTTCTTGCCATGTTCGCTTAACCGATTTGGCGTATTTCGCCATAACATCATAACGATTTGCAATAACGGATTGTAGTGTCTCTAAATCTATGATCGATTTACCAGAAGCAAATTTCGGCGCCGGCGCAATTTTTTTCACTGTTGCAAGACCAACAACTTCAAGTATACGTATATACATCCAGCCGATATCGAATTCATACCACTTCGAAGATAATTTAGCAGAGGTAGCAAATGTATGATGATTATTATGCAACTCCTCGCCTCCAATTAAGATCCCAAAAGGGATTATATTTGTTGCAGCATCTGTACAGTCATAATTACGATAGCCCCAATAGTGACCAATCCCATTAATAATTCCAGCAGCAGTTACGGGTATCCATAACATCTGTACCGCCCATACGGTAACTCCAATGACGCCGAACAGTAAAACATCAATGGTCAACATTAGCGCGATGCCTTGCCAACTGAATCGAGTATATAAATTGCGTTCAATCCAGTCATTAGGTGTTCCGTGGCCATATTTTTCCATCGTTTCAACATTTTTTGACTCTGCACGATATAGCTCCGCCCCTTCCAGCAGTACTTTTTTTATGCCTCTGGTAACAGGGCTATGTGGGTCTTCTGCGGTTTCGCATTTTGCATGATGCTTTCGATGGATCGAGGCCCATTCTTTGGTTACTTGACCTGTGGTCAACCATAACCAAAATCGAAAAAAATGACTGGGGAACGAATGAAGCTCTAATGCACGATGTGCTTGGCATCGATGTAAAAACACTGTTACGGAAACTATCGTGATATGTGTAACAACAGCCGTGAAGAAAAAAATCTGCCATCCTGTGGCATGAATTAAGCCGTTCGTTGCAAATCCAATGATTGAATCAAATACAGTGCTTAACATTCCTACTCCGCTATTTATAAACTTCCATTGTTCCATCCTGGCATTTCACATGCATTTAAAGAATGGATGTCCTATTGATCTTGCTAGAAATTGTACGCGTTTTCTTTGAACCGTTGCCCGAAAAATTGCTTTTCGGAATTTTATACTAATCTTAACCAAGAAATTCACCATTCACGACTAACCGAACCTCGCGCTGAGGAAATGGCACACGAACGCCCGCTGTTTGCAAGATATTCCAAATTGCTCGGTTGACATCGGAAATGACACCTAACTTGCCATTTTCAGGGTCGTCAATCCAAAATCCTATCTCCAATTCCAATCCGTCTTGTCCAAATTGCTTAAGAAAAGCTTGGGGCGGCATGTCATGCGAGACACGCGTAACTAACGATGTTACGAGTTCTAATTGGGGCAAAATTTTCTCCACATCACTCTCGTAAGCGATTGAGACATTCACCGCGAGCCGCAATTTACGATTGCTAAGCGAATAATTTTGTACAGGTCCAGAAATCAGCATTTCATTGGGTATCACGTATTCAATACCGTCCTGCCCTTGCAAAACGGTATAGCGCGTATTGATTTGAGTTACTTTGCCGTAATATTTATCAACACCGATCATGTCTCCTATCGACAAACTCCGATCTAGCAAAATAACAAAACCAGAAACATAGTTACTGGCAATTTTTTGTAGACCCAAACCCAATCCAACACCTAGCGCGCCTCCAAACACGGACAATACTGTTAAATCGATGCCCACCATCGACAAACTACTAAGTATGGCAATAAGAATTAGTACGGCTCGGCCAGTTCTTGCCATCACCACACGAAAAGAAGAATGGACTGTGTCCATTTTCATTAGGCGCTCTTCCAATGCGGCACCAGCCCAAAGTGCAATGAGCAACATTACGGCGACAGATACTAATGCCTGAAAAATCGCGCCTAAAGATATTTTGTACTTGCCTATTGGTACAAGTGTATTTTCCAAATATTGCAACAAATTCGGCCACAAACCGAAGATATACAACACCACACCTACCCAAACTAATGATGCAAACAACTTTTCAAACAAAGACAAGGCATTGCCCACTCGGCCCTCTTGCGCAAAAATTCGTCGCAAGACGTAAAGTGCGAAACGTATTAAGGCTAACGACCCAACTACTGGGATAGCTAGCCTCAATAGATTGACATTCTGCCATCCAATTAAAATATATTTGGCTATTACCAGCAATAAAACAGTAATAAGTGGCGATAAAGCTCGAGAAAAGCTATCAACACCAAGACGGATCACCCGAGGTTGGGTGTCGGTCGACACTATGCTTCCACGCAGAAAGCGGGCTAACCACCATCCGAGTAGTAGGCAAACGGACACTGCGCAAATTTGCCAAATAACACCAGGATCGCGAAGATCATCTGCCAAATCAGACAAAAGGCTTGAAAGCGGGGTAGAAATCATTTTTTATAGGGAGAGGCATCTGCGCGATGCCGCTGCCAATTAGCAGCATATTGCGCGGCAAGTTCTAAATTTTTGCGAATAATAAGAATGTTTTCTGCATTTTTTTGTTGTGCTGCCCAAGTAAAATTGTAGCTGCCAGTTATTACTGTTGCATCTACAGATTGGACATCGGTCAAAATAATTTTGTTATGAGCATTTTTGTATTTTGTCTCAACCCAAACTTTAATGCCCGCATCAGCAAGGCTCGAAATTTTCGACGACGAATTTCTCAAGTCTTGCTCCGCATCCGCAAGTATCCAAACCTCGATGCCTCTTCGATGTGCAGCGATCAAAGCTGAAGAAATTTTTTTGCCAGTCAACAAATAAGCTTGCACTAAAATCTGCTGCTTGGCGCCATCGATAACGTCCACAATGACGTGCTCCACATCATCCCAAGGCGAAAATACTGCCTGTAATGTCCCCTTCGCTGGCACCGAAGCTTTGACGGAATCGAAAGTCTTTCCGTCGCGTGCGGCCAGAATTCCCAAGCAAAAAAAGAAACTTTGTAGAACACACTTCGTCTTCATTCTGCTACTGACGCGGCGGCTTCCATTGTGGCAGGCAACTCGGCAAGATTTTTTTTACGCTCCAAGACCGCCGCAAAAAAACCGTCTGTTTGATGCAAATGCGGCAATAATTTTAAATAAGTTTCCATTTC
>JAZKIX010000076.1:12299-40481 GCA_040384645.1 Pseudomonadota bacterium | reverse complement strand
GTATTGGTCGAGTACTGCATCGCTGAAATAGGCATAGCTAAAACGCCCGCCGCCGCCGCTGGAACCGGTCTCGCGCCGGCCGTCTTGCTCAACGATGACCGTGACCGAAACCCGTACCAATGGCCGGATATCGGCTGCCAGCACGCCGTCGCTGCGCACCACCAGCACGACGTCGTATTCACCGGCCAGCCCGCACATGACTTGCACTACGCGCGGGTCTTTGGCGCGTGCCATTTTTTCGACACGCTCCAGCAATTTGACTTTTTCAGTGGCATCGAGCGAAGCCAGCGGATCATTCGGCAGGTACAACGAACGGCCGCCGACTTGTTGCATGGAGGATGCGACCTTGATCTTGCTTCCAGCAAGGCGGCTTCGGATATTTCATCGGAATAGGCAAATGCCGTCTTGTCGCCCGATACCGCGCGCACGCCAACGCCTTGGTCAATGGAAAAGCTGCCGGTCTTGACGATGCCTTCTTCCAGGCTCCAGCCTTCGCTCTTTGTGAACTGAAAATACATATCTGCGTAATCGACCCGATGGGTGAACATGGCGCCGAGCGATTTCAGGACCGCTGATTCATCCAGGCCGAAGGGGGTAAGCAAGATATCGCGTGCAATGGCGAGGCTGGCGAGATTGGGTTCGAATGGTTTCATGATGGCGCCTTAGATCAAAATTGGATTGTAGAGCAAAGTTGCGAAGTTACGGGTTAACGCGACTTGAGATCGCTTGCGAAGGAAACTATTTGCTGATGGCAGTAGTTTCTGTCCTTGTCTCTCTCCCGCAGGCGTTTAAACCATCTCCCTCCGCCCTCTCCCACAAGTGGGCAGAGGGGACTAGAATCGCCGCCAGTAATAGCTGAATAGGTAAAAACAGGGGGTATAAGCCAAAATACCCATTCACCCGCAGTATTTCATTGGCGCTTTAAAAATACATACCGGAGTATATTAATCCCTTTTTGAGCCGTTTTAAAGCCCAAACCAGGCTTACATGGTGCGGTGCTTCAGTGCGGGCAAGCTTTCGCGCACGCTGTTCATCATCTCTATATCAAGCGTGCCGCTGGCGATGCCTTCACCTTCCGGCAGCACAGCGATGATTTTGCCCCAGGGGTCGATCAACATGCTGTGGCCCCAGGTGCGGCGGCCGTTGGGATGCTGGCCGCCTTGAGCTGCGGCCAGCACGTAGCACTGGTTCTCGATGGCGCGGGCGCGGAGCAGGATTTCCCAGTGGGCTTGGCCGGTGGTGTAGGTAAATGCTGCTGGCACCACGATCAAGGTGCAAGGTCCCATGGCGCGGAATAATTCAGGAAAGCGCAAGTCGTAGCAGACCGACAAGCCAACCTTGCCGAAAGGCGCCTCGAAGCTGCCGATATCGTGGCCGCGCATGATGGTGCGCGCCTCGTCGTAGCTTTCGTCGCCTTTGGTGAAGCCGAACAGGTGAATTTTGTCATAACGTGCCACGCATTGACCTTGCGGGTCATATACCAATGTCGTGTTGATGACTTTGCCGGCATCCGGTGCGACTAGCGGTATGGTGCCGCCGATCAGCCAAATGCCATGCGTGCGCGCCATCTCGGCCATGAAATCTTGGATCTGGCCGCTGCCCTGCGCTTCGGCATACGCCACTTTATCGGTTTCATGCTGGCCCATGATGACCCAATATTCCGGCAACAACAGCAACTGTGCACCCTGTCCGACAGCTTGGCCGATCAGGCGGCGCGCGGTGGCGATATTGTCCGCCACTGCGGGCGTGGAAATCATTTGAAGTGCAGCGATTTTCATAAGAATCCTCTCAGGCTGGAGAAATTGCAGGCTAAGTTTATTGAACCAGCATCATTCGTCGGCCTTGGCGGCCTTGCCAGTCAATTTGGTGACGGTCGGGTCTTTCCACGAGCCGGCAATGTGATATTCAAAGGTAAAGGCGCGCATCAGCGGTTCGCGCAAAAACAATTGCGCCAGAAAGGTACCCAGCCCGATCACCGGATTGACCGCCAGCCCATACACCACCGAAGCGGCGCCGGCGTTGATTTCCGGAATCACGACTACATGCAGATTTTGCGTTTCTTTGCCGATATCGACAGTGCCGTCCATCAACACGGTCGCATTCACACTGCGCATTTTGAAGCTATCGGTTTTGGCAAAGCCGTCATCGATGATAGCCGTGCCAGCAATCCCGTCGAAGGCAAATCCTTCTGAAAACACATCCCTGAAGTCAAGCGACAGCCGGCGCGGCAGGGCTTGCAGGCTTAATACGCCAAGCAATTTGGCGGCGCCGGGGTCGACCTTGAGAAACTGGCCCCTCGCCATATCGAGCGTAATCTGGCCGCTCATGCTCGGGATATCGATAGAGAAGGGAATGCCTTTCCAGCTCAGATTGCCATCCATCACGCCCTTGCCGCCACGCAATACGCCGGGAAAGCCGAAGCGGTCGAGCAAGCGGCCGGCATCATGCATGTCGAGCGAATAATCCAGGTTGGTAGTGCTGTCGCCGCCCCGCGTACGCCAATTGCCGGTCGCGCTCAAGACCGCATCGTCATTGCTCAGGGATAATTTTTCAATGCGCCATTCACGGCCGGCAACGGCCCTGACATTATTGGCCTGAACCTCGAGCCGGCCCATTTTTTTGCCTAACAAATCAAAATTCTCGGCGACGATATCGAGCGCCGGCATCTGCGTGGTTTCGTTTTTTGCTTCCAGCAATTCACCCATGTCGGAAGCAGCCGATTTGGGGATCGACAGCGTGGCCAGTCGCGCCGTGACCTTGCCCATGCCTTGGGCGTTGGCCGATTCTTGCCAGGCCAGGTAACCGGAGGCTTGCGCCGAGTCGATATTGGCTTGCCACAAGCCTTTTTGATGCGAAGCGCCGACCACTACATTGTCAAGTTTCTTGTTCATGATGATGAGTTCGCCGGTGTGGGCGGCCAGCACTTCAGGCTCGATGTATTGCGCAAGATTGAGGGCATCATTGGCGGCCGGCACCGGCGGTTCGGTAGGGGCAGCATCGACTTTCAACTCAGCTTTAGGCTCGGTGCGCGCAGTGCCGGCTTTGCTGGCTTGCCCATTACCGGCAATGACCGACGCCAGGCTGCGCCAGGCATCGACATTGAGCGCGGCCATCTCGACATTAAAAACCAGGCCACTGTCTGGTTGCGGCGCTGGCACATTCACCCCAACCCCGCCGCGCAAGACGCTCCATTCGCCACCTTTGCCAGCCGGCTTTTGGCGCTGATACTGGGCCGACATCAGGGTTCCCAACGACAGTTTTATTTCGTCGCGCAACAGATTCGGATCGTCCGAAGCCAAGCCCGTCAATTGAAAGCGCAAGGGCAAACTCTCGATGGCTGCCTTGCGCAGCGGTGCAGGAAATACCAATCCCAAACCTTGCAAACTTGATTCGACCACGACTTCAGGCTGGTGTTTTTTAACCGTGATGGCAGCTGAATATCGGGCGCTGCCGGTGATATGTTCCGACATACGCTGCATCAACGGCGTGGGATACGCGTTGCGCAAGCCATCTGGGGTGACCATACCGGCAGCCTTAATTGCCAGCGTGCCATCGGGCTGCGAACCGCCGGCGATGGTGGTAAAGCCACCGAGAAAACTAGCGCTCACACCGTTCAGGTTGAAGCCTTTTTCATTAAATTCCAGCTTGCCGTTGGCGGCTGACAACATGGGAATATCGTTTTGCAAAGTGACTTCGTTATTGGCCAATTGCAGCACGCCCTGCACCTTCGATTCCAGCAGGCGCGCCAACGGCAAATGTAATTGCAGCGCTAGTTTGGCAGTGCCGCTGGCCTTGGTTTCTTCAGTGAAATTGGCAATCCAGTCGCCGACTGGGCTGATATTGACGTAGCGGATATATTCTTGCAGCGTGGCAGCCGCGCTGCCGTCGATATTGAGCTGCATATCGTGCGAAGCCAGGTCGGGGATCACGGCCGTGACATCGCTCAGGGCAGCGCCGGCGGTGCGACCGGTTTTACCCTTGATTTCCATCCTTGTGCGGTCGAAGCTGAAACGGCCCTGGATCTGTTCTGCCACCGGCCACAGCGGCGACTTGCCATCCTTGGCAAAATGCCCCGGCGTGTAATTGAGGCGACCGTTTTCGATACGTCCGGTCACCAGAAACTCGCCGGCCGGTGTCTCTCCCTCGCGCTCGACATGAAACGGGAAGCGCGACAAATCGCCCTTCAGCTTGACATGCACGTCTTGCGCCATGCCGTCTTCCAGTGCACCGGTCAGCCAATGCCGCAGGTCGGTTGGCGTCTGTAGCGGCAAGTAACGGCCGATGGTCTTGACGTCGAATTTGGATAAGGTGGCATTAAAATCCGCCGTCCCTAGCGGCCGCGCCGGATTGGGCTTGAGCGGCAACAGGTGTTTGCCGGCGACTGACACCGCCATGCCCTGCTGCACAAAATCAAGTTTATCGAGCTGCAACAACAGCTCATCCTTACCCTGAAAATGCCAGCCAGCCTGCATTTGTAATTGATCAAACGGCATCACCGGATCAGCCAAATAAGCTGGCATGTGCACATTGAATCGATCCGACGTCAGGCTCAAAGTACCGCCCTTGTCATTAGCCTCGATCTGGCCGTTCAAATTATCGAATCCGGGCATGGCAGAAATTGCCGCCTGTGCCGGCGAAGCCGCGCTTTTTACTCTGGCGGCACGGGCTGCACGCGGCTGTAGCGACAGGCCGGTAAACTGGCCCTTCACTTGATAAGCCGCTATGGCAGGATAACTGCCCTCCCAGCGCGCGGAAAAATCGTGCAAACGGCCGCGTAGCGCAAAATCGGTCAACATCTGGCGCTGCGCTGCCGAGAACGGCAAGCGCTCGGCAAAATTAGCCAGAGTTTGCAAATCCAACACCTGTGCCTGGATCTCCAACTGTTCGGGACGGTTGCCTTTGGCTGCGACATAGGTCTCGCTGAGTGTGGTTTTCGGCAAGCTCAAGCCGTCGGCGGTGGTCAGAGAAAAATCGGTCAGCGCGATCTGATGCCCATGCGTGCCAAAAGTCGGATTGCCATCTTTGCTATTGGGATCGAATTGTTCCGAAGCCGAAATCCGGCCTGACACCTGCGCCAGATGCAAGGGCTGTAAATCGTGCCGCAAGCGCAGTCGTAAATCGGCCAGGGTCACGTCGGCAGTGAAATCGGCCAGCTTGGCGTGATCCAGGTCGAGCCAGGCGCGCACCGAACCTTTGCCGCTGTGCACCTCAACCGGATAGTCGATATACGCTTTCCAGACCGCCAGATCGGTATCGCGCGCATCGGCAAATAATTGCCCTTTCCATAGCGCCAGTTGTGAAGCCTTGCGCGAAAAGCGCGGCTCGACAAAATTGGCGCGCACATCGATCGGACCGGAGAAATCAGCTGGCGGCAGAGCTTGCAAGCCGAATTGGTGGCGACGCCATTGATTGCGCAGCAACAGGTTGACATGATCGAGCAACAGGGGCGGCGCGCTGCGTTTGCTATCAGTCCAGCGCAGCCGGCCATCGCGAATCACCACTTCTTGCTGCGACAAGAGCCAGTCAGCATCCTTGCCATCGCCACTTTTTGCGGGATCGAGCATGAAACCGGCAATATAAATCTTGCCGTCCGCCTCGCGCCGGATATCCAGATCAGGCCGGCCAATTTCCAGCGAATCGAGCCGCAATTGCGCCGTCAGCACCGACCACCACGACAAGGTGGCCGAAATACTCGGAATCTTCAGCGCTTGCCGCCCTTCGTGATCCAGCAATACCACGTCACCCAGGAAAAAATGCGGTTTCAAGCCATGCCAAGAGGCATAAATCCGCTCTACCGTCAGCGTCCGGCCTATCAGGTGGCTGGTCAATTGCTCGATATCACCCTTGTAATGGTCGATATTGGGCAAAATTGCGTAACGCAAGGCCAGAAAAGTCAGTCCGAAGACGAAATACACCACCACCGACAACTTCAGCAAGGCACCCAACAGGTGATGACTGGCAAGATTGGCCAGCCGATAAGCCTGACGCGTCGCGCGCCAGCACACCGCAAGGCGGTGGACGGGGCGTGGAAGGTCTTTTTGTTTAATGTGCATCAAGAAGCGTCATATACGGATTGATCTTCATTCGGCACGGAGAATGCGGAATTGAAGACGACACTATAGACGCTAAGGTAGGCGATGGAATAGGGGCAGCGTAGAAAGCGCTTGGGTGCGGCGCTGGGCAGTCGGGTAATGCTGTCGGACTATACTTTAAATAAAGGGGGTATAAGGCAAAATACCCCATAATCCGCACAGCTCTATTGGGGTTTCAAATATACATACGGCAGTATATTTTCATTAAAAATGATGCTGTGGGACGATGCTGACGGCGATTGGGCTGGATATCGGACTTGATTCGGGTCAGTCATTGCACAGCAATATTGAGTTTAGTACAGTGCGCAAGCAGGCCGGTGCCCTCGATAAATGGGCAACGGCACGCATTTTTGCAATCAAACTGGTTTGGGCAAAAGAAAACGCCCCGACACTGATTCGAGCAGGCTTATGAACTCAATGAACGCATTAAACGCAGCGGCGCCTATCAGCACCATCCCGACCGAAGTCGCCTCCCATTTCTATGCGCGCTGGCGCAACGCCGACCCTGCGCGCCAGCAAAAAATCGACGCATTGGCTAGCGCATCCCTGAGCAAACTCGACTTCGCTGCCCTCTTGCAGCAAGAAAGCGAAGTCGCGCTAGCCCAATCCCTAGCCTTGCCACGCGCCATGCGCCGCCTGCGCAACCTGATCATCGTCAGCCTGATCAAGCGCGACTTGGCCGGCAAAGCCGATCTGGCTGAAGTGGTCGATACCATGACCGCATTTGCCGATTTTGCGATTCGCAGCCATCTGGAAGCACTGCACAGCGATATGGTGGCAACGCACGGTTCGCCTATCGGGGAAGAATCAGGCCAGCCGCAAGAGCTGATCGTGCTCGGCATGGGCAAGCTCGGTGGTGGCGAGCTCAATGTTTCATCCGATATCGACCTGATTTTTACCTATGCCGAAGATGGCGATACGGTATGCACCTTGCCCGACCAGCGCAGCTTGTCGAACCATGAATTTTTCGTGCGGCTGGGCAAGCGTCTGATCGCAGCCTTGTCGGAGATCACCGAAGACGGCTTTACCTTCCGCGTCGATATGGCGCTGCGGCCGAATGGTGCGTCCGGCCCGCTGGTGGCCAGCTTCAATATGGTGGAAGAATACCTGGTGGTGCAAGGGCGCGAATGGGAGCGTTATGCCTGGGTCAAGGCGCGCGCGGTGACCGGCCGTGTCGACGATATTACAGCGCTAGCCAAGCTGGTGCGGCCGTTTGTATACCGGCGCTACCTCGATTTTGGCGCGATCGATGCGATCCGCAATATGCACGCGCAAATCCGCGCTGAAGTCAGCCGGCAAGAGCGGCTGCATCCCGAACGCAGCAATAACGTCAAGCTGGGGCGCGGCGGCATACGCGAGATTGAATTCCTGGCGCAGGTATTCCAGCTGATCCGCGGCGGACGCGATGCCGCGCTGCGCAACCGTTCCACCCGCGAAGTCTTGGTCACGCTGGGTCGCAAGGATCTGGTGACGCGTGAAGTAGCGCAACAACTATTGCAGTCCTATACCTTCTTGCGCAATCTGGAACACCGCTTGCAATACCGCGACGATGCCCAGACCCATAGCTTGCCGGTGAACCAAGCCGACCGCCTGATCGTGGCGCAGATGATGGGTCTGGCCGATGTCGCCAGCCTGCTGACGTTGCTGGAACAGCACCGGGCCTTTGTCGCCGGCCAGTTCGACGCTATTTTCAGCGCCAAGACCAATGGCAATGCCGAATCGGATCAACCCGCTGCTCCTGGCGTGATCGATCCGGAAACCCACGGTCTGTTATCCGACCACGATAATCGCGATGCCATCGGGCAACATTTGCAAGCCTATGATTTTGAAGATGCCGCGACCGCCAGCCAGCGTCTGCTATCGACCTGGCAATCGCCGCGCATGTCGTCGCTGCCGGAAGCCAGCCGCAACCGCTTGGTAGCCCTGATCAATGCCGCCCTGCCGCTGATCGCCGCCACGCCGCGTCCGCGTGGCGCGACCTTGGGACGTTTGCTCGATTTCTTTGAAACCATTGCGCGCCGCTCGGCCTATCTGTCCCTGCTAACCGAATATCCGCCGATCCTGGGGCGCGTGATCCGCATGATGAGCGCCAGCGACTGGGCCGCCAAATACCTGACCCGCCATCCGATTTTGCTCGATGAATTCCTCAGTGGCCAAACCCTGCGCGCCAAACCCGACTGGTGGGTGGTGGAAGCCGACCTGCAAGAGCAATTGTCGAACGACCCTGACGATATCGAGCGCCAGATGGACATCCTGCGCGAGAACCACCATGCCCAGGTGTTCCGCCTGCTGGCACAGGATCTGGAAGGCGCGATGAGCATGGAAGCGCTGGCCGATTGCCTGTCCGAGCTGGCCGACGTGATGGTGGCAGTGACCTTGCAAGCGGTCTGGATGACCATCCCGCAGCGGCACCGGCCAGTGCCGCATTTTGCCGTGATCGCCTATGGCAAGCTGGGCGGCAAGGAGCTGGGCTATGCCTCGGACCTGGACGTGATTTTTTTGTACGACGACGAGGATCAAGAAGCGCCTGCCCTATACGCCAAGCTGGCGCAGCGCTTCATCACCTGGATGACCAGCCACACCTCGGCCGGCATCCTGTTCGACATCGATACTGCGCTGCGGCCGGATGGCGCCAGCGGCATGTTGGTATCGAGCGTGCAAGCCTTTGAAAAATACCAAGCCAGTTCGGCCTGGGTCTGGGAACACCAAGCCCTGACCCGCGCCCGCTTCTGCGCCGGCGATGGCGCCATCGGCGAACGCTTCGAACGAACCAGACAAGCCGTCTTGCGCAAGCAGCGCGATTCGCTTGCGCTAAAGCAAGAGGTGCTGGCCATGCGCGAAAAAATGCGCACCGCCAAATATCGCCGCATCGGCTTGTTCGACCTCAAGCAAGATGCCGGCGGCATGATCGATATCGAATTCATCGTCCAATACCTGGTTTTGCAACACGCCGCGCAATACAGCCAGCTCACCGGCAACATCGGCAATATCGCCCTGCTCAAACGCTGCGGCGAACTGGGCCTGATCGATCTGGCGCTGGCAGCCGAAGTGGCCGACGCCTATCGCCTGTTCCGCAAATTGCAACACCAGATCCGGCTGCAAGGCGAAGATCAGGCGCAGGTGGAAGAAGGGACGATTGCAGCACAGGTGGAGGCAGTGAAACGGCTGTGGACGATGGTTTTTGAGGTTTGAATACCCGGGGGAAAGTAGGTTGGGTTAGCTTTATCAGCCCAACATTTCAGACTACCCCAAGCAATTTATAGGGAGTATCAGTAAAAACACCCATTATCCCGCACATATTTATTGGGCCAAATTTAATACACCGCCCAGTATAAAAACCCTCATTTGACCTAATCAAGCTCCAACAACCGCCCGCACCAAGCGCAAATGGGTAATCTCCGACGGCGCGCCCAGCCGTTTCGGTGGCCCCCAATAACCGGTGCCACGACTGGTATACACCCACAACTGTTTTAATCGATTCAACCCGGCCGTATAAGGCTGCTGCAAAGGCACGAAGAAATTCCAAGGAAAAAACTGCCCGCCATGGGTGTGGCCTGACAGTTGCAAGTCAAATCCAGCCGCAGCCGCTGCCGTAGCGGAACGCGGCTGATGCGCCAGCAAGACCTTGATCAGATCTCCCGCTGGCGCGCCCGTTAGCGCCGCCTGCGGATCGCTGCGATGCGCTTCGTCGAAGTGATGAGCGGTGTAGTCGGTCACGCCGGCCACCAGCAGCGGCGCGCCTTGGTGCTGCACGATCACATGCTGGTTCAGCAATACCGTCAAGCCAAGGCGCCGCAGTTCTGCGATCCAGGCATGGGCGCCGGCATAATATTCATGGTTGCCGGTGACAAAATAAGTGCCGTGCCGCGCCGACAAATCCGCCAGCGGCGCAGTGTGCGCCGCCAGCTCTGGCACGCTGCCGTCGACCAAGTCGCCGGTAATCGCAATCAAATCCGGCTTCAGGCGGTTGACGGCGCCGACGATGGCTTCCAGATAGCGCCGTTTGATGGTAGGACCGACATGGATATCGCTAATTTGTGCAATCGTAAAACCATGCAATTGCGGCGGCAAATTGGCAATTGGCACATCGACCTTGACCACCTGCGCCAGCCGCCGCGCATTGAAATAACCGAACAAGGTGACCAGCGCCGCCAGCAGCGGCACCCCCAACGCCGAGCCGTGAACCAAGCTGTCGCTGCGCACGCCCAGCACCGACGCCGCCAGCAACATCACATCACGCGCCAATGTCAACACCAGCAGCGATGAAAACATCCCCATCGCCAGCAAACCCACCCACGCCAGCCGATCCGACAAAGGCTGACGCTTGATGCCGCGTGCCAATAAGCCGGCCGGCACCAGTACAAACGATAGCAATAGATAAGCGATGCCACTCCATTGCCAAGCCCAAATAAAAGCCCCTGGCGGCAAATCGGGTAACAAACGCCAAGCAATCAACACATGTAACAAGGCGAGCAAACTGAAAACCACAATGATGGTGCTGCGTGGTGGCATGGCGTGTCCTATCGGAAAGAAGGCGGAAATGGATCAGCCAGACTATTGCTGACTTAAGAGTTATTAATATAGGGGCGTTTGCGGATTTGAAAAGGGCGCATTCGCAATACACGTCCTGGGCCATGACGTAGGACTCGGTATGCCGCGCCCCATATCATCATGCGCCGGATCGCATAGCAGCACCCCGCGCCAGCCGCCATCGTGAAAGTGGCGGTGAAATGGCCGGCCCACTGATCTTGCTTGAGGTCAGCCAGTTCGCGCTATCACTGCGGGAGAGTCACTTGCGGGGGAAATAGAAAAGTTTCTTTGGATATGACGCGGGATTTTAGAATTGAATTTGAGCTGCCTACTTCTGCAAATTGCGCAATTACCACAGCGCGAGGGCATGTTGGGACTGGGTCAGTGTTTTGCACCTTGCTTGGGCGGCAATCGCATCGCTCAGTTTTTTTGAGTGATGATCGAGGCGACGATTTCCTTGTCGCGGACGATGCTCAGCCCTTCCAACCCAGCCAGTCTGGCCCAACTTTCTTCCGGGCTTGAGAATTCCCACAATTCATCACCAGGGCGAAGAAACTGCTTCAGCGCTTTCCAGGCACCATTGTTGTAGCCAAAAGCAATCGGCTCTGGGCCTAGTGCCTCGACCGAGACCATATGCTTCTTTTCTGCCGCGTCAGGCGATATCTTGGTCTGCAACCAAGCCTTTGCTATTTTTTTGCGCGTGAAATAATTGCTTTGCGCCG
Source organism: Pseudomonadota bacterium (assembly GCA_040384645.1). Classification (GTDB taxonomy): domain Bacteria; phylum Pseudomonadota; class Gammaproteobacteria; order Burkholderiales; family Burkholderiaceae_D; genus JAZKIX01. Next base: position 29,137 of record JAZKIX010000076.1, on the reverse strand, counting down.
AGACCGTCGAAGCAGCGGGCAGAGTCGCCGCTGCTGCTTGCGCGTTTGCCTGAGCGTCAGAAGATTGCGCCCAAACCGCAGGCCAGTATCCAAGCAAGCAGATTACGGCAATAAACTTCATCATAAAAATCTTCAATATTGATGCCGGGCTAAACGGCGTTGTTGTCGACGGCGCGCACAATCCGCGGTGTACATCCTGCTAGGGGTCACCATTCTTCCAGCTTCGTTAATTCAACGCCATCTACCACCATTTTCCATTTCTTGCCATCTTGGTAAGGCGGCTTGCTGACCACGAATGTCGTCGCCATCGGCCCGAGGCCAACCTCGAAATTATTGCCATTAAAGCTTTTCAGCGGAGCGTTGATTGACGTAGAAACGCCCTCACTCATGCGTTTGTAATTGATCGAGCCATCTTGCGTAATCAGCAAGTACATCGACTTTTCGCGCCATTCACCGACATACGCTGACTTTTCTGGGGGAACCGAGTTTCCGCAACCGGCAAGAGAGAAAACTAGCAACAATAAAATGATTGTTTTTTGAATAGGCATAAGTCACTTTGTTGTTGGCGAAAGGAAGGGTCCACGGTCGCCATACCTGGCGCAATTCATTGTTTAGCCTTGGAATTGCGATTCATTTAAAACTGCCAGGATTAAAAAAATACTTCTCAGGGATTTTTTTGAAGGCATCCGACATGATGGGGTTGTCGATGACGATGGCGACCCGCGCTTTCAAATTGGCCCGCTCGATAGCGCTGCGGATAGCGGGGTCATAATTGAGCAAGCCCTGAAAAGAGCCATCATCGAACGCTTTTTTCAAGCCCGCCAGCACAATGTCGTGCAGTTCGCGATTGCCATGTTTGACATAAAAAAGACGCGCAAAACGGTATATCAGCACGATATGGCTATCAACCACAGCATGGGGTGCTTTGGCCTTGTATTGATCGGCAAAGCCATACACCTCATTAAGCCCGAGAGGCAGGAAGTCGAAGCGCCCGCCTTCCAGCATGGGGAATAACGATTCCAGCGTCGGCCCGGTATTCACCCGAATCCGCGCCTTGTCCATGATGACGTTATTGGACCAACCAAAACCTTGTCCTGCTGTGTATTTACGTAAATCTTGCAAGGAATTTATTTTGCTGAATTCATCAATCTTCGATTCGTGAATGATGGCAAGCCGATACCCCAACAAGCCTTGATCGATAGGGAAATAGAGGGCGTCGAATTTTTTCTCAAATTCAGCGCCTGAGCCAAAATCGGCAATATCAATCTCGCCGCTGGCGAGCATGGCGCGGGCCCGTTCGTCATTGACGGCGTTGAGATTTAGTTTGAGTTTGTATGGATGGCCGGACTTCTTTAAAGCCAGGTCAAGCATGCGATAACCCAGATTGTTTTCAGCGTTACCGTTCAAATTGGGGTACGTCACTTGTAAATATGTCGCAGGCGCGGCTACGACATGAATCGGCGCTGCCAGTAACAAGCAGAGCGACAGACACAACGATATACAACGACATACTCGGGACGGCCAAATTTTCAGCACTGAAACATCCTCCACTGTACTAATCGAATAAATCCATAGATTCTTTGATTCTATTATTTACGAAACAAGTGTATGTCAATTTTACAAATAAATTCCAGCTCACTTTGCAGCAGCGGCAATTGAACAAGTATCGTCTGAAGGGCGCACATTATCAGTAAAATGATAAACTGCGCCGACAAGTACAAGAAGCGTTTCCACCGAGAAACAAAGCAATTGCAGCGCCACACTTTCCGCGTCAAATTCACACTAGCACATGGCAACTAAAAAATCCGATTACAGCGAAGCATCGATCCGCGTCTTGAAAGGTCTGGAACCGGTTAAACAACGCCCCGGCATGTATACCCGCACCGAGAATCCGCTGCATATTATTCAAGAAGTGATCGACAACGCCTCCGATGAAGCGCTGGGCGGCTATTGCAAGAACATCGTGGTCACGCTCAATGTCGATGGCAGCGTCAGCGTGGAAGACGATGGTCGCGGTATCCCGGTCGGACTCCATCCGGAAGAACAAGTGCCCACAGTCGAGATCGTATTCACGCGCCTGCATGCGGGCGGCAAGTTCGATAAGGGTTCTGGCGGCGCTTATGCGTTCTCGGGCGGTTTGCACGGGGTCGGCGTCTCGGTCACCAATGCCCTGTCTTCCCGGCTGGAAATTACGGTGTGGCGTGAAGGCGGCATGCATCAAATGGCATTTGCCAATGGCGACGTGATCGAACCATTGACCACGCGTAATGCGCCGCGCGAAGGCAAAAAATCCGGCACCCGCGTCACGGCTTGGCCAAATCCGAAATATTTCGATTCTCCTTTGATATCGCAGCCGGAATTGCAGCGTCTGTTGCGTTCAAAGGCGGTATTACTACCCGGCGTCAAGGTCACGCTGACCAATGCCAAGAGCGGCGACAGCCAGACCTGGCAATACGACCAAGGCTTGCGCGGCTACCTGACAGAATCGCTGGCGCAAACCTCCGACGGCGAAACCTTGATCCCGCTGTTTGAAGGCGCCCAATACGCTGGCGCCGATGCGGAAGGATTTGCCGAAGGCGAAGGCGCCGCCTGGGTAGTGGCTTGGACCGAAGAAGGCGGCGTGGTGCGTGAATCCTATGTCAATCTGATTCCGACTTCGAATGGCGGCACCCACGAATCGGGTCTGCGCGAAGGTTTGTTTGGCGCGGTCAAAGGTTTCGTCGAAATGCACTCCTTGTTGCCAAAGGGCGTCAAGCTATTGCCGGAAGACGTATTCGCCCGCGTCTCTTTTGTGCTGTCGGCCAAGGTGCTGGATCCACAATTCCAGGGCCAGATCAAGGAACGGCTGAATTCGCGCGATGCAGTGCGGCTGGTATCGTCTTTTATCAAGCCACCGCTGGAACTGTGGCTCAACCAGCACGTCGAGTACGGCAAAAAGCTAGCCGAACTGGTGATTCGCCAGGCGCAATCGCGGCTGCGCTCGGCACAAAAAGTCGAAAAGAAAAAATCCTCCGGCGTCGCCGTCTTACCAGGCAAGTTGACCGACTGCGAATCGAACGACATCAGCCGCAATGAAATATTCCTGGTTGAGGGAGAATCTGCCGGCGGCTCGGCCAAGATGGGACGCGACAAAGAATTCCAGGCCGTATTGCCCTTGCGCGGCAAAGTGCTCAATTCCTGGGAAACTGAGCGGGACCGCCTGTTTGCCAATAATGAAATCCACGATATGGCCGTTGCCATCGGCGTCGACCCACATGGCGTCAACGATTCGCCCGAAATGAGCGGCTTGCGCTATGGGCGAATTTGCATCTTGTCCGATGCCGACGTTGACGGTTCGCATATTCAGGTATTATTGTTGACCCTATTCTTTAAGCACTTCCCTCAATTGATTGCGCGCGGCCACATCTGCGTCGCCCGCCCACCGTTATATCGGGTCGATGCACCGGCCCGCGGCAAAAAGCCGATCCAAAAGATTTACGCCCTTGATGCGGGCGAGTTGGTCGCTATTGAAGACAAGTTACGCAAGGAAGGGGTAAAAGACGGTGCTTGGACCATTTCACGATTCAAGGGCTTGGGCGAGATGACTGCCGTACAATTGTGGGAAACCACCCTGAATCCGGATACCCGCCGTCTGCTGCCAATCATGCTGGGCGACTTCGACCAGCCGGCATCGGAAGCACGTTTTAATATGTTGATGGGCAAAGGCGAAGCGGCAGCAAGGCGCGCCTGGATTGAAGAACACGGCAACGAAGCTGAGGCAGATATTTGATGCGAGCGTTACCCCCCCGACCGACGATTTCTGCACTGACCACACTGGTATTGTGTGTGGCTTTTAGTGCTGCCACCACTGCGGCCTATGCCGACATCTATGTCTACGTCGATGGAAACGGTGTGCAGCATCTTTCCAACGAAAAGGTCGACGCCCAATATCGGACACTGGTGTACGGCAGCAAACCGTTTGAATTGGTGCCGCCAGCACTGGTCGGCACCCCTAATCCTTTCAGCCCGTCCATGTTGCGTAACCTGACGCGGCATCCCAACCTAAAAAAATACGAATCTATCATTGCCATGGCAGCACGCGATTATGCGGTCGAGATCGAGCTTTTGAAAGCAGTCATGGCGGCTGAATCTGGCTTCAATCCGCTGGCGGTATCGCCCAAAGGCGCGGTCGGATTGATGCAATTGATGCCGGCAACCGCGCAACGTTATGGCTTACGCGCTGACACACAGCAAACCATCAAACAAAAGCTGACCGACCCCGAAACCAATATCCGCCTCGGCGCGCGTTATCTGCGCGACTTGCAAGCGATGTTCCCGAGCCGGCCTGAATTGATGATCGCCTCCTACAATGCTGGCGAAGGTGCCGTCAAAAAATACAAGAACCAAATTCCGCCTTACAAAGAAACGCGCAACTATGTTCAAGTAGTCACGCAGTTCTATCAGCATTACATTCGGCCGCAGACTTAAACACAGTTTTTAAGCTCTGCGACACCAGGCTATACCGCTGCTGGTAGTCCGTTTGGATCTGATGCCAGCGCTTTCAATCCCCGACCGGTTCCCTATTTCACTTTGAATCACCATGTCTGAACAAGCCAATCTATTCGACCAGCCACCCGAACCGCCCGACGGCGAAACCCTGACCCTGGCCACCTTTGCCGAGCGCGCCTATCTCGATTACGCCATTTCCGTGGTCAAAGGACGCGCCTTGCCGGATGTGTGCGACGGCCAAAAGCCGGTACAAAGGCGCATCCTGTACGCGATGAACGAGCTGGGCTTGAACGGCACTGCCAAACCGCGTAAATCGGCGCTGGTAGTCGGTGAAGTGCTGGGTAAATTGCATCCGCATGGCGACCAGTCGGTGTACGACGCGCTGGTGCGAATGGCGCAGGATTTTTCACTGCGCTATCCACTGATCGACGGCCAGGGCAATTTCGGCTCACGCGATGGCGACGGCGCGGCGGCGATGCGGTATACCGAAGCACGCCTAACACCGATCGCACGTTTGCTGATGGAAGAAATCAACCAAGGCACGGTCGATTTTCAGCCCAACTACGATGGCTCTACCGAAGAACCCAAACTATTGCCGGCACGCTTGCCAATCGTCTTGCTCAATGGCGCATCCGGCATCGCGGTCGGGCTAGCGACTGAAATCCCACCGCATAACCTGCATGAAGTAGCGCAAGCGGCGGTCGCCCTGATCCGCAATCCTGCCTTGAGCCATGCCGAATTGATGCAATTTATTCCGGGTCCGGATTTCCCCGGTGGCGGTCAAATCATTACGCCAGCCTCGACGATTGCCGAAATGTACGAAAGCGGCCGCGGCAGCATGAAGGTGCGGGCGCGCTGGAAGATCGAAGAACTGGCGCGCGGCCAGTGGCAAGCGGTGGTGACCGAACTGCCACCCGGCACTTCGTCACAAAAGGTGCTGGAAGAAATCGAAGAACTGACCAATCCCAAAATCCGTATGGGCAAGAAGGCGCTCTCGCCAGAACAGCTCAGTCTGAAACAATTGATCCTGTCGTCGCTGGACACGATTCGCGACGAATCTGGCCGTGAAGCACCGGTGCGCCTGGTATTCGAGCCCAAGTCCAAGAACCAGGACCAGACCGAATTCATGCACATGCTGCTGGCACATACTTCACTGGAAACCAGCAGCTCGATCAATCTGGTCATGATCGGCGGCGATGGCCGGCCGCGCCAAAAAGGCCTGGGCGACATCCTGCGCGAATGGATCGCCTTCCGCTTCATCACCGTCACACGACGCACCCAATTCAAGCTACGTAAAGTCGATGATCGCATCCACATTCTTGAAGGTCGCGAAGCGGTACTGCTCAATATCGACAAAGTGATCAAGATCATCCGCGAATCCGACGAGCCAAAGCCAGCCTTGATGGCAGCCTTCAAACTGTCCGACCGCCAAGCTGAAGATATCCTGGAAATCCGCTTGCGCCAATTGGCACGGCTAGAAACCATCAAAATCCAGCAAGAACTGGCCGAACTACGCAATGAAAAAGCCGGTTTGCACGACCTGCTCGACAATCCAGCCTCGATGAAAAAATGCATCATCAAGGAAATCGAACTCGACGATAAAACCTTCAGCGTCGGCGACAAACGCCGCACTCTGATCGAAGAAGCGCAAAAAGCGGTGATGGAACAAAAAGTGGTGGATGAGGCGGTCACTGTTGTGATTTCGCAAAAAGGCTGGGTCCGCACCCGTGGCGGCCACGGTCACGACCTGGCGCAATTCACCTTCAAGGCTGGCGACGCGCTGTATGGCACCTTTGAATGCCGCAGCATCGACAATCTGCTGGTGTTCGGCTCGCTCGGCAAAGTCTATTCGGTACCCGTGGCCGCCCTGCCCGGCGCGCGCGGCGATGGCGTGCCGATTACCACCTTGGTCGAATTAAGCAATGGCGCCCGTATCTTGCATTATTTCGCCGGTGCCGCCGACACCACGCTACTGCTGGCGTCCAGTGCCGGTTATGGCTTTACTGCCAAGGCCGGCGACATGCTCAGCCGCAACAAGAGCGGCAAAGCATTCATCACGCTGGACGATGGCGACGAACCATTGCCACCGCGGCCGGTGGCCGACAATGCCAGCGCAGTCGCCTGCTTGTCGGAACAAGGGCGCTTGCTGGTATTCGGCCTGGATGAAATAAAAACCTTGGCCAGCGGCGGCCGCGGTGTGATCCTGATGGCGCTGGAAGAAAAGGAACGCTTGCTAGCGGCCCAGACCATCAGTCAGAAAGGCGTGCTGGTGTCAGGTATCGGCCGTGCGTCCAAGCCGCAGGAAATCAACCTATCAGCATCCGGCCTGCAACATCATTTCGGCAAACGCGCGCGCAAGGGCAAGGCGCTGGAATCAAAAATCAAGCCTTTGTCGCTAGCCGCCTTATAGCGTCAGTCGGCGTCAAGGATCGCCTCGATCCGATAAATATACTGATGGCTGTATATTTTTATAGCCAATGAATCCGTGCGGGAGGAGTATCATTTTTAATGATACTCCCTCATTTTTGTTAAAATGCGAGCCTTCCCGCAGCGTCTGAGCCAAAAATCCGGCTCGATTTAACCTTTAAAAGTGCGATTCCGATTGTGTTAAGCCGCCAAATCACTCTGCCTGCCTGCGGCATATTTCGCATCACCCTACTCGCCTTTCTCAGTGCCGCGTTCACCTTCGCACAAGCAAGCGATGTTGCGATCAATACGGCGGCCAATACTGCTGCCGATATCACCCCGCGGACGGGTACGGATATGGCGACTGCGGGCAAGCCATATCCGATCTTGCATCCGATCCGTTTTTTATTGACGTTTGACGATGGCCCAAGCGCCGCCAGCGACGACAATCCGACCGCACACATCCTCGACGTGCTGGCAAACAACGCAGTACAGCCCGGTATCAAAGCCATTTTTTTCACGCAGACGCGGGTCGAAAATGGTGGCGGCAGCCAGATCGGCCGGCAATTATTGCGACGTGAATTCGATGAAGGTCATGAACTGGCTTTCCACACTGCGACGCCGCATCATTCGAATCACCGTTCACTGACGCCGGAAGCGCTGGAGCAATCGCTGGAACGCGGCGTGGCCGACCTGAGCGCCATTTCAGGCGCAGCACCGCTGCTGGTGCGCCCACCCTACTGGAACTACGACGCTGCGACCCTGGCAGCGTATCGACGGCACGGCATGCAGATGCTGTTGACCGACCTGAGCGCCAACGACGGCAAGATATGGGGCATTAATTTCAGCTGGCACAAGCGCTCGAATATGCTGAGCGGCCTTGCCCAACTGCGTAAGCGCTGGGCTGCAGGCAGCTTGCCGGTGGTCGATGGCGCCACACCGGTGGTCGTCACCTTCCATGACATCAACACCTATACCTCGCGCCACATCGAGCAATACCTGAAAATCCTGGTCGAGGTCGCCCGCGAACTGGATATGCCAACCACGGCCAAACCGTTTTACGCTGAGCGCAGCGAACTCCAGAGGGCGGCGCTAGCCAGTACGGTGCGCGATGGCGATGTCAAACATGCCTTGCCGGGAATGTGGGGCTGGCTTTGGCAATAGCTGCCGGAACGTTACATTTTCTCGGCAGTCCTTAAATAATACTGACGGCAGTATATTTAAAAGCCCAATAAACACGTGCGGAAACGGCATTGTTTTGCCTGATACTCCCGTCAACATATCCGATAAAGGGGTTACTCGAACTGCTTTTGAAACTTCTCAAACTGCTGTGTTAACGTCTCAAGCCCCGTACTTAAACGCTTGACCTCTTCTTCCAACTGGGCAATCCGGTCGCGCTGCGGCGTGGCGCTGACATTGGATGCAAATGTCGCGGCAACTTCTTGCTGTTCCAGCATTTCCTCACCCGACAAGAGATGCGCATAACGTGGCTCTTTGGTACCGGGCGCACGTGCCAGCTTAGCCACCACCGGCGGGTACTTATCGATCAGGAATTCCACACTGGTTTCAACGTCGGCAACCGAAGCAAATTCATGCAGGCGGCCAGAACGGGTGCGAATTTCGCCGGCGGTTTGGAAGCCGCGCAGCATCAGGGTCGTCAGCACGGCCAGTTTGTCTTGTTCCAGCAGCCATTTGATACGCATCCGATGTTCGTACTTGACGACGCGGGCACCAGCCTGGCTAATTTCACTGACCAACTTTTTTTGCGCCAGGCGATGCAAGACATCGAGTACGGTGCTCTCCGATATCGACATCACAGGATCGCGGCTGGATAACTGGTTACAGCCGTTGACCAGCGCGTTGAGCGACATCGGGTAATTGTCGGGCGTGGTGGCTTCTTTCTCTGCCAATACAGCCAATACCCGCACTTCAAAAACATCGAGAAAATTACCTGGATTTGTTGCTGGAATCGATGATGAATCAGTCGCTACATCTGCTGCGCCTGATGGCTGGTCTGTGGTCATGATGCGTTCCTTATTCCACCAATTTATTAAGCTGCTCGGAATCGAGCTTATTGCATTGCGGCAGATCCTTGCAGGCGATACCGGCCGCGTTCATTGCTGCAATCAGGCTTTCGATCTGCTGTTCTTGCGCGGCTGCGTGCGTGATCAAGCCATGCAAAGCCTTAGAGAGCGGATCGTCGCCATTGGCAGTGACGCCATAAGATGAAAAAATCCGGCCAGCCGCGCTGTCGCGCATTTTGCTGCTGTCTTTTTGCATCAGGTGTGCTGGATTGCCGACGGCGGTTGCACCGGGCGGGACTTCCTTCAGGACGACGGCATTCGGGCCGACCTTGGCGTATTCGCCGACGGTAAAATTGCCAAGTACCTTGGCGCCAGCGCTGATCATGGCACCGCGCGCCAGTGTCGGATGGCGTTTAACGCCGCTATTGAGCGAGGTGCCGCCCAAGGTAACGCCTTGGTAAATGGTGCAATCGTCGCCGACTTCGGCGGTCTCTCCGATCACCACACCAAAGCCGTGATCGATGAAAACGCGGCGTCCGATGGTGGCGCCGGGGTGGATTTCAATGCCGCTCAAGATACGTGCGATGTGGGCGATAAAACGTCCCAGCCACTTCATGCCATGCAACCAGCACCAGTTGGCCCAACCGTGCATCACGATGGCATGCAAGCCGGGATAGCAAGTCAACACTTCCCAGGTATTGCGGGCGGCGGGGTCACGGGCGATGATGCTGGCGATGTCTTCGCGTAGATGCTTGAACATGGAATATGGCGTTATTTTGTGAGACATGATCTTAGTCTCATTGCGTGAGCTTTGCTGACAGCGGGCAGGAAAAAAAAGGGCGAATCACAGCAAAGTGAGTCGCCCCTGCCGCCGGTCTAATCAATCGCCTTTGGCGATGCGCTGGCGGCGCGCTTCGAATAGACAGACGCCGGATGCGACTGACACGTTCAGGCTTTCTACTGCACCGAACATCGGGATGCTGACCAACAGGTCGCAGGTTTCGCGGGTCAGGCGACGCATGCCCTCGCCTTCGGAGCCCATGACAATAGCGGTGGGGCCGGCGAAATCGGCTTCGTACATGCCTTTGTCGGCATCTTCGGTGGTACCGATCAGCCACACGCCACGTTCTTTCAGGTCGCGCATGGTACGCGCCAGATTGGTGACGGTGATGTAGGGTACCGATTCGGCTGCACCGCTGGCGACTTTGGCGGCGGTGGCGTTCAGGCCGACGGCGCGATCTTTTGGCACGATCACGGCATGCGCACCGGCGCCATCGGCGACCCGCAGGCAAGCACCGAGATTATGCGGATCGGTAATGCCGTCGAGAATCAACAATAGCGGCGGCCCGACGATGGCGTCGAGCAATTCATCTAGATTACGGGCTAGCGACAATTCACCGGCCAGGGCGATCACGCCTTGATGGCGACGAGTGCCGACGATCCGGTCCAGCCGCTGGTCGTCCACCGGAATCACGCGCACATTGACAGCCTTGGCCGCAGCCAGCAAGTCTTGCATGCGGCGGTCGACGCGCTTGGCATCGACATAGATTTCTTCAACTGACGCCGCTTCGTGACGCAAACGCGCGGTCACCGCGTGAAAGCCGAAAATCATTTTACTCTTCATGTTCTATCGCTTTTTCTTGCTTAATTTTGAATAGGATGGCTTGCTCGCACGCGCTTTCTCAGGTGCTGCTGCAAGCACCGTCTTGCGCTTGCCCGGTTTGGCGGCAGGTTCCGATTTAACAGTTTTCGCTTTCGGGCTGGCTTTACCATTTGCCTTTGGATTGGCCTGTGGCGCCTTGGCGCGTGGCTGGTCACCACCTATACGGCTGACTTCTGCCTTTTTCGGCGATTTTCCTTGCACCAGCTCTGTGCCATCTTCACTTACCAGACGCAGGTCGATTTTGCGCGCTTCGAGGTCGACCCGGCTCACTTGCACTGTGACGCGGTCGGTTAGCTGGAAACGCTTGCCAGTACGCTCGCCTCGTAATTCATGGCGTGCTTCGTCGTATTGGAAGTAATCTGCGCCAAGGTCAGTGATGTGTACCAAGCCTTCGATATACAGGCTGTCGAGCTGGACGAAGATGCCGAAGGTGGTGACGCCAGAAATGGTGCCGGTAAACTCTTCGCCCAATTTGTCGCGAATAAAGTAGCACTTCAGCCAGGCTTCGACATCGCGCGACGCTTCGTCGGCACGGCGCTCGTTGGCTGAGCAATGCACACCCAAGGCATCCCAGATGGTCAGGTCGGCTTCACGTTTTTGCGTGCCGGCAGCCTTGTCCTTGACTTGCTGCTTACGCATGGCATTGGAGACCGAAGTATTCAAGACGCTGGTATCAATGCCTTTTGGCTCGTACTTTTTGCCTGCAAGAATCGCTTTGATGGCACGGTGCGTCAACAAATCAGGATAACGGCGGATTGGGCTGGTGAAATGGGCGTAGGCCTCATAGGCCAGACCAAAATGACCGATATTGTCGGGGCTATACACCGCTTGCTGCATGGAGCGCAGCAGCATGGTTTGCAGCAAAGGGGCGTCCGGACGCAGCTTCACTTTCTTCATCAAATCGGCGTAATCGGACGCGCTCGGCGTATCGCCGCCGGTCAGGTTCAGGCCGACTTGCTTGAGGAAGGTACGAACTTGAGTCAGCTTTTCCTTGCTGGGCGACGCGTGAATCCGGTAGGTGCCGGGATGCTTATGCCGGATCAGCAAATCGGCTGCACAGACATTGGCCGCCAACATGCATTCCTCGATCACCTTATGCGCATCGTTACGGGTACGCGGTAAAATCTTTTCGATTTTGCCATTGGGATTGCAGACGATATAGGTTTCGGTAGTCTCGAAATCGATCGCGCCGCGTACATGACGCGCTTTCAACAGAGCGTGATAGACATCGTACAGATTCAATAAATGCGGCACGATGGCCGGACGTTTCGCCGCTTCAGTGCCTTTGGTATTGCCGAGGATTTCAGCTACTTCGGTGTACGTCAGGCGCGCTGCCGAATGAATCACCGCCGGATAGAACTGGTAGGCGGTGATTTCGCCCTTCTCGCTGACCACGGCATCGCATACTAGGGTCAAGCGATCGACCGCAGGATTGAGTGAACACAGGCCATTGGATAATTTCTCTGGCAGCATCGGGATCACGCGGCGTGGGAAATATACCGAAGTGCTGCGTTCCAGCGCATCGACATCGAGCGCATCGTTCGGCTTGACGTAATGGCTAACGTCGGCAATTGCCACGATCAGGCGGAAGCAATTGGCGCGACCGACCTTGACTGGCTCGCAATACACCGCATCGTCGAAATCGCGGGCATCTTCGCCATCGATGGTCACCATCGGCACGTCGCGCAAATCGACGCGATCAACCAGGTCGGCATCGCGCACTTCGCCCGGCAATTTAGCTGCGACTTTAATGGCGGCATCAGAAAAAATATGCGGCACACCAAATTTGCGCACCGCGATTTCGATTTCCATGCCGGGATCGTCGATCTCACCCAACACTTCAACGATTTTGCCGGTCGGCTGGTTGTAACGGGTCGGTTGTTCCATCAACGCCACACTGACAATTTGGCCCGACTTGGCTTTGCCGGGTGAACCCTGCAGCACAATATCTTGTCCGATACGCTTGTCTTCAGGTGCCACGACCCAAACCCCATTCTCATGCAACAGCCGGCCGATCACATGGGTATTGGCACGTGTGACGATCTCGACAATCGTGCCTTCCGGCCGACCGCGTTTATCTGTGCCGGAAATACGCGCCTGCACCCGATCACCGTGCAACACTTTTTGCATTTCTCGTTCGGACAAGAAAATATCGTCGCTGGCATCGTCGGGAATCAAGAAACCGTAACCGTCGCGATGGCTGCTGACCCTTCCCAAAACAAAACCTGATAAGTCGGCTGCCTGATAGTTGCCGGCGCGATCCGGCTTGATTTGGCCATCGCGTTCCATTGCATTCAGACGTCGCGTGAGGCCGTCCATTTCGTCTTCTGCAACGCCAAGCGCCAGAGCAATTGTTGCGGGATTTTGCGGACCAGTGCTGGTTCGCAGGATGCCGAGAATGTCCTCGCGGCTAGGGATGGTGTAGGGATGTTGGCTCAAAAGTGCGTTTCTTATAGTTGAAATTGATACAGGATGTAGTGTAACGGAGGCGCACATATTTACCTAACTTCGTACCTACCTTCAGCCCTTGCTTTGGAACATCAAAATCTGCGTTGGCGGATTGACTTCCCTGCGTATTAGGCTATACTCTCGGTCTTTCGCATCTCAGGTGCGGGAATTGGTAGGTTAAGTTTTGGCGTCGTTGTGCGTCCAAGACGCGTATCTTATCAGATGCTTCAGCAGTGCCCACGTGGCGGAATTGGTAGACGCGCATGGTTCAGGTCCATGTGCCTTAGGGTGTGGGGGTTCGAGTCCCTCCGTGGGCACCAAGCAACAATCCTGAAATAGACATTGAAAAGCCCGTAATTCTTATTGGATTGCGGGCTTTTTTCATGGAATGCGCTGGTGGCGCCATCTGAATTCCGTGACACTAAAACTTCATTGCGCGATGTCATCACGGCGTAATTCCAGCCCCTTATTCTTCGTGCTCGCCAGTTCCGGATTGGAAGGGAAATTGGCTTTGCTTGCAGTGCCAACTGCAGCTCTACCGTAGCTGGCGGTCGGGAAATATACCAGCACCAAAATACAAAAAGGCCGGAACACCTGTCACAAGGATTCCGGCCTTTTTTGATCCATGTTCAAAATCGGTCGAGATAGTGCGTCTGTTCCCAGGTGCTGACATGTTGGCTATATTCCAGCCACTCGGCATTTTTCAGTTCGATGAATTCGCGGATAAACGAAGCGCCCAACGCATCTTGCAACACTTGATCAGCGCGCAAGGCGGCTGTCGCTGCGCCTAGATTTTGCGGCAACAGGGCCAGATCCAGTGCCGCGTAATCGCTGGCAGACATTTCATACATATCCTGATTGATCGGCTCGCCCGGTTGCAAGGCATGGTCGATGCCGTCCAGTCCGGCCGCGATCACCGCCGCCAATGCCAGATAGGGATTGGCGGCGCTATCGGGCAGACGCCACTCGATCCGTTGGTGGGTAATGCGTAACAGCGTGGTGCGGTTATTGTCGCCATAGGCAATCGTGGCAGGCGCCCAGCTCGTGCCAGATAAAGATTTACCGCACAGCAGACGCTTGTAGGAATTGACGGTCGGCGCGCATAGGGCGGTCAAGGCTGGCGCATGCCGCAACAAGCCGGCGATGAAGTGGTAGGCCAGTGATGACAAGCCTAAACGGCGCTGGTCGTCATCCGCAGCAAAGAGGGTCGCGCCAGACTGGTCCGAGAGCGACAAGTGGAAATGCAAGCCGCTGCCGGGACGGTCGGCGAAGGGCTTGGGCATCATCGAAAACAACATGCCCTGCTGCTCTGCCAAATGATGCGCTGCCATTTTAAACAGCATGAAATTATCGGCCGCAGTCAGGGCGTCGGCGTAGGCGTAATTGACCTCGAACTGACCGGTGGCGTCTTCATGATCGATCTGGAATACATCCAGGCCGCAGGCATCGAGTGCGGCGGTCAATTGCTCCAGAAAGCTCCTGCGGCGCAGCAAGCTTTTTGGATCATACGAAGGCTTTTTCAGGGTGTCGGCCGGCTCGGCATCGTAACCATTGGCAGATGGCTCTAGCAAAAAAAATTCCGGCTCCAATCCGGCATTCAGGGTCCAGCCACGTTCCGCCAACCGCGCCACTTGCTTGCGCAAAATTTGCCGTGGACAACCGTCGAATGGGGTCTTATCGACAAAGCCATCCAATACCACCCGTGCATAGCCAGGCAACCATGGCATAGCTTGCAGCTGCGACCAGTCGGCGCGACCGTAATATTCCGAGCGCGGGCCGTTGCGTGGCAAACCAGTACCCCAGATCGACGGGCCAGAAAAGCCGGCGCCAGGATAATCAAGGTCGGCCAAATGCGACAGCGGTATCAATTTGCCTTTGGCCGCGCCGTGAATGTCGGTGAACTGGGCAAAAACAAATTTTATGCCCTGCTCTGCCAGATTCGATTGCAGCTGCGCCATGGCGGCGGGCGTAATGCGAGTGTGATCTGCTTGACTCATGAGGATTTTCTAAAACGCCATGTCAGTTATGGCGGGATTTTTGAATTGACGGGATTGAGTTCAACAATTATGCAGGCTAGCCTATTTAACGAATTCTTCAGTCTGCCTGCGGCGTTGGTTTTCTCAACCCTTTGAATTGGATGCTAGCAAAAGGATGGGCTTGATGCGCCATTTCTGCGTGAAATCGATACACCACGTCAGTGAACAGTTCCAAACAACTCTCTCCCTTGCCCTCTCCCGCAAGCAGGCAGAGGGGAGTTATATTCGGCGGCAACACAGGCATATTGGCTATAAAATAACAGATGAATGTATGGGGTATATGCCAAAATAACCACTTACCCGCACGTTTTCATTAGGCCTTTCAAAATACACCACCCAGTATTATTTACACAAAACTAAGGTTTTGTTGGCCTTTTTGCCCCTGGCTCGTGGTCACTAAACCCAAACCCTTTAGCCGATATTGATCCACGTCGTCTTCAGCTCGGTGTATTTATCGAAAGCGTGCAGCGATTTGTCGCGACCGTTGCCCGACTGTTTATAGCCGCCAAACGGCACCGTGATGTCGTCTTCATCATATTGATTAACGTGGACCGTGCCGGCGCGCAGTGCTTTGGCAGCTTGGTGCGCCTTGCGCAAGTCGGCGCTCCAGACGCCGGCTTGCAAGCCATACGGACTGGCATTGGCTTGGCGGATCGCTTCATTGATATCGGTAAAGCTCAAAACCGACAAGACTGGCCCGAAAATTTCTTCACGGGCAATTTTCATGCTGTTGTCGACCTGATCGAATACGGTCGGGGCGATGTAATTGCCGCCGCGCTCGGCCATGACTTCGGTGCCGCCAGCCAGCAATTGCGCGCCTTCTGCCTTGCCAGCTTCGATGTAAGACAGCACGGTATTGAACTGGGTGCGATCCACAATCGCGCCCATCACCGTGGCTTCGTCCAGCGGATCGCCAGGGGCGAAATCGGGTATCAATGCCAGCGCTTTTTCAACGAACGCCTCCTTGATCGATGCTTCGACAAACAGGCGCGAAGGCGCATTGCAACTCTCGCCCTGATTGAAAAATAGCGCGCCGACCGAAGCGCGCACTGCCGCATCCAGATCGGCGGTATCGGCGCACACGATATTGGCCGACTTGCCGCCCAACTCGGTCCAGGCGCGTTTCAGGTTGGATTGGCCTGCATATTGAATGATCTGTTTGCCGATCCGGGTCGAGCCGGTAAAACCGATGCAATCCACATCCATATGCAAGGCCAGCGCACTGCCGGCTTCATGGCCGTAGCCAGGCACGACATTGAAAACGCCAGGCGGGATGCCGGCTTCCAGCGCCAGATCGGCCAGGCGCAGAGCACTCAAGGGCGATTTCTCGGAAGGTTTCAGCACCACGCTATTGCCGGCGGCCAGCGCTGGTGCAATCTTCCAGGCGGCCATGATCATTGGATAGTTCCACGGCACTATCGCCGCGACCACGCCAACCGGCTCGCGGCTGATCAGGGCCAGTACATTGGATGCGGTAGGGGCGATTTCATCGTAAATTTTATCGATTGCTTCGCCATACCAGCGCAGACAATTGGCGGTCGATTTGACGTCGACGCTTCTGGCGTAGCGAATTGGTTTGCCCATGTCGAGTGTTTCCAACAAGGCCAGTTCATCGCCATTGGCAATCACCAGATCGGCAAATGCAATGAGAATCCTTTTGCGTTGCGCCGGCGCCATGCCAGCCCAACGCTGATCGTCGAAAGCATCACGTGCGGCCCGCACCGCGCGATCAATATCGGCAGCGTCACACCGCGCGACCTCAACCAGCTTGCG
>JAZKIX010000076.1:8111-12289 GCA_040384645.1 Pseudomonadota bacterium | reverse complement strand
CCATCAATCGGCGAGTGATCGTCAAATACCACTGCGCTGATTGCTGCCACGCGTTGGCCGCCGATCAGGGCGCGTCCATCCATTTTCAAACCGGCGGCACGCGCATGCCAGTCGATTGTCGCCATTTGATTCCCCCAAAATGCAAATCAGGCATCGATAGGGATGCCTGATTTGATTAAACATTCAAAGATTAAAAGCTGACCACGGTGGAAACGCCGAACACATGATTGTTGCGGCGGTAGTCGCCCTTATCAGTCAAAAATACATTGCCGGAAGCGCTATCAACACGATATTCGCCCTTCAAACTGACCCCGGGCATCAGCGCGTAATTCACGCCAAGCGACAGGGCATATCGGTTGCTGCCACGACTGCTGTCTTCCACGCCCCAACTTGTGCCATCGAATACCATGCCCGGCCCAAAACCGTTGCGTCCGTCAGGCCCGCATAAGTAGCTGGTCGGCGGCGTGGTGGTGCTGTCTTCGCAAGTTTGTAAAGTGGCGCCGAATACGCCACCGCCCTGCTTGCGATTGTTAATGTAATCAAAACGTGCAATGCCTTCCAGGCGCGGTGTGATTTTATAGGCCGCTAATCCTGACAAACCAGACCAACTCGAACGCTCGCCGGTAAAGGCTGCAGCGGCCTGCCGGCCATACGTCAATTGCCCTTGCAGAGTCATGTCACCACGGACAAAATAGCCATCAACTTCGACGATATCGAGACGGCCGAATTGGTCGTCATTGTCGAAGCCGCTATGAATCCCGGCAAAGCCAAAACCGGCAAATTCCCCTTTTGCATAATCGCCGCGATAAAAAATGCCCGGCGTCTTGACGCCCGCGGCATCGATACGGGCGCTATTCATATTGCCGATCATGCCCTTGAGATCCCATTTGCCGCGGATCAAGTTAAGTCCGGCACCCGTGTAAAAGTTAGGTGCAGAAAAATCGAATAAAAGGTTATGGGTAATCAGTTTGTTCTGGGTCGATGGTATGTATTCGTAACCCGACCAGTCGGGAATCTGACCAGCGATCAAACGTGTTCTCAAGTCGCCCAACGGCACCGAGACGCTGGCTTCGTGAACCAGATTGCCAAAGTTATAGCCGGAACTGGTGCTCTTGCTGGGCATAAGGGACAACTTCATTTTTGTACCGCCGTCCAGCTCCTTTTCGACATTAAGCATGGCACTGCCAAAGAAAGTATTGTCGTAGCCGAACGATTCGCCGGAACCATTGATCGAGCTATTGTTATTGAGGAATACAAAACTCGATGTATTGGCGTTGCGGTTATAGATATAGGTCGGATCGACGTAACCGGACACCTTCAAACCTTTAAAGCCACTGGCTTCGGCTTGGTCTTCCATTGCTTCAGTTTTGATCCGGATGCGATTGAACTCGGCCACCTCGACCACATTGGCGCTGTCAGCTTCCGCCTTGGCGTCCGCCTTGGCACTGACTTTCTCAATCATCGCTTCAAGCTGTTTTACATGGTTTTTCAGCGCTTCAAGTTCTGCCTTTAGCTCTTGGGTAGTTTGGGAAAATGCAAGCCCCGGGAAAGCAAAAGCAATTGCAAGCACACTTATTTTGAGACTTGGCATGATTTCTCCTTTTTTGATCGATCCATCAAACGGCTAACTCGCTTCAGACATTCACCACATTGAAAACAACACATTTCATCACGCGCTACCGGCTTTAAAGGCAGCAGAAATCTGTTTCTGGCGCAAGCGCTCGGCGCGAGCCAGATACCAGCTCGAAACTATTACGCCTATCGATACCACCAGAATCGTCAGGGTCGCAATCGCATTGACCTTTGGATCAAGTCCTAGACGGGCACGCGAAAAAATGATGATCGGCATAGTTGAAGAACCAGGGCCGGATAAAAAAGCCGACAGCACGACATCGTCCAGCGACAAGGTAAAAGTGAGCAGCCAGGCTGAAGCCAGCGCTTGCGTAATGTTGGGTAAAGTCACCAGGAAAAATACCTGATGCGGCCGGCAACCCAAATCCATGGCCGCTTCCTCCAGAGATTTGCTCATTTCTTGCAAGCGCGATTGCACCACCACTGCGGCGTAAGCCATACCAAGCAAGGTATGCCCGATCCATATAGTCAGCATGCCACGCTCAGGCGAACCGAAGATTTTTTGCACCGACACTAGCATCAGCAATAAAGACAAACCGATAATCACTTCCGGCATGACCAGAGGCGCATTGACCATGCCACTGAACAGGGTGCGTCCGGTAAAACGCCGATAGCGATTGAGTGCAAAGGCAGCGAAGGTGCCGAGCAAGACAGAGCTAAAAGCAGTAAGAACTGCAATTTTTATTGACAGCATAAAACCGGCGATCATTTCATGGTCTTGCAACAGGTCGGCATACCAATGCAAGGTAAAACCGCTCCAGATCATGTTTTGGCTTGAGCTGTTAAATGAAAATACAATCAACACCAGAATCGGAATATACAAAAAGATATATCCTGCCGAAAGCCAGCTACGCCCCAACCATTTAAACGCGTTCATGCCTGCTCCGCCGATTGTTGTGCTTGATATTTATTGAAAATAGCCATGGGCACCAGGATCAGCAAAATCATTACCACAGTGACCGAGGCCGCCATCGGCCAATCGTTATTGGTAAAAAATTCGTCCCACAGAACGCGACCTATCATCAAGGTCGATGGGCCGCCCAATAATTCAGGGATCACAAATTCGCCAACGCAGGGAATAAATACCAGCATCGCGCCGGCGATAATTCCCGAGCGAGACAAGGGTACCGTTACTAGCCAAAATGCCTGCCAGGGCGTAGCGCCTAAATCGGCGGCGGCCTCGAGAAATCGCATATCCATCTTCACCAGATTGGCATACAGCGGCAAAATCATGAATGGCAAGTACGCATACACCATGCCGATCACCAGAGAAAACGAGGTATGCATCATGTGCAATGGCTCATGTATCAAACCCAGCGACAGCAATACATCATTGAGCAGTCCATTGGTGGCGAGTATGCCTTTCCACGCATAAATCCTCAGTAAAAACGAGGTCCAGAATGGCAGCATCACCAGCATCATCAAGGTCGGCCGGATGGTCGCTTTGGCGCGCGCCATGAAATAAGCGAAGGGATAACCAATCAGCAGGCAAAGTATGGTCGTCACCGCCGCATACTTGAGCGAGCTGATGTACGTAAGCAAATAGAGATCGTCCTCGACGATAAACAGGTAGTTGGATAACTTGACTTTTAAGGTGAGAAAACCATCGACATACGTGACGATATTGCCAAAGGGATTGCCGGCATTTTCCATCTCGGTCAGGCTGATTTTCAACACGATCAAGAACGGCACCAAAAAGCAGATCGACAGCCACGCAAATGGCACGCCGATGACAAAACGGCGTCCCGTGATCCAGCGCAAGGTCAGCAATCCTGTAAGCAAGCGCAGCGTTTTCGAAGAAGGCTGACTGTTCATGGGGGCTCTTAATCACCTAGTTAATACTACGGCGTCGTCCGGGTTCCACGATGCGAAAACCTGGTCGCCCCAATCGAGTTTATCGCCGGCGTGCCGCACGCTATTGGTGGCACTGGCCTTGATGACCATGCCGGTCGCCAGTTTCAGATGATAGACCGTGTACCGGCCCAAATACGCCAACTCGACAATTTCTCCGGCTACGCAATTGACTGCAGCACGGGCAGATCCACCCGGGGCGGTTTTGCTAACGCTGATTTTTTCGGGGCGCACGCCCACCGATGCCGCCATGCCTAAGGTACCGCTGATGCCGTGACTGATGTAATGCTGGCATTCCGGGCTGTCGATCACGACATGATCTGGCTCATCTTCGACCACTACGCCCTCGAACATATTGATGCTGCCAATAAAATCGGCGACGAAACGGCAATTAGGCGTTTCGTAAATATCGCCCGGTTTGCCGATTTGCAGTATGCGGCCTTGGCTCATCACGGCGATCCTGGTCGCCATGGTCATGGCTTCTTCCTGATCGTGGGTCACCATGACGCAGGTGACGCCGACTTGTTCGATGATGTTTACCAATTCCAACTGGGTTTGCTCGCGCAACTTTTTATCGAGCGCACCTAAGGGTTCATCGAGCAACAGTAATTGCGGGCGCTTGGACAAGCTACGCGCCAACGCAACGCGTTGTTGCTGGCCACCCGACAATTGATGCGGCTTGCGTTTGCCGTAGG
>JAZKIX010000076.1:7119-8101 GCA_040384645.1 Pseudomonadota bacterium | reverse complement strand
GAGCTGCACCAGGGCCAACATCTTGTCGACCCGGTCCGCAATCTGATCCTTCGGCATGCCATCGCGGCGCAAGCCAAACGCGACGTTATCCCATACTGACAAATGCGGAAACAAGGCGTAAGACTGAAACATCATATTGATCGAACGTTCATACGGCGGCACGCTGACGATATCCAAGCCAGCCAGTGAAATCTGTCCCGAAGTCGGCAATTCAAATCCGGCCAACATGCGCAGCAGGGTCGACTTGCCGCAACCGGAACTGCCTAGCAAAGCGAATATTTCGCCTTTTTCAATCGCTATCGAAACATCATCGACTGCCCTGCCGCCATCGAATTCCTTGACCAGATTACGAATCATTAAAAATGGCTGCGCTGCATTAGCAGCCGAGCTAAGGATAGGAACAGTCGGGGCGGTTGTCATCACGGGATTTTTGCAATCAAGGGCAAATGTGCGAACGGTCGAAAACAAGCAAATACGGTCTGCGCAATCGGACGCAGTTTTTTTAACCAAGACCCAAGCGCCGACAATGGCGGCGCTTGGGCCGACACAATTAAAGTCCGGTCTTGAACTTGGTATATACGCGCGTCATGGTGCGGCGAATATCGGCATTTACGGTTTCTGGCGCGACCATTTTTTTCTTGTCTTCGTCGGACAGGAAAACGCTCTTATTTTCGGCGATTTCTTTTTTAACGAATTTCAAACTGGCGGCATTGGGATTCGCATAAAAAACTTTATTGGTCAGGCTAGCGTGAACTTCCGGACGCATGATGTAATTGATCCACAGATGCGCATTATTCGGATGCGGTGCATCGGCCGGAATTCCCATGGTGTCAAAGAACAATGTCGCGGTTGTTTTTGGAATCAGGGCGACGATATTGTTGCCGTTCTTGGCATCGATGGCGCGCTGACGTGCGATATTAATGTCGCCCGACCAGCCAAGCGCCAGGCACCAGATAGGCGCGAGCACGATTCCCACCCGCGC
>JAZKIX010000076.1:2353-7109 GCA_040384645.1 Pseudomonadota bacterium | reverse complement strand
CAGGCAAACCGAGCCGTTAGCCATGTCGTTGATGTATCCCGACGAGCTGAAGAGACTGACATAAGGACGTATTGACTGCAACATGCGTCCGGCTTCTTGATAATCGGCACTGACTTTGGAATAAGCGGGTTTGCCGATGTATTGCAAGGCGGCAGGAAGAATTTCAGAGGGCGCATCAAGGAAAGAAACGCCGCAGGACTTCAACTTGGAAATATATTTTGGATTGAATACCAGGTCCCAGGCATTTTCCGGCATCGGCATGGTACCGAGCGCGGCCTTGACTTTCTCGACATTGATACCGACCGTGGTAAAGCCCCAAAGCCAGACCACCAGATGCTCATTATTCGGATCAAGCTTGCCGATCTGTGACTGGATGGTAGGGTCGAGATTGGCTAAATTGGGGAGCTTGCTCTTATCGAGCTTACGCAACAGGCCGCCGTCGATTTGCAGTCGCGCCCAGTTGGACGACGGCACTACGACGTCATAGCCGGTCTTGCCCGCCACCAGTTTGGCATGCAGGATTTCATTGCTATCAAACAGGTCGTAACGTACCTTGATGCCAGTTTCTTTCTCAAAATTCTTCACTGTGTCTTCAGCGATGTAATCGGACCAGTTGTAGATATTCAAGACTTTTTCTTCCTCGGCATGAGCGACCGGCGCACCCACCATGGCCAAACCTGCAGCCATGCCCAAGCTCATCGCAAGCATGCGTCCGGCTCGGATGCTGAGTCGGGTCTTGCGGGTCAGTGCCCATATTGATGTTTTCGATTTGGTCATACTTGTCTCCTGTCGAATTAAATTGAATGGCTAAGTTGCTAGTAGGCGCTCGTCAAGCGCATCGCATAAATCTGGATTTTTAAAGTTTACATGGTCAAACAAGTGATCAAACCTTCATGCCTTTACATCAATAACCGTGCCAACGTGGATTTTGCATGGAATCGCGCGCCCTGTCATGTTTTTGCAGTGTCAAATCCAGCCACGCGCCTTCAAATCGGTCAAAGTATCGTCAAGGCAAGCGCGTATCAAGGCCACCATTTCATCGATCTGCACCCGACTCATCACCAATGGCGGTGCAATAATCATGCGGTCGCCGACGGCGCGCATGATCATGCCATTCCCAAACATATGGCCACGGCAAATCATGCCGACTTCTTGTTCGGGCGCGAAGAAGGTGCAGTCATGCACTACTTCCGCCTTCGTTTTCACCAAATTAAGCCCTGCGACAAAACCGCAGGTTTCTGCCAAACCGACTAAAGGATGCGTCGCCAGTTGCTCGAACGCCTGCTTCAAATACGGTCCGGTATCGTCGCGCACTTGCTGGACCAATTGCTCGGCTTCAATGAGGCGGATATTTTCCAGCGCAGCAGCACAGGCCACCGGATGGCCGGAATAAGTGAAACCGTGATTGAACTCGCCACCCTTTTCGATCAAGACCTGCGCCACCCTGTCACCCACCAGGACCCCGCCCAAAGGGATGTAGCCGGAAGTGACGCCCTTGGCAAAGGTCATCAAGTCAGGCCGGATGCCAAAATATTCCGAACCGAACCAGTGACCCAGCCGCCCAAAGCCGCAGATGACTTCATCGGCGATCAGCAAGATGCCGTATTTATCGCAGATGCGCTGGATTTCAGGCCAGTAAGTAGCGGGCGGTATCACGACGCCGCCGGCGCCCTGCACCGGTTCGCCAATAAAGGCGGCGACTTTATCGGCGCCGATTTCAAGAATCCGCGTCTCGAGCCAAGATGCGGCTTCTAGACCGAATGCTTCCGGCGACATGCCGCGTCCACCTTCCAGATAACAGGGCTGGCCAATATGCTCGATGCCGGGAATCGGCAAACCACCTTGTTCGTGCATGCCGGACATGCCGCCCAGCGACGCACCCGCCATCGTGCTGCCGTGATAGGCATTGTGGCGGCTGATGATGACGTGACGCTCTTTATAGCCTAGCAAATCCCAATAACGCCGCACCATGCGGACATTGGTGTCGTTGCCCTCGGAGCCGGAACCGGTAAAAAATACATGATTGAACTGCGGCGGGGAAATCTCGACCAGCTTTGCTGCCAATTGCGTCGCCGGGATATTGGTAGTCTGGAAAAAGCTATTGTAAAAAGGCAGTTGCAACATCTGCGCATGGCATGCGTCGGCAATACTTTTGCGGCCGTAACCCACGTTCATGCACCACAGACCCGACATGCCGTCGAGCAGCCGCTTATCCTCGGAATCCCACAAATAGATGCCTTCACCTTTGACCATTACCCGCGCGCCCTTGTTGGACAGGCTCTTGAAATCGGTAAATGGATGCAAATAATGAGCGGCATCCAGCGCTTGAATCGTGGCGGTGTCGGTGGCTAAATCCTCGGCACCGCCAACGGCTTTCGGTACCATCGTGCTCGTCGCTGTCATTGTCATGGGATCACACGTGCAAAAGTAAATGTTCACGTTCCCAAGGACTGATCACCCGCATGAACTCTTGATGCTCCAAGTCTTTGATCGCTGCATAGACATCGATAAAGCGGTCGCCCAATACATTACGCAAATTAGTTTCTGCCCGCAGCACGCCCAAGGCCTCGGACAAACTTTGCGGCAATTCAAAGTCGAGATCGTAAGCACTGCCCTCGGTCATCGGGGTTGGCTCAAGCTGCTCGGTCATTCCCAGATAACCGCAAGCCAGGGTCACTGCCAGCGCCAGATAAGGATTGGCATCAGCGCCGATCACGCGATTTTCGACGCGCCGGTCTTGCGCACCCGATACCGGTACGCGGAAGCCGACAGTGCGGTTATCCATACCCCATTGCACATTGATCGGTGCCGCCGTATGACGCACTATGCGACGGTAGGAATTGACATAGGGCGCCGCAATCGCCATCGCCGATGGCATATAGCGTTGCAAGCCGCCGATATAGTGTGAAAACGCCTTTGACGCGCTGCCGTCAGGATTGCTGAAAATATTCTTGCGCGTCTTAGAGTCGACCACGCTCTGGTGCACATGCATCGCCGAGCCAGGCTCGCCGGTCATCGGCTTGGCCATGAAGGTGGCGTACATATCGTGCTTCAAGGCAGCTTCGCGCAAGGTGCGTTTGAAGAAGAACACCTTGTCGGCCAAGCCCAAAGGTTCGCCATGCAAAAAATTGATTTCCATTTGGCCGGCGCCAATTTCATGAATCAAGGTATCGACGTCGAGCTGCATTAACTCGCAATAATCGTAGATATCCTCGAATAGCGGATCAAAGTCATTGACCGCATCGATGCTATAAATCTGGCGACTGGTTTCAGCCCGGCCGCTGCGGCCAATCGGCGGTTTCAGCGGCAGGTCAGGATCGGAATTTTTAGCCGTAAGATAAAACTCCAGTTCCGGCGCGACAATTGGCGACCAGCCCTTGTCGGCATACAGTCCCAAGACTCGGCGCAAGACCGAACGCGGTGCAAAATCAACCGGGCTGCCATCGGCAAAAAAACAGTCGTTGATCACTTGGGCAGTTGGATCGATGGCCCATGGCACTAGTGTGATGGTATTGGGATCGGCTTTCAAAATCATGTCGCGATCCGTGGGCGAAATCGCCCGGTCGTATGCCTCGTCATCGGTTGGATAATTGCCGGTTACGGTCATGCCGAGCACCGCTTCGGGCATGCGCATACCGCGGTCTTCGGTAAATTTGGTGCGCGGCAAAATCTTGCCACGCGCGACGCCGGTCAAATCGGGTACCAGACATTCGATCTCTGTGACTCTTTTTTCGTTGAGCCACGAATCCATATCGTTGTAGCTGAAATTGTCGCGGATTGACATATAGGCCTCTCGGTTATTCGCTGAATATTTTGCACACGCGCATCTTGACCTGAAGGCTGATGCAGGCGCATCGATTGTAAGTTCTGGGTGCTAATTTCGGCAAGACAAGCTAGGTCTCGGGCGGCGCAATTTGCGGCGATGACTCAACAAAATTCGTGGCAGTTTGAGGACTTGTATATTGCCGGCTCTGCTGATATTGCCTGCAAGCCGCGCCGAAAGCGGCAAATATTTTCATCGAATCTGGATTGTCCAGTAAGCGCCATTCGGGATGCCACTGTACTGCCAGCGAGAAACCGGACGCATCGCCCACGCGGTAAGCCTCGACCAAGCCATCGTCCGCTTGCGCCTCGATCACCAGACCAGGCGCTAGCCGGTCGATGCCTTGGCCATGCAGGGAATTGACGTTGATGTGCGTGACGTGGCCAAGCAGTTGCGCCAGTCTGCCGCCGGGCGCCAGGCGCACTGGGTGAGCTGCTGCATATTGCTGCTCCAGCCCGACATCTTTGATTTCGCGATGATCCATCATTCCGGCCAATTCCTGCACCGCCTGATGCAGGCTGCCCCCTAATGCGACATTAATTTCTTGCGCGCCGCGGCAAATCGCCAGCATGGGGATGCCACGCTGTAAAGCAGCGCGGATCAGCGGCAGTGTGGTGGCGTCGCGCGCAGCATCCAGCGGCAATGCCGGATCGCGCACGGTTTGGTCAAAATGGCTGGGGTGAACATTCGAGGGAGAACCGGTCAGCATGACGCCATCGGCCACTGCCAGCACCGCATCCCAATCGGTGTCCGATCCAAGGGCAGGCAATACCAAGGGCATGCAATCGGCCCCAAGCAATACGGCATCGACATACTTGTGCTGCGCCACGTAATAAGGATGGGCGCCAATTTGTTTGCTACAGGCCGGGACAATGACGATGGGACGTGCCATGGTGATCAAGAGTTTGATGAAATGCGGGATAAAAATGTAAA
>JAZKIX010000076.1:0-2343 GCA_040384645.1 Pseudomonadota bacterium | reverse complement strand
GTTGCAAACAAAAAACGATAAAAAAACGACCACAAGACAAAAATATACTGCCCCGTGTATTAAAAACAGCGCGCATATAACGTGCGCATGAGGCATTAAATGAGACTATACACCCCCAAATAGTCCAAACACGTAGGAAATGAAAATTTTCCCTCTATCAATTTTAGAACCGGGTATGGATTAAAAGTTATACCAAAAAAAGGACGCGCCGCGTCCTTTTTGTTTTCAACGGACCAGTTACGAAACCCTATTACCCATTATCGGTGTTTGATATGCCGCTTTCTATTTTCTGTTTCCTGAAATTTTTTCAAGCGCGATCAGGCGGCACGATATCGATATTAAAATCGACTGTTTTCAAACTCTTATCGTCATCGATTGGCACCAAATCAAGTGTATTTTGCGCAGGTTCAAAAACAATCGTCGGCAACATATCGCTCACGCCTGGCGGTTTGGGCGACCCCTTTGCCGCCGGATTCGAGCGGTTTAATTCGCGCGCTACCCCACTCAACATCAAGATATCGCGATAAATCGGCAAGTCGAAACCGGCACGGGCGCCATCGCGATCATCGATCAGCAAGCTCTCGAGTAAGGCCAGGATATCGCTGTCATTCCAGACATCGCAAATCCGCTTGAGCAAATGCGGATAGTCCTCAAGGCTGCGTTCGGCCACAGCCGATACATCTTCGCCGAACTGGGGAATCCTGGCGTTGAACAGACGCTCCAGTCGTTCACGCAAGGCATCGTATTTTTCACGGTCACGCAGATCGCGATAAATATCGAGCAGATACAACCAAGGCACCGGCGAATCAGGCTGATCGACGTCGCTCTGCGGCTCCAATATTTCCAGCGCGCGCTGCGGCTCGTTGAGTGACATCCAGAACTCGGCTTCTTGCGTTACATCGGAAATTTCTTCCACTTTCAGCGAGGCGGTTTTGCCTGAAAATGTACTCAACATGCTGCTGTTGGTACTTTCCAGGGTCGGCAATCCGCTCACCACCGCTGGCGGACGCGTCACCGCTTTCAGCTTTTCTACCGGCGAACCGGTCTGCCGGACCGGTGCGGAAGAATGAAACAGGTGATCGCTATTTTCCGGCGTGCCGATACCAAATCCGCTCATGCCGGCCGGCCCCAGCGGCGGTTCGGTTTTTTCTTGCCCAGATGCAGGCGTGGCACGACCGCTTTCCAACCAATCGATTTTGCCGGTTTTACGAGACGCGAATATGCGCCAGAGCAACCAGCACAATGCAGTCAGGCATAGCAGCAATAAGCCCGCCAAAGTGGCAACCCATTCCCACGAAAAAGAGGTTTCGCGGAAGCGCTCGATATTGATTTGACTGGCCTTGGTTTGCTGCTGCAATCGGGCTGTATCGGACTGCAAGCTTTGCGCGCGCGCTTGGGCCGCCCGTACTTGCGCCTCGGCGGTCAGGACTGGATCTTCGCCGCGCAAAATGGCGGCGAAGCGCAATTGCGCGGCGCGCAGTTCTGCAGTCTTAACCGGGTCGGGATCAGGCGCGGTGTCGGCAAGATTGGCGCTTGCCGTGGTGCTTGACAAGGTACTCGACAATTTCAGGGCTGCCACCACGGCATCGATGCTGCCATCGTCACCGGATAGCGACAATACGTCGCGTGCTACTTTCTTTTTCTTGCTGGGTACAGGCGCAGGTTCTTTTGCGGTGGCTAGCGCTATGGCGTCATTGGCGGCGACTGATTTTTGCCGGCGTGCGGCTCTGGATGTATTTGATTTTTGCGCTGGCTTCTCGCCAGTTGCGGCCGCATCCGTGGTCGCAGGCGCAATTGCTGCAACACTGCTTTTAGCACCGCCGGCATCGACCGCCTGGCGTGCTTCCGCTTCGCTCACCTGCGGCAACATCATTGGTGGATCGAGCAAAATCTGATAGGTACGTTGCACTGGCGAGATGCAACCGAGTTCTATATTGACTGTCAGCGCCGGCTCATTAACCGATTGCCGTAATGTGAGACTCAAGATGGCAGGCTGCACGCCCCGCGTCAGCCCGATTTGCGGCAAACCCAGAAACACACCGTCGGACGACTCAAGCTTGGCTTTGACGCAGGTGGTAGTGATTTCACCGGCATCGGACCCGATCAGGGTGATATTGGCGCGGAAAGATTGCCCCAGCGCAGACTGCACCCGAATCGGCCCGAGGCCAACGGCTTGAGCAGATACGCCCCATGCGGCAATGACAAGGAACGCGATCAGGCGTAAGGCGGGTTGTCGCATCTGATGCATAAATTTACTTTCCCCCTTCAATCCGGTGATGCTATGACTGACGCAAAGGCACACGCAATTTAGCCAGCGTAAGCTGCGCAGCAAATATTGAATAA
>JAZKIX010000075.1:0-10241 GCA_040384645.1 Pseudomonadota bacterium | reverse complement strand
GGGGGAAATGAGTGCGGTCAGACGTTCAAATAAAGACCGGTGGGGTTTGGCGTCAGATTTGACGCCGGTAGAGTGCTCTTGCATAGAGGGTAATAACCCGTTGTTTCGAAGCGACATAGGATACACGAAAACCTTTTTGAAAATTCAATTTCAATTTTGACTGTAACGCAGACTTTTGTTCCGCATGCTTGAAGCAGTTGACAAGCGGCAAGCTTAGTCGTAACTTAGCGGAGCTTAGTAAGCGGTTTACAAAAGCCCGTAAAGATCGATCTCGACACCAAAATAGAGGACACAGTATGAATAAAGTTTTAGTAAGTTTGTTGACGATTGCCAGCTCATTGGCTGTAATGACTGGCCCTAGCCATGCCAACGACGGTGTATTGACGTTTGCTAGTTATAAAGATGCTGTCGTCGAAAAAACCACCGAAGGTGGCGTTCTTAGCACTTATTTTTATGCAGAAAAAAAAGGCGATGCCGCAATTAAAGGCGTTAGTAAAAAAGACGGTCAGGCAGTACTACAGTATAGCCTCGGTAAATCAAGCGGCAGTAGCTGGGCTGGCGCGGCTATTCGTTCCACTGGAGCAGGCGAGGCATTGACCGATCTGTCGGCGTACAAATCAATCAAATTGAAATTATCTGCCAAGGATTCCAAGATCATCATGATCCGCATTCTTGGTTCCGAGGTGGCTATTCGCGACAAAGGATGCTATTCAGGATTTGGGCAAAAAGTCACGCCCACTTTGACCGAGTACACCATCCCGTTGAGCAGTTTTAGCCCTGGCAGCTGGTGTGGCGGTGATGCGCGCTCGATCAAAAAATCGATCAACAATGTGTATGCGGTCGATGTATTCGACGAGTCATTGCCATCGTCACCGAGGGAAAGCGAATTTTCAGTGGCGGATATTTCATTCGTTAAATAAAGAAATAAGTGAGCAAATAAGTAAGCAGATAAGTTGAACGATTCCATGCTCGTCGCTCGGGTCGACGTCGAGCATGGGGCTTACTGGCATACTTATTTGGATTGATTGGATGGCGCAATTTGACGACGCAACAAGCGCGATACAATTTTTTCAGTGGTAAGACGGGCTGGATTGCCGTCGTGATTCTTCAACGAAGTACCGAG
This sequence comes from Pseudomonadota bacterium, assembly GCA_040384645.1. GTDB lineage: Bacteria > Pseudomonadota > Gammaproteobacteria > Burkholderiales > Burkholderiaceae_D > JAZKIX01. The sequence continues at coordinate 9,118 of JAZKIX010000075.1, read as the reverse complement.
CGCGGCACCTTCAAATAAATGCTGGCCGATCTCACCACGTATTTTGTGGTGTGGTGGTTTTTGACAGCAAGCCACCGAAATCGACTTCCGCTGAAAGCATTAGTGCGATAGAACATCAATAGCGTGTCGAGGGCACAGACTATCATGTGCACCGTTGCAACATCTATACGTGGTCGACGTATTTCTTATGTTCAGGGATCTGGATTGAACCGATATTGGCTTTCAATCATTGGAATCGACTCAGTTGCCACGTAATTGAGCGATTAAAAAAGCAGCGTCGTATCTGCATCGTCTTTTTTCTGCTGTCCAAGTCTGACGCGATGGCACAAAAATGTGAGTGCGGAGTCCGCCAGAATCCGATTGCCGCCGATCGACTACGCTCCTAACAAAACGGCTTTCTCGAATGGGTGCTCATCACCGTGTTGTTCGAGCTGCCTGCCCTCATCCACAAGTGTAAGCGTCAAACTGCTCTATTTTCTGCTGCGAGGTGCGCCTTTTATTACGTCCGCACCACATCACATCTAAAAACGTCGCAAGAAAAGAGAATCCAAGCTCAAACCAGAAGACTTATCTATAAGCGCGTAGTAATCTACAAGCGAACAGGGCTGGTCAATTTTGAATGCAAGTCATCGGGAGGTTTTGATCGATTTCCCCACAATGTAAGAAAACATGAAAATGAATCTAATAATTAAGGTAGATGAAATCATCCCGATATTGGATTCTGGGTGCGTAAAAACTGAATGTGATGGCGCGGCTTTAGGCACTGCGGCTCACTGGCTGCAGCCATCTTTCATAACGAATTGGGAAATCACGGCACCATTGAGCTTCCAACGGACTTTTGCCGTAATCGCTCGGGGAAACTTGGTTTTCTTAGCTAATCGGGGGAAATGTGAGTAAATCCCCGTCCAAGGCTAAAGCAATTATTGCAACTCGCAAGGTTGTGGAGTTTCAGAGCTACTTTGCATCAACGAATAGTCCTATAAACATCTTTGGAAATGGGGCCGATACGATTGCGTGTTGGAAGCAATCGCTTGGCGACGATGCGCTTTTTACATTATTTTTTGACTATGGAGTGCTTGACGATGGGGATTCAGGTATTCGCCTGACAAAGACAATCAGAGCTGCGGAAAAAGCAAATGGCGCGCAGCCATGCATCATTTATCTAATGGCTGACAAACCTAAACCAAGCGATGCACTTTTTGCACATCTACTAGGTGCATCCAGTGTGCTACTCAAGACGCCAGAAACTGTATTGATGACACTCGTGTCGCAAGCTGAAGCGGTGAATAGGGCGCAAACCAACAGGCGTAAACGAATTTATTCTCAAAACCGAACAATTTTCGATGACGCGACGCGCGCGGAAATTGCATTTGCGAATACGGCTTTACGTCATTGCATTGGGCCGGCAACAAATCAAGTTACTGCTGACGCATTTGACTTGATGGCGAAAGGCAAGCTGGCTCAAACTGCTAACGCCTACAGAGAGTATTTGGCATCGCGCATTCCCAGCGAAGAAATGAAGTCGGAATTTCTACGTGTTACAACCATTCAAAATAGAAAGGTAATACGATGAATGCTTGGAAGCGCCTATCGCTCACATCGCAATATTTACTGGTGGGTTTAGTTGTCATTTTTTTGATGGTTTTGGTGTCTGTGACGCTAGCACGTGATGTCAATGTGTCGGCAAAGCTGAATGAAGCCAGAACCGTGACGGATATGGTGGAGAACATAGGCGCATGGGCGTCCCAATATCGTGGACTGTGGGCTCGAAAAGATGCTGCCGATCCGACAAGTAAGGTCGGTGATTTTTTAAATCAAGAAAGTGCAGCCGTGGCGCATCCAGCGAAGACTGCGTACGCCGGCTTGTCGCCAGAAATAATTACAAACATAGAAGCGGCAGCAATTACGTTTCATCAGAAGAATCCTGCGTTAATTCAGCGCGAAGTATCGCAAGTGACCGAAAAGTCGGATTCAAAGGCTAAATTTAGAATGACGTCGGATAAGTTCATGAATCCGGACAATGCGCCTAACAATTTTGAATCGGAAGCACTCGGAATTATTCGCACCTCTGGAAAACAGGAATACTACGAAGTAACGGGCGCAGAACTGCTGTACGCCCGCAAGATTACGGCAACGGTCGCATGTCTAAAATGTCACGATACACCGGAAAAAGCACCAGTTGCGGTGCGCGAGAAATATCCGGCATTGCGTGGCTACGGTTATCGCGATGGCGAAATTATCGGAGTAATCAGCGTCAAATTGCCTTTAGATAACGTGACAAAAACGATATTCGACAATCTGAGTTGGACAACACGGGTGGCAGTCGGCGGTTTCTTTCTGGTGCTGTTCCTGCTGTTTTACGCCATTCGCCAGATGTTGATTTTGCCTTTACGTTTGCTTCGAAAGTATGCGGACGATATTCGCGATTCGGATCCGGCGAGCAACTTAGTAGCGCCAAAATTCGTAGACGAAGAATCTACGTCGAAAAATGAGATACATCAATTAAATCAAGGCTTAAAAGCCATGCATGATGCTATTAAAATTCTCATAAAAATTTAATCAACTGTCAGCCTGCAAGGTCGGGTTTTAACCCGACGTGCGCAATTTACGGAGAGTCGATGGCTTATATCGATCTGCGCGAGGCGCGCGTTTCGCAATTTTGTGCGATGTATCCGCATTACGAGCATGGCACAAAATACGCAGCGCAAGACGACATGAAAATCGAGTGTTCTACGGCCGACGCTGGCATTGAGTGCGGCCGACGTGGTATCACATTATCCCGTTGCCGAGCAAGCTATCGTGTTTAGCGCGCTGTATCAACTAGATACGGGTTTGCAACGCCAAGGGCAGCTAAGATGTCAGTTTCGATTCCCTCCATCTCGCCCGCTTCTTCCTCGCTTTCATGGTCATAGCCTTGAGCATGCAATACGCCATGAATCACTAGGTGCATGGTGTGCGCTTCCAACGTTTTGCCTTGCTCGCTAGCCTCGCGCAGCAATGCATCGGTACACAGGATGATGTCGGCGCGGGTTGGCTCGTCAGCACTCATTTCCGCGTCACCCAGCACATCATCGCCATAGGCGAAGGTCAGGACATTGGTGGCGTAATCCTTGCCACGATAATCTTTGTTGAGCTGGCGGCCTTCGTCGGCATCCACAAAACGGATTGTCAATTCTGCTGGTGCAAATAAACTGGCTTGCACCCAGCGCCGTAGTTTGGCGCGGGTGATGCTGTCTTTCAGGCGTGGATCGGAATATTGGACGGCGAGTGCCAGCTTATTTTTTTCGGACATTTTTAACCGCGGAAATTTTATTCGGCAGCGGCAACGACTCGCTAGCAGCTTGGTTGGCCTGATTAGCTTCATAGGCATCGACGATGCGCGCCACCAGTGGATGGCGCACCACGTCTTCGCTAGAGAATTGGGTAAAGGCGATGCCGCGCACATCTTTCAACACTTGCAGCGCATCGACCAAGCCGCTCTTTTGGCTGCGCTGCAAATCGATTTGCGTCACGTCGCCAGTAATGACAGCCTTGCTACCGAAGCCGATGCGGGTCAGGAACATTTTCATCTGTTCCGGCGTGGTGTTTTGCGCTTCGTCCAAGATCACAAAAGCATGGTTCAAGGTACGGCCGCGCATATACGCCAGCGGCGCGATTTCGATGGCTTGTTTCTCGAACATTTTTTGGGTGCGGTCATGTCCCAGCAAGTCATACAAGGCGTCGTACAAAGGACGCAGATAAGGATCGACTTTTTGCGCCAAGTCGCCCGGCAAAAAGCCTAGTCTTTCACCCGCTTCGACCGCCGGACGGGTCAGCACAATGCGTTTGACGGCATCACGTTCCAGCGCATCGACTGCGCAAGCCACCGCCAGATAAGTCTTACCGGTACCGGCCGGGCCGACGCCGAAAGTGATGTCGTGATCCAGGATCGATTTCAAATAGGCAATCTGGTGTGGGGTGCGGCCGCGCAAGTCGCTACGGCGCGTTTTAAGGATTGGGCTGGCGACATCGGGCAAGTCGTTGACCACTTTGACCATCGCGGCGCTGTCGGTGGCAGCGGGTGATTGGCCGCTGCGTTGCGCATAACCGGCGCGCTGTTCGACCAAGGCCAACTGAATTTCTTCCAACGGAATAATACGTGTGGCGATGGCGTAAAACTGATCGAGAATTTCGACAGCGCGGTCGGCATTGGCGCCGCCGACGATAAATTTTTCGCCGCGCCGGAATACCGTCACATCAAGCGCTGCCGAAATCTGCCGCAGATTTTCATCCAGCGGACCGCATAAGTGGGCCAAGCGCGAATTGTCGAGCGGTTCGGGAATGAAATAATGCGGCTGGGCGGGGGCTTTGGTTTTCAAATCAGTTCGGCTGTTTCAAGTGGTTGGGTTGAAGCGATCATATCGCCGCGCAAGGTATAAGCAAAACTTTCCGTGATCTTGACATCGACCAGTTGCCCGATCAGACGCGCACCATTGGCGCCGCCATCAAAGTTGACCACACGGTTGTTTTCCGAGCGGCCTTGCATTTCTGCAGCGTTCTTTTTGGTCGGGCCTTCCACCAGGATGCGCTGCACGGTGCCAATCATGGCGGCGCTGTATTTTTTGGTATTGTCCTCGATCACGGCTTGCAGCTTTTGCAGCCGCGCCAGCTTGACTTCATACGGCGTGTCATCTTCAAGATTGGCGGCCGGTGTGCCGGGGCGTGGGCTGAAAATAAAACTGAAGCTATTGTCGTAAGCCACGGTGTCGATCAGCTTCATCATAGCCTCGAAATCGGCTTCGGTTTCGCCAGGAAAACCAACGATAAAGTCGCTCGAAATCGCCATATTCGGCCGCACTTCGCGGATGCGGCGCACGATCGACTTGTATTCCAGCGAGGTGTAGCCACGCTTCATGGCAGCGAGAATCCGGTCCGAGCCATGCTGCGCCGGCAGGTACAAATGATCGACCAGCTTCGGTACTTTGGCGTAGGTGTCGATCAGGCGCTGGGTAAATTCTTTCGGGTGGCTGGTGACGAAACGGATCCGCTCCACGCCGGGGATGTCGGCAATATATTCGATTAGCAAGGCAAAGTCAGCCGTCTCGTTGGCGGCCGATTCACGGCTCATCAGGCCGCGATAAGCGTTGACGTTTTGCCCCAAAAGAGTGATTTCTTTGACGCCCTGTTCTGCCAGTCCGGCTACTTCGACCAGCACATCGTCGAAGCGGCGCGAAACTTCTTCGCCGCGGGTGTAGGGCACCACGCAATAACTGCAATATTTGCTGCAGCCTTCCATGATCGATACGAACGCAGTAGGGCCGTCGACTTTGGCCGGCGGCAAATGGTCGAATTTTTCAATCTCAGGGAAGCTGATATCGACTTGCGACTGGCCGCTGGCGCGCCTGTCATTGATCAATTGCGGCAAGCGGTGCAGGGTTTGCGGGCCGAATACCAGATCGACATACGGTGCGCGCTTGACGATGGCGTCGCCTTCTTGCGAAGCGACACAACCGCCGACGCCGATGATCAGGTCGGGCCTTTGCAGCTTCAGTTCGCGCAGGCGCCCTAGATCGGAAAACACTTTTTCCTGCGCTTTTTCGCGCACCGAACAAGTATTGAGCAAGATGACGTCGGCGTCTTCCGCTTTGTCGGTGCGGGTCATGCCTTCGGCTGCGTTCATGACATCGGCCATCTTGTCCGAGTCGTACTCGTTCATCTGGCAACCGAAGGTTTTGATAAATACTTTTTTCTGCATGGGGATAGCGACGGCCTTACGGTGAAACTGTTGAATGACTGGGACTGCGACGGCTTACTGCAATGATTATTTGGCGATATTCTGAATCGGCGCTTTTGCTTCGGCACTGGTCAGGATCCAGACATCTTGGACATTGCCATTGAGGTCTTCGGTGAAATTGACCAGCATGTTTTTATTGCCGAGATAGGACGACATGACGATCAGGTTATCGGTATTGCGAATCCGCGCGCCGGCCGACAGTTGGCGTGATTTTCCATTGATCATCACATGGGGGTGGCTGGCAATGGACATTACGGCACGAATCGCATTCGGCGGGAATGATCGTTCGATTGCCTGTGCAGTGATAGAGACAGCGGCGAAACCGATCAAAGCGAAGAGACGTTGCAGCCACATAGAAAACCTCGTCAGTGTTGAGTGAAAATCAGGCAACTTTGCCGTTGCCTGCATGCTTGCCGTACAAGATACTGCAAAAAACTCGCTAAGGCATTGATATTGCAGCGAAATTGCCGTTGAATTTTACGAAGGCGTCAGTTTAGCGCAAATTAAACCCGAATTTCCTCTTGGCTACGGCGCTGCTTGAAAAGCAGTACCTTAGTCTGGCTTGGAGCGCAAACCGGCGCCGCGGTTCAGTGAGTATCGAGTGAGTTGCTGAATAGGTTTGGCCAATTGTGGAAACTGGTCGAGGCAGCGTTTTTCAGCGTTTTTTCGAATTAAATACTGCACGTAGTATTTAATTTAAGCCAATAAAACTGAGCGGCTGACAGGGTATTTTTGCCTATACCCCCGTATTTTATGTGAATCAGCGTGTTGATAAGGTGGCTAGTTCGTCCTTGTGGCGGTATTGAGGTCGAGTAAGTTCGCTGTGGCCTCGGCCAACGGTGCGGAGCCCCGGCAGCGCTTATTGTAGCGATCAGCCTATCGCAAGCAAGCGGTAATTACGGCGCGGTGCTATCCATCGACAAATTTTGGAACAGTTTGCGCGCGCATAGCGCAAACAGCAATAAGGCCGGCGTGGCCGACAGGGCGGCAGCGGCAAAGAGCGCGCCAAGCGGAGGCAGGCCACGCCGATCCACAATAGAACGCAAGGCCAAGGGCGCGGTGTAATTTTTCATCTCGTGCATGGTCATCAAGGGTGCCATGACGTTATTCCACGAGCTGATGAAAGCGATGAGTCCCAAGGCCGCCAGCGCCGGTGCCACCAGCGGCAACACGATGCGGCCATAGATGCCGATGCTGGAACAACCATCGAGCCGGGCCGCTTCCAATAGTTCGCGCGGCACTGCTTTAGTAATGTATTGCCGCATCAGGAAGATGCCGAAGGCGCTGACCGATGCCGGCCCGATCAGCGCGATGGAGCGGTCCATCCAGCCCAGCCAGTCGATCAGCAAGACATTGGGAATCATATTCAGGAATCCCGGCAGCAACATGGTCGAGAGCAGCAGCGCAAACAGCGCGTCCTTGAATTTAAATTCCATCACAGCAAAGGCATAGCCGGCCAGCGAACAAAACAGCAATTGCAAGAGCGCGGTGCTACCGGCAGCGCGCAAGCTGATCGAAAGATTGGTCCAAAAAAACGGCAGGCGATTCAACAGGTTATTGAGATTGTCCATGAAGGCATTGCCGAACCAAAGCGGCGCCGGCATCGACAGGATTTCCAGATCGGTGTGGGTGGCGAAGACGAACATCATGTAGAGCGGCAAGACCATCAGGAGCGCGCCCCCGATCACGATGCTGTAGGCCACGCGTTGCGACAGCGACAGCTTGCGTTTTTTATGCGTTTTTTTGTGCATCATGCCAAGGCTCCTTGAGCGGGCTTATCATTCTGTGGCTTGCGCAAACGTCGCTTGACCCAAAGCAACGCCGGCTGTTCTAGCCAGCGCCACGACAGCCACGCCAGCATGGTCGAGATCGCCATGACTAGCGTCGACCATAAAAACCATTCGCCAAAATGACGCACGCCAGTCTTGACGAGGAAATCAGGCACGTAATAAATGCGCAGTAATTCGATCACCGGGAAATGCCACAGATACAAGCCGAAGGAAATCGTCGCCACAAAGTTAAATAGGCGGTTGTCCAGCGCCAGATGCAGGCGCCGGCCGAAATGCATGGCAAACAACGCCACCGCGCACAAGGCGGGGAACACCGGCGTGATATACGGCTGGCGGGTAAAGCTGTTGTGGCCGCCACCACCGAACAAAGCTAGCAAGAATATCGCTCCGATCAAGGCCCAGCGCGCCATCGTATCGAAGGTGTTGCCGCGGCGTGGATCGACGCGCGTTTTCCAGACAATACCGAATGCGGCCAGCGAACCGAGCATGAACTGCGTCATGAAGGTTGCCGGGTTCCAGTACGGAATCCATTGTTTGGCGCCGCCGATCAAGCCAAAGCGCCAGCCGCGGTCCAGCTCCTCTGTCATGAAGTTGGCGACTACCCATAAATGTGCCAGTTGCAGCGCAATCAAGACGCCGATCAAATAGCGCAAAGTCCGCTGCGGGTTACGGTCCGGGGACCAGCGCCAGGCGGGCAGCAACAGCAAGGGCAATAGCACGTAACACATCACCTCAAAGCTGATCGACCACAACACCGGATCCAGTTCCGACGGGAATAGCGTGGTGTAGTGCAGCCCCGAAACGAAGCCCAGTCCCGCCAGGAAGCGCGGCAATACCAATAACGCTTCTGGCATCGCCACCAAGCCAATCGCCACCGACAGAATGAGCGCCAGCCAATAACCGGGTACGATCCGTGCAGCGCGGCGGGCCGCGTACTGGCCCAACGAAGGCGCCGGTTCGCCACTGAAAAAACGCTCCCAAAACGGCATCGACAGCAGTGCGCCCGACAATACAAAGAACAGGCAGACACCCATGTCGAAATGCAAACCCAGTCGCCATAAAGGCTTCAGCACCCACACCAGCGCCCGTTCGCCATCCAGCCGTTGCGCCAAATGATGTACCACCACCATCAAGCAGGCAATTGCGCGCATGCCGTTAAAGCCGCGCAAGGCTTGCGGATCGGTGCTGGCGGGTGCGTACAACAGGACTTCAATTTTGTGCCAGCCAGCGCCCACGATCGCCTTGGCGCGGATGACCATCGGATGCTGGCGTCGCGCACCCAAACTGTTATGCGGCAATTCTGGCCGGCCGCCGATATATGCCCACAGTACGTATAGCAAGCCCGTCAAGATTAGCAGTATGGTCGCCGCCATCGCCGCAGTGGCACCATAGTCGCCCATGATGTACGCCATATAGTGTAAATAGCGCGCCAGAGTGTCGCCGGAAATGCCGGTAATGAGCGTAATCGAACCGGCGAAAAAAATCATTGGGCGCAGTTGCGGCACCGTCACATAACGTAGCGCCTGCCACGCGTTTGCGCCGTCCATGCGCGCCG
>JAZKIX010000074.1:36164-47884 GCA_040384645.1 Pseudomonadota bacterium | reverse complement strand
TTGATGCCGGCTTTTACTGCTTGTTTTTCTCGCGGCGGGGTTTTTCGTCTAAGGTCAATCCTTGTAGTCGAGAATTATGTACAGAGCCGGTCGCCAGACCGCGTCAGATTCGCAAATTGCCGCTATCATCCAATCCATGAATGCAGACCCTTTAGAACTTAAAAAATTTAGTGACCTCGCGCATCGTTGGTGGGATCCCACTTCCGAATTCAAGCCCTTGCATGAGATCAATCCACTTCGCCTTGAATGGATTAACGGTTGCGTGCCTTTGTCTGGCAAAAAAATCATCGATATCGGTTGCGGCGGTGGAATTTTGTCAGAATCCATGGCAAAAAAAGGAGCCCATGTCACCGGCATAGATTTGTCTGAAAAGGCTCTCAAAGTGGCCGACTTGCATAGCTTGGAAAGCGGGGTCAAAGTCCATTACGAACTGATCGCGGCAGAAGCCATGGCGGCAAGAGAGCCGCACAGTTTCGACATTGTCACCTGCATGGAAATGTTGGAACATGTGCCCGACCCAGGATCGATAGTGAGCGCTTGTGCAGCACTGGTAAAGCCTGGCGGAACAATATTTTTTTCCACGATCAATCGCAATCCAAAGTCTTATCTGTTCGCAATTTTAGGCGCCGAATATTTACTGCGCTTATTGCCTAAGGGCACGCACGATTACGGTAAATTCATTACGCCTGCGGAGTTGTCGCAATTGGTTCGCAATGCTGGCTTAACCGTTAATAAAATGCGCGGAATGTCTTTTAATCCGATAACGAAGCTGTATTCGCTCAATAACGATACGAGCGTCAACTACATGATCGCCTGCACCGGCCAAAACTGATTCCAACAAATATTGGTGCAAATTTTGATTTACGCCAATACACCGACTTTCCGCACAAATCAACATGCCCTATTTTCTTCCGCGAGCCATATTATTCGATCTCGATGGAACGCTCGTCGATACAGCTCCTGATTTAGCTGCTGCCGTGAATCGAATGCGGATCGAGCAAAATTTGCCGCCTGCGCCTTATTCGGTATTGCGCCCAGTTGCATCTGCAGGCGCTCGCGGCTTGATTGAAGCTGCTTATGGAATCGGCCCGGATGATGCTGCTTATGATGCATTGCGACATGCTTTCTTACACAACTACGCAGCTGCGCTGGCAGTTGATAGCGTGATATTCGATGGCATTTTAGAATTACTTTCCACCTTGTCAGCGATGGGGATTGCTTGGGGCATCGTCACAAACAAGGCAGCGCGACTGACCGGCCCTTTGGTCAAACTGATCGGCCTGCAACAGGCTGCCTGCGTCATTTCTGGTGACACAACCCCGCATTCAAAGCCGCATCCAGAACCGTTATTTGAAGCGGCAAGACGACTCAACCTAGCGCCGGAACTGTGCTGGTACGTTGGCGATGATTTACGCGATATCCAAGCGGGACATGCGGCAGGAATGTTTACCATCGCAGTCGGATGGGGTTATGGCGGCGAGGTCGAACCGCAATCCTGGCAAGCAGATTTGTTTGTCAACGATCCATTGCAATTATCTGAAAAAATTCGTGAAATCGCGCTGCAAAGCAGCCAAAAAACATACAAATAAAAAGCAGCTTGAACAACTAAATCTATCCTCCAATTGGACCAAGCCCCGAATCAATCCTGCACAAGCCAATTCATTACGCTACAATGGAATTCTGTTTGGGGACGACCTGGTTTCGACAGGGGTTGCAAAGCAGCGCAGGGCATACCGAGGCCTGACTACCTCGTAAATACAATCAGAAATTTATAACTGCAAACGATAACTCGTACGCACTAGCAGCTTAATCGCTGTCTAGCTCTACACCATCTCTTCCCTGGGGTGGGCTGGCAACAGTAGTAGAGTCATTCACAGGGAATCGCAACAGATCGGGCTACTTGGTCAGTTGTTAAATAATAGGTAACTCGTCCATCCGCAGCGTGCGCGTCCGCGTCGTATGGATTAAATTAAATGGCAGCGCTAAGTATGTAGAACTGTCTGTAGAGTGCTTCTGGACGCGGGTTCGATTCCCGCCGTCTCCACCATTAAAAACCACACAAACCGCGTCAGCCCAAAGCTGGCGCGTTTTTGTTTTGGGCCGAGAACATTTCGGGTTGGCCGCATTTTCCCTCTTAATTTCTTTTGTAATAGGCAATGCCCGGTAAAAATTCAGAATTCCGCTTGCACGCACTTCCTTTGCCGTCCGGCGTGCCGTCGCGGCTTGCAATCTGGCGGCTCGACCTGGCGCTGGATGCTCCTTTATCCACGCTTACGCTGACTCTACTGACGCAGGACGAGGTTGTACATTGCCTGCAATATCGCCAGCATCCAGACAGAGTCCGCTTCGCCACGACCCGCGCGGCACTACGCAGTTTGTTGGCGCAAAGACTGGCGCTGGCGCCACAAGCGATTCAGTTGACAATGGGCAGCAAGGGCAAACCGGCGCTGACGAGTGGACCGTTCTTCAATGTGTCGCATGCCGGCGATCACGCACTGCTCGCGATTTCAGACACGCTTCCAGTTGGCATCGACATAGAAAAAATAGACACGGCGTGCGATCTGGCCGAATTGGCAAAAACAGTCTTCAATCCCGACGAATGCGCCTATTGCCAACATGCCCCCGCAGCTTTTTATGCACTCTGGACCGGCAAGGAAGCAGTCTTGAAAGCATGGGGCTATGGCATCGCGGAACACCTGTCTGCACTAGCGATGACGGTTCATACGGACGATCCCGAGTTCACCCTTAAATTTCTTGGCCAGCCTGAGGCGGCCACGCGCGCGTGGCAAATTGCAGCACCGGATGGTTATGCAGCGGCACTCGCTTTAGGGTCGCCGGCGAGAAATTTGGCTACTTGAAATGAGTAAAAAGCCAGATCTGCAGCTGCACATCACCACTGAATGAACAAAGCATCAAATACATACTGAGTGGTGTATTTTTTTAAGCCCAATAGAAACGTGCGGGTAATGGAATAAAAACCCTTATACTCCCACACCGATGATTGTTAATAACTATTTATCCCGCCAAAGCTTACGTCAACAAATTGAGAATGGCTGGGAATGTTTTCCTAAGCTAAACGGCTTGTTCGTATGACGTTACGCCATCAGATTACATATCAGTCGGCAACGAGTTAAGGTGACGGCTGCTGTAGGAAGTAAGTAAATTACTAGAAAAACAGCGCAGTAGGCATACTCGCGAACAGCAAGTTATCTCACGTTAAACACTTTAAAAACCCAAGGACATTCTTTTGAACAATCTGCTCTGCACCTTTGCACTGGCCGCAATCTGCCTACTTCCCGGTTGCTCGACAACAGACACATCTAACGAGCTGGTGGCACGCAAGACAAACCGGGTTTTAATTCTCACGGCACTATATGTCGATCCTAATATCGATACGGTTGGCTTCAACAAGCTCACTGACAGTGTCACGCAAGAGTTCTCCTCGCAGCTACGGCCAAAACTGTTGGCCGCCAAGAAAAAACCTATCAACGTCAACGACAAGACCCTCAAACACTCTGTAGGCGAGAAGCTGGCGATTCATGCCACCACAACCGACGCGGAAACGGCCGTCATATTGAGCATCGACTCGTCAGAAGTGAAAGGGCAATACACCATCAGTCTCAAAGCGCAGTACGTTGACTTGCGCTACAAATTACAAAATGGCATCACGTCTTACGTCATCCCTACCAACGGTTTCGAACGCCTTTACTACCTGAGCGGGCCGCAAGGCGAGACGGCTGTGTCTCCTGAAGTATATGCAAGCAAATTCATCGCCGATCTCAAGGCTGCAGGCCGACTGCCATAGGACAGTTTCGGCACCGTTGGCACCCAATGGGCACAGTGAATATATCAAAAATAGTTTCTTAAAATCCCCACCCGACCCCGTACCGGGACTGCATTCGCGCCGAATAGGCCGTACCTCGCCCAGCGCTCCGAACAACAATGCAATCGCATCCGCTCTTACCCCAAACCGGCGCCGCCATCGACCCGCAAGTCGTGCATCGTGATGTGGCGTGCGCGGTCGGAGGCGAGGAAGCACACAGCGTCGGCGATGTCGGCGGCATCGGCGATGCGTCCCAGCGGAATACCGAGCCGGAAGCTATCGAGCGCGCCGCCGATCACCGCTTGCGCACTGTCCGGGCTGGTCCATAACTGGCGCTGCATGGCGGTATCGGTGGAGCCGGGCGAGACCACATTGCAGCGGATGCCGTGGACAGCCAATTCCAGGCCGAGGCATCGGGTAAATTGGGTCGAGGCCGCTTTTGAAGCGGCGTAGGCCGCCATCTGCTGGCGCGGCACGGTCGATGCGTTGGATGCCACGGTAATCATCACGCCGCGCCGGCGCAGCACCATCTGCGCCGCCACGGCGCGGCACAGGCGAAATACGCCGCCGACATTGACTGCGAAAGTGCGTTCCCAATCGCTATCGTTCAATTCGAGGACGGGGCCGAGATGCAAAATACCAGCCGCATTGACCAGGATATCAATCGGCCCCAGACTTTGTTCGACCTGCATCACGGCGGCATTGACGGCAGCGCTGTCGGCGACATCGACTGTCAGACCGAGCGCATCGGCGCCTGATGTACGCAAGCTGGCCGCCATCGCCTGTATCGCTTCGGGCTGCAGATCCAATACGGCCAGCGTCGCGCCCCCGGCTGCCAGTGCCTGCGCCACGGCGGCGCCGATCCCTTGCGCGGCGCCAGTGACCAAGGCCACCTTGCCTTGGAATTCCATCACGTTATTTGTCATGCTTCTGCCCCGCTCTCTTGTTCAAATTCTTGCTCAAAACCATCCATGATGCGGTGGCGCTCGGCGTGGTAGGCCTCTTCGGTGTGTTCGTCCTTCCAGTACGGCACGGCGTATAAAGCGCTGCGCGGCACGTCCCGTTGTGTCAACAGAAAGTTGCGGATCGCGACCACCTGACTGCTTTCGCCGGCCAGCGTGACGGATACCTTCCCGTCCGGCCAATCGAGTTGGCGCACGGCATCGAGCAAAAGGCTGCTGTTGCCGGCGCGTTGCCCGTGCCTTATCAACCAATGCAACTGGATCCCCGGTGGATGTGGCAGCGGCAAGATGTCATCCCGCTGCGGCACTTCGATAAAAGCATGGCCCAGTGCCCACGTCGGCAAGGCTGCCAACACCGCCGCTAATGCCGCGCAGGCGCTAGGATCGCCCAGCAGCAAAAACCTGTCTGCATCCGGCTGAAAGCGCGCCGGACCGCCCGGCCCCGCCACCCCAATCGCATCGCCCGGCACCGCATGATTGGCCCAGCGCGATGCGGGACCATCGTCGCCGTGCAATACAAAATCGACCGCCAGTTCAGCCGCATCAGCGTCGTACCAAGCGACCGTATAGGTGCGGGCAATCGGCCTTATCTCGGCAGGTGGCCAGACCGGACCATCGGGACCGAGCGTGGGCAAGACCGGTTCGCGCTGGCCGACCAGCGGCAATAACAGCTTGATATGGGCGCCATTGCTATCGGACGGAAAACCGGCCAGCGCCGCACCGCCCAGCGTAATGCGGCGCATATGCGGCGTCAGTTGTTCGGTGCGCAATACCCCCAGCAAGCGTGGCGGCGTGCGTTTTGGAGAGGGTGATGACATGAAAAAATCCTTCGGAAAGGTGCTTGGGGGCTTGTTTTTACGGAAAATATACTGGTGGCAGTATTAAATTTAAGCCAATTAAAACGTGCGGGTAAGGCATGTTTTTGGCATATACCCCCATTATTTGTTGTTTGATAGCAGGGCTGTTAATTGTTCGTAAGGGTGAGACTACCGAGGCCGCGCGACCTACCATTAGCACGGTCAACTGTGGTGCGCACGGCGCACCCTACTCACGCATTTCGTATGCACTGGCGTCTTATTGAAATAATGAACAGCCTTGGCGTTATTGCCACCTACAACCTCTGCGCCAACATCCTTCCAATATGCGCCAGCGGCGCGGTCCGGCTCATGGTCGAATGGGTGCTGTCGATGTCGATGCGTTCCATCTTGCCGCCGACATATGGCGTCCAGCCCAGCCAATCGGGTGCATCGGCGGCGCGCCTTTGCGCATGGAAAAACAGCAGGTCGCCATCGAACAACTGGTGCTTGAGTCCACGATAAATCTGCATGGTATGCAAGGCCATCGCCGTCATGCGCGCCAGATGCGCCTCGTCGGCGCCAGCCAGCGTGCTGCCGGGTTGGCGAAAGCGCGCCAGGATTGCTTCGCGCGGCAAAGGCTTGCCGTCGGAGTCCAGGTCGGAAGCGCCAATCACGTCGAGCAGCGCTACCAATGCGTCACGTTCTTGCGGCGGCGGTTTGCCTTGCCAGATATCGCTCGGATACGCATCCATCATTGCCAGCAACGACACGGCTTCACCGGCGGCGCGCAATTGCACCGCCATCGCGTGCGCCACGCCGCCGCCGGACGACCAGCCGAGCAGGCGGTACGGCCCCTGCGGCTGGGCGCTGCGCACCAAGTCGACGTAATCGACTACCAGCGCATCGATATCGTCCGGCGCGGCACCGGTCAAGCCACGCGCCTGCAAGCCGTAGATCGGTAACTGCGGCAATTGCGCCACCAGTCCCAGATAACACCAGGCCAAGCCTTCGGCCGGATGAATGCAAAACAGGGCCGGGCCGGTGCCGGGCTGGATTGTCAGCAGCGGTGCAAACTCGGCCCCGGCTGCAGCGGGCGGCGGTGCATGACCGGCGAGCGTCCCGAGCGCTTGCGCCAGGGCGGCAACGCTAGGGTGGCGGAACAGCGCCGACACAGAAACTTCACGTTGCAAGGCAATGCCCAGGCGACTGGCGACCTGGATGGCTTGCAGGGATTTGCCACCCAAAGCAAAGAAATCGTCTTGCGGCGTCAACACACTGATGCCTAATACCGCGCGCCAGACTGCCATCACCGTTTGTTCCAGTGGCGTGGCAGCCACGTTTGCAGCTATTTCGAGAAGTGGTTCGCTGAGGCAAGGACGCGCACGCAAGGCGCTGCGGTCGATCTTGCCATTGCCGTTGCGCGGCAAGCGCTGTTCCAAAATATAGCTGCCCGGCACTGCCGCAGCCGGCAATCGATCCATTAAAAACGACCGCAATACAGCGGACGATGGCGCGCCATCAGCCACGATAAAAGCCACCAGCCGCTGGAGCTGGGCGCCGTTGCTACCAGCGCCGCCAGTCATTGTTTGCGCAACGACCGCGGCTTCACGCAGACCTGGAAATAGCATCAACGCCGCTTCGATTTCCAGCGGATCGATGCGATGGCCGCTCAGTTTCAACTCATCGTCCAGCCGCCCCAGATAACGCAACTGGCCATCGCTACCCAAGGACACACGGTCGCCGGTGCGATAGGCGCGCGGCTGGCTGGCAAGCGCAGGCAAGGTTACAAAGCGTTGCGCGGTCAATGTCGCCCGCCCCAGATAACCGCGCGCCAATCCGCCACCGATCAGGCACAACTCGCCAACATCACCGATGGCAACCGGACGCAGGTCGGCGTCGACCACGGCGATATCCACACCCACCAGCGGCTGGCCGATCGGCACGGCGTCGCCTTCCCATTCGATGGCGTCGGGGCCAGCCAGTTGGGCCGTGGTGCAAATGACGGTCGCTTCGGTCGGGCCATAGGTATTGAGCAAGACCACATGCGATGCAACGCTGGCACGCCAACGAGCTACCCGCTCTGCCAAGGCGGCTTCACCGCCGATGATGACCAGCCGCACGCTGGTCGGCAAAGCGGCTTGGTTTTGCTCGATGCAAAACGCCAGCTCATGCCAAAAGGCGGTCGGTAAATCAAGCAGGCTGATCTGCAACTGGGCGCACGTTGCCAGAAAGCGCGGCAGCGATTCCAGCATGGCATCGTTGCGCAAAATCAGGGTGGCGCCGGCACACAGCGACAAGAAAATCTCTTCCACACTGGCATCAAAATGCAGTGGCGCAAATTGCAATACGCGATCATTGGCTGTGACGCCATAACGTCCAGTAGCGCCGACGACAAAATGCGCCAGCGCATCACGCCCGACCATGACGCCGTTGGGCCGCCCGGTCGAGCCGGAGGTATAAATCACATATGCCACGGCATCGCCGGCCACTGCCAGCGGTTCGCTCATCGGAGTCAAATCGGGCGGTAAATCTGAAGGTAAATCGTCCCCGTCAAATTCGTCCAGACACAATAGCGGCACGGCATGATTGACCAGCGCAGCATGCGCCCGCATGCATATCACCAAGCCCGGCGTGGCGTCAGCCAACACGGCAGCAATCCGTAATGCCGGGCCGTCAGGATCGAGCGGCACATAGGCAGCGCCGGCCCACATGGTGGCCAGCAAGGCCACCATGGTATTGGGCGCACGCGGCAATAACAGCACCACGCGGCTGCCTTCCACCACACCTTGCTGGCGCAAGCGCGCCGCCAGAATCTGTACCGCTTTCAATAAAGCGCTGTACGACAAGGCAATGCCGTCCTGTTCCAGCGCGATGCGATCCGGCATGGCACGGGCATGCGCTTGCATTGCGCTCAAAACCGATTGTGCCGTGACTGGCAAGGCGCCGCCGGATAACAGTGCTGGCAAGACAAGGGAATTATTCGATTGTTTGCCTAATTCTTTGGTTGATTCAAAGCGACCCAAGACTTGCTGCAAGGGCTGATCCGGCTGGCGGGTCAGCGCATCCAATGCGGCCAGCAAGGTAGTGCGATGGGTCGCCAGCGTGGCGGCATCGTAGGCATCGGGATTGGCTTCCAGATCTAGCCGGATCGCATCGCTGCGCGGCGCAATATTGATCGCCAAGTCTTCCACCGGTCCGGCTGACACCGGATGTGTGGCCGCCGTCAGCGCACCGAACTGAAGCGGGCGATCAAACGGCATCAGATTGATGACCGCACCAAACAAGCGGCGCTGCCCGCTAATCGTACCAACCGTCCCGAAGTTGCCAAGATCATGCTTAAGCTGCTCATAGCGATAGCGTTGATGCGGCCGCAGCCGCCGCAACTCGCTACTGACCAGGCGCGCCAGTTCGGTCAGGCTGCTCGCGGTATCGATCTTCAAGCGCAAGGGCACGATATTCATCGCCATGCAAGGCACTGCCAGCGCGACCGAACCCAAGCGCGCCATCACCGGCAAGCCCAGTGTCAATTCGGCGGCGCCGGTACTGCGTTGCAGCCAGGCTGCCACGACGGCAATGATCCATGCAGTCCAATCGACGCCAGCCAGAGCGGCGGCGGCTTGCCACTGCGCCAAGGCAGCAGCGGGCAAATCGCCGCGCTGACGGCGCACGCCATGCGCGACCGGCTGCGGCGGCGCTAACAATGTGGGCGGCGCGGCACCGTCTAAATGCGCGCACCAGAAATCGCGGTCGCGTGCACAGGCAACGCTGAGCCGATAGGCTTGGTCTTCTTCGACCACGGGCGCCAGTGCGTTATTGCGCGGCGCTGGCGGTATGCTGCCTTTGACCCGAGCTGAATACAAATCCGCCACGCGCTGCGTCAGCAAGGTATAGCCAAAGCCATCGAGCGCAATGTGATGCACCCGCAAAAACCACAAGGTGCGCTCGCTGTCCAGTTGCAGCAATGCGCTGGCAAACAACGGGCCATGCTCCAGATCGGCGCGCTGCAGACCATCGGCCTGCATCCATGCCTGGGCCGCAGCCATCGGCTGTTCTGCCTGGCTGAAATCACGCCATGCCAGCGGCCAGGCGATCTGGCGTTGCAGCGTTTGCCAAACCTCGTTGCCATCGCTGGTGTAGCGCTGATGCAAGGCATCGCATTCGCGCACCGCCTGGCGCAAGGCTGTCTCGAAAGCGACCGCATCGAGGACGCCACTCAATTCGACCGCTTCGGCCGTCCAGTACGCTGGGCTACCCGGATCAAATTGCTGGCCGAGCCAGATGCCGGTTTGCGCGGCCGACAGGGCCAGTTTTTCAGGCGGAGCGTCTAATTCTTTGTGACTTGGAATTGCACCCATTTAAACTGCTCCCCTGCGCCCGGCCAAGAGCGGCCACCAATCCCTCAAGGTCGGAAATTCCGCCAGCTCCAGGAAATTGATGCTGGCACCGGCACGCCGCCAACGCTCCAGCAAGCTCATGAGCCGGATCGAATCCAGGCCGGCATACATCAAGTTTTCATCAGAGAGCAAATCAGCGGCAGGCACTTCCAGCAAAGTGGCCACTTCAAGCTGCAATGCCGTCAGCGACGCAGGCAAGCCCACGCGCGGGCGCAGGGCAGCGGCCACGCTTTGGGTATCGGTGACGACGCCGCAACGCTGCGCCACATAATCGAGCGCCATGCGGTGTTGTTCCAGTGAAAAATCGGCCAGCGCATCGGCCACAAAAAACGGCTCGATATCGTTCATAAAAGCATCCGCCGCCGTCAACATGCAGCCGATATGGGCGTACACGCCGCATACGATCAATTGATCGCGTCCCTGTTGCTGCATGCGTGCCAGCAAATTGGTGCGCTCAAAAGCGCTGTAGCGCCATTTGGTCAAGACCGTGTCCTGCGGGCGCGGCGCGAGCGGCGCGCACACTGCCGCACGCGCCGGTTGCGCAGTCAAACCCGGCCCCCACCAGGCTTGCAACAAGCCACGTTGCTGCACGCTCTGTTGCGCCGGTTGCGCGGTATAGACCACCGGCACGCCAGCGGCATCGCAAGCTGCACGCATTTTGCCGATGTGTGTCAGCAACGCTGGCACTGGCGCGGCAGCGACATCGTAAAAATCAAGAAAATACTCTTGCATATCGTGGATCAACAACACCGCGCGGGCTGGATCGGGTGTCCAGTCGACGCGGTTGTGCGGCAAGTCGGCCACAAGGGGCATGGAATAGGAAGCAATTTTTGGGATGCTCATGGGGCACTTTAAATGGTTACAGTGAAGGGGCCAATTGCCTGGCAATGCGCTCGCGCAGCACGCGCTTATCGACCTTGCCGACACCGGTTTTGGGGAATTCATCGATGAATTCGATACGGTCCGGGATCTTGTAGCTGGCCAGGCCGCGTTCACGCAGAAAGCGATTCAACTCGGCTGCCCGTGGCGCGCCGTCTCGGGCGATGACAAAGGCGCAACTACGCTCGCCCAGATAGGCATCCGGCATCGCCACCAAGGCGGCGTCATGCACCGCCGGATGCGCCAGCAAATGGTTCTCGACTTCTTCGGCAGCGACCTTGTCGCCGCCTCGATTGATCTGGTCCTTGGCACGCCCTTCGAAGATGAGATGGCCGGATGGCAAACGCTGCACCAGGTCACCGGTGCGGTAAAAGCCATCGGCCGTGAAAGCGCGCGCATTGTGTGCCTCAGCCCGGTAATAGCCGCGTATGGTGTATGGGCCGCGGGTTTGTAAATGGCCGACCGTGCCATCAACGACTGCCTCGTCATTGTCATCAACCACGCGGATTTCATCTTCAGGCGAGATCGGGCGCCCTTGCGTGCGGACCGCCAACTCTTGCGGATCGTCGTGGCGGGTGTAATTAACCAAGCCTTCAGCCATGCCAAACACTTGTTGCAAGGCACATCCAAGTACCGGCTTTACACGCTGGGCGGCTTCCAGGCTCAACCTTGCGCCACCGACTTGCAGCAATTGCAAGCTGCTTAAATCATTCTGTGTACCCTTTGCCGCATCCAGCCAAACCATTGCCAGCGGCGGCACCAGTGCAGTGATGCTGACGCGCTCGGTTTGGATCAGGGGGAAAGCCACATCCGGGCTGGCGTGACGCGCCAATACCACGCAGCCACCCGCGTGGAATGTGCCGAA
>JAZKIX010000074.1:35161-36154 GCA_040384645.1 Pseudomonadota bacterium | reverse complement strand
AAATTGTGCGCCACCGGCAGCGCACACAGGTACACACTGTCCGCCGTCAATCCGCATATTTCGGCACTGACGCGCACGCTATACAGATAGTCGTCATGGGTGCGCGGGATCAGCTTGGGCACGCCAGTACTGCCGCCCGACAATTGCAGGAAGGCGACAGCGCCGGCCGATGGCGAGGGCAATTCTTGTGTCGCGTCTTCTGTCACGTTATGAATCGCGTCATACAGACTGTCGAACGCAGTAAATTCTTCCGCCTCGCCCAGCACGATCACATGGCGCAAGCTGGGCGCCTCGGCCTGCACTTGTCGCGCCAGGCTGCAGTAATCGAAACCGCCGTCGCGGTCAACAATGATGTATGCCGTGGCTTCGGCGAAGCTGCAGAAATAACCGATTTCTGCCCGCCGGTGCGCTGGCAACGCCAGCACCGGCACAGCGCCGATGCGAAACAAGGCGAAGCAGGCCACGAAAAATTCAGCCACGTTTGGCAATTGCAGCACTACCCTGTCCTGCGGTCGGATGCCGAGCCGTTGTAAACCCACTGCCAACTGATCGCAGCGCCGATCCAGTTCCGCATAAGTCCAGCGCCGCTCGCCACATACCAGCGCCAGGCGATCCGGCGATTGTGTCGCTGACCGGTGCAACATCGCGCCCAGGGTTTCACCAGTCCAATATCCGGCAGCGCGGTAACGTGCGGCGACATCTTCCGGCCACGGCGTGCAGCCTGGCAACAAGTCGTTTTGAAGGCGACTCATGGAGTTTGCTCCAGCACTGACTCCAGCCCCATTGCGCTGAGCATGGTGCGCAACTTGGCTGCGGTTTCAAGTAATTCCAGCTCCGGCTCGGAACCGGCCACGATGCCAGCCCCTGCATATAACGTTGCGCTATGCTCGCCCACTTCGGCGCAGCGCAAGGTCACCGCCCATTCACCGTCGCCCTGCATATCGCACCAGCCGACCAGTCCAGCGAAAAAACCACGGTCAAAGCCTTCTGTTT
>JAZKIX010000074.1:30072-35151 GCA_040384645.1 Pseudomonadota bacterium | reverse complement strand
CAATAAATTCTTTCGCAGCGGTGGTGGGGTGGCCACACACCGCTGGCGTCGGGTGCAGCGCCAGGGCTAGCTGCAGCGAAGTGACCGATGGATCGGCTAGCTCGCCGCGCACTTCCGTCCCCAGATGCCACATGGTCGGCGTTGCCAACAAGGTCGGCGCGCTCGGCACCGACAAGGTGCTGCAATACGGACGCAAGGTAGCCGCTACCGCATCGACCACTAGCGCATGCTCGCGCAAATCCTTGTGTGAGCACAACAAGGCATCGGCGCGGCGCCGGTCTTCTTGCGCATCGGCACTGCGCGGAATCGACCCCGCCAGCGGATGCGATACCACTTCCCGACCGTAACGCGCCAGCAATAGCTCGGGGCTGGCACCGATCAAGGTACGCCGCTCGGCTGGCGCATCGGGCAGCGCATCAACTAGGTCAATGGCAAAGCTGTATGCCAGCGGATTACGCCCGACCAAGCCTTGTAGCAAGGCCGGCAGGTCGACCTGCCCCTGCAATGACAGGGAACGCGACAACACTACTTTTTCAATTGCGGCAGCATCGATTTTGCTCAAAGCACGGCTGACATTGTGCCGATATTGATCCGGTGTCGGGCGCATCTGGACTGCGCCCGGCGCTGGCTTGCTGTCGGGCTTTGGTGCTGGTTGGATTGCACCACGTTGTTCTTTGACGCCCAGTCCGATCAGGACTTGTTGCGGAATAAACAGCCGCGCCGGCGCATCCGCCCCGAACGGGATCGCGCCAATCAATATCGGCCACAGGTCGCCTTCTCTTTCTGCCTCGCCAAGCAAGGCCGTTGCTGCCGCAGCCAGATTTTGCACGGCGCACAACGGTACCGCCGCCTTGACGCCATACGTCAAGAGAGTAGCCCGGGGCGTGCCGAAAAAAGTCACGCCCGGACGATATTGCTGCAATAAATCGATGGCTCGCGGTTGCCTGAAAATTGAATTCTGCACTCTGTCATTCATGCGCTTCTCTCATGGTTATCTCGGGGTTATCTAGTGTTTAGCCGGTACTTCTCTCTTGCTTATCTGGCAAAAAAAATACAGGTTTGGTTGTCTGGAATGCACTATAAGTCAAAAATTATTGGAAGTAAACGCAAATGCGAATAAGATTGATTATCATTTAAATTGAATGCTAAGATGCAAACCTGATAAGAGAAATGCCTCTCAGCAAGCTTGTCGTCAACTTTGATTCAACCTTCATCTGCCTTAGATCACCTTCAATCAACTCAGAAAGACCTTATGCACGACCAGAATCATCCTGTCCGCCCCTTCCCTCTCAAGCCGGTCACCCTGGCATTAGCCATCGCTTACTGTTCCGCTTATAGTCCGCTCAGTTACGCAGAGACGGAAGAAACCCAACTCGGCCTGATCCAAGTCACTGCCCAGCGCGGCAGCGATACCAATACCGTGGTGAGCGCCCAGCGGATCGAAGTCGAGCAGGCAGTCAGCTTGCAAGACTTGTTCAAGCAAACGCCTGAAGTGAGCATCGGTGGCGGCGCCCTGCCGGTGGCCCAAAAGCTCTATGTGCATGGCATTGGCGAGCGCATGTTGTCCGTCACCATCGATGGCGCGGCGCAGCCGGAATCGGCCTATCACCATGCCGGCCAAGTCATGATCGAACCGGAATTGCTGAAACGGGTGGAAATCGAAGCCGGTACCGGCGCTGCGACCGCCGGCCCAGGCGCTCTGGGCGGCGCGCTGCGTTTTACCACCAAAAGTGCCAGCGATCTGCTGCGGCCGGATGAGCGCATCGGCGCCATCCTCAAGGCCGGTTATCTCAGTGCCAGCCAAGGTACAAAATTGGGTGCAACCGTATTTGGCCGAGTGAGCGATGACATAGAACTACTGGCCAGCCAAAACGACTTGGGCAGCAGCGACTACAAGGATGGCAATGGCCGTACGGTAGCCAATACCGCACTCGACACGCAATCAAGCTTCATCAAACTTAACGCTAAAAAAAGCGGCGGCCATAAATTTGAACTGGCGCACGAGGCGTATCAAGACCAAGGCTTGCGCAACAAGCGTACCAATATGTTAGAAATCGACATCAACCCAACGCAGCGGCAACGGATGGCGCGCCAATCGACCACCTTCAACTACGACTACCTGCCAGGTGATCCGCTGCTTGCGCTGCATCTGACGACGTTCCTCAATGAAAATACTGTCCGGCTGGCGATGGACACGCCGCAACAAGAACGGGCCGGCACCAAAAGCCACGGCTTCAACCTGGGCAATGTCTCGCGGCTGGGCGAGCATAAGCTCAGTTATGGCGTCAATTACCGGCACGATACGGGCTTTGCAGACATCGCCAGTACCGCGCTAGCCGATGAAAAATCCGATGTGGCCGGCACCTATCTGCAAGACGATATCGCCCTCGGCACGCAATGGGCGCTTGGCTTGGGCGTGCGTTACGACCGCTATCAATATACCGACATGGTCGGCCAGCAATTCGACTCCAACGGCGTATCGCCCAGCGTCAACCTAGCCTTCATGCCCAATGACCAGCTAACCGTGCGCCTGAGCCATGCACGCGCCCTGCGCGGCGTCGGCGTGATCGAGCCTTACCTGAAGCAGTTCCAGACCAACGACAGCCACATCGATGCCGAAAAAGCCAACAACACGGCATTGGGCACCGAATGGCAAAACGGCCCATGGCGCCTCAATGCCAGCCTGTTCCAACAGCAGATCGACAACTACATCGGCTACGACGATGTCCGTGACAATATGGGCAAGGTGCAAACACGCGGCTACAGCGCCAGTGCCGGCTACCAAGCCGGACAATGGTCAGCCAGCCTCGGCACCGCCTACGCCAAACCGAACCTGAACGACGTGCCGCTATCGAGCGGCGACGCATTCCTGCTCGGCAATTCCTCCGGCCGCACTTGGGTCACCCAACTCGATTACGCCCTGCCGGCGCAACACATCAAACTCGGCTGGAGCGGTCGCTTTACGGAAAAATTGACCTATCTACCTGAAGGAGAAAGCAGCAAACCTGGCTATGGCATCCATGATGTATACGCGCAATGGCTGCCCACCGGCAAAGACAATGTCACCCTGACTTTTACTGTGAAAAACCTGTTCGATAAAGCCTATGTCGACCAGAGCAGTTACGGCTACCACCCGCGCTGGGCTTCAGTGGCGGCGTTGCCGGAAAGCGGGCGTGATATTCGGGTGAGTATCGCCTGGCGCATTTAAAGAAAGTGCTGTCTCGATAGGCCGGTGCGGTTCTTGAAGATTGGTAGCGGGCGAATCAATTTTCAATCGCCTAGCCGGGCGAAAACGACGGCGTTATATGCGCAATATTTTTCGATGCGGCTGGAGCCGGAAGCGTTTCGGGCGCTGGCGCAGTTGCTGGTCGCAGCGCAAGGTCGTATAGACAATATGGCCAACACCTTTCACGGGCCGGCCGAGCATGCCAGCCTGGGCAATATTGATCCCTATTCCAGGGGCACAATCCATTAAGAAGGAGACGGCATCATGTGCGATCACAATGCCAAGCAATCGGCTACAAAGCATGCCGAGCCGCCAGCTGGGACAACCCGCGCATCAGACCCAACACCCCCAACCCAAGGTTCGCGGCGACGCCGTATGTGGGATTTGCCGCGTGAATGTCATTGCCCGGTGGTCGGCGTGTGCCTGCCGCTGGCCACATTGCGCAAACTGGTCAGTAAATCCTTGGGCGGCAAAGCGCTGGCCGACGATTACGAAATCCATGTCGGCGCGGTGGCTGAATGCAGCCGGCGCAACCTGCTTTCCGAAGCCTTGCAAAGTGAACTGGAACAACGTTACAGCAGCACAGTGCGCGACTTCAAGGCAGCAAAAACGGGACATGCAGTGGCACAGTTATGGATCAAGTCGATTGCGCATGGCGATGTCGCCGGCGCTTTCTGGGCCGCCCTGACCCATCCGCGCTGTGACGCTGTCTTGCAAGAAATGCTGGTGCGCGATATGCACATGTTGCAGCATCAGGCCGGTGCCAGCATGCGGGTCGACGTCAGCCGCTTCAATTTATTGATCGAAGAAAATGCCATTCTGGCGCGGGAGTTAGGCAAGGTGCAAGAGCGCAGCACCCGTCTCATCAACGATAAAGCGGCCGAGATCGACCGGCTCAATACACAACTGTTTCAGGCGCGTGCCGACAGCATCGGCAAGGACAGTAGCATCAGCTTTTTACAGGCCGATCTGGTTGCCTTGCGCGCATCGGTTCCCGATCTGGAACCGCGCGCCCGCTTGCAAAAAAAGATCGAGCAGATGGGGCTGCGTCAGGGCGAGTTGGAAGCGCAGTTGCATGAATTGCGGCAAAAACTGGTATCTGCAAGCAAAGCGCAGGATGCGGCCAAGGTCGAGGCGCTCAATCCGTCCGCCGCCGATGCCACTGCGCCACCGCGTCCAGCCCGCGTGATCCCGATTGCCAAGGCGCACCTCGGACAAAAAACCGTGCTGTGTGTCGGCGGACGCAGCGGCAATGTCGCCACTTACCGCGATTTGATCGAACGCATCGGTGGCCGCTTTGCCCATCATGACGGCGGCCTGGAAGACAATCAAAACCTGCTCAATGCCAGCTTGCAGGCCGCCGACCTGGTAATTTGCCAAACCGGCTGCATCAGCCACAACGACTACTGGCGGGTCAAGGATTTTTGCAAACGCACCGGCAAACGCTGCGTGTTTGTCGAAAATCCCAGCGCCTCCTCGCTGGCGCGCGGACTGGAACAATTCTTTGACATGGACAATACTGCACTTGTGGCAGAAAATACCAAAGTCGAAACAAGCGCAGAACGCGAAGGCCATGAATAAGCCTTATGGTTTTGGCATTTCAGCGTTGGCATTCAAGCTTCAGTTTCGCGCAACTTAAGATGTCATTTTTAAAACCTGGAGATCATTATGGAAGACGCAAAAAAGCAAGTGGCCATCGATGCACTGAACCGCATCATGGAACTAGAATTGGCCGGCGTGGTGCGTTACACCCATTATTCATTGATGGTCTATGGCTACAACCGGATTCCGATTGTGTCCTGGCTCAAAGGCAATGCCGACGAGGGCTTGGTACACGCACACAAAGCGGGCGA
>JAZKIX010000074.1:27388-30062 GCA_040384645.1 Pseudomonadota bacterium | reverse complement strand
CTGCTGGACCATCTGGGGCTGACGCCGGAGCGGGCGGGCGAACTGGCGACCCTGTTAGGTGGTCATCCATCACTAAAAATCGGCGCCCTGCTGGAAACCGAAAAACACGATATCGGCGACATTCTGCGCGAAACCCTGGAGCATGAAAAAGCGGCGCTGGCAGCGTATTACGATCTGCTCAAGATCGTCGAAGGGCATTCCGTCCTGCTAGAAGAATATGCGCGTGAAATGATTGTCAACGAAGAATTGCATTTGGATGAAGTCAACAAAATGCTACGCAAGCCAGGTGCGATTGAACAGTTTATAGCGTAGTTTTAAGTGGTTATCGGGCGTGGGAAGGCATTAAAATGGCTCGCAGAGCGAAAAATATACACCCGGGTGTATTATTTTTTGACCAATGAATACCTGCGGGTTGGTGCATATTATTGACCATACCCCCATTTTTTCTTGTAAATAGACTATTCCGCAAGCAAAAAAGCCTCTCTTAAGTCAAAGTTGCAAGTACCGCTGTCGTTCCCGTGCAGGCAGGAATCCATACGGCGCTAGCGTCACGCCAGAGTCAAAAAGTCCAAGGCTGATTCGAGGTGCTATAGATTCCCGCCTGCGCGGGAACGACGATTTATATGGATATGAATAGTGTGGAGGGGCACGGCATGCCGTGCCCCTCCAATAACGCCACCACCTCGGAACCCTGCATGCACAATCTGCGCCGCGCCTTGCTTCTGCTGTCCCTCGCCATTGTTTTGATCGCGACGTGGTTGGTGCCACCCGATGCGGCGGCGACGCGGCAAGTGGACGCCGGATTGAAGCGGGCATTGATTAGCTTTGCCACGGCGCGGGCCTTAAATGCCTTGATCTCAGTCGCTCAAGGCACCGAAGTCGGCATACAACCGGCCGGCGTCGGTTTGACGTTTACTCCCGGTCAGGCGCTGCAGCCAATCAATGATTTGGTGGGG
This sequence comes from Pseudomonadota bacterium, assembly GCA_040384645.1. Taxonomy (GTDB): domain Bacteria; phylum Pseudomonadota; class Gammaproteobacteria; order Burkholderiales; family Burkholderiaceae_D; genus JAZKIX01. Next base: position 29,106 of record JAZKIX010000074.1, on the reverse strand, counting down.
CAATTCGCCTCGCTGATGCTGGCTGCCAGCGTGGCTTTCGGGGTGCAACGTGCCTTGATCGAAATTGGCGCTTATTGGCCAATGTCGGCGCTATTGTCGGTGGTATTGCTGGCGTGGGCGTGGGCCCGCTGGAGCGGTCAAAGGCGCTGGGATTGGCTGACCCGCCTGCTCTTGTTTTTACTGCTGCTGCGGTTTGCGGTACCGATTATTTCGCTCGGCAACGAGGCCGCCTACCAATCATTCCTGGCCCAGGAATATACCGCCGGCCAAACCACGATGGAAAAATCGACTGGTCATTTTATCGGCGCAGGCGAACCCGTAGTGGAGAGCCCGCCGCCAGACGAGAGTATTTTGGATCGGCTAAAACGCTGGCAACCCAAGGCGCCAGACTTGAAAAAACGCTTTGAGGCATTGCGAGAAGCGGCCGACCGGGTGGTCGAACATATCGTCAGGCTGATCGTGGTTTTCCTGCTGCAAACGCTGGTACTACCCTTGCTGATGCTGTGGGCCATGCTGCGCCTGAGCCGCGCCTTGTATGAGTCGTCGCGGCTGTGGCGACGCTCCCAAGCGGCGCGATCTTAGTCGATCAACCAAATGAATTTGCAGGGTGCGTACACACAGGCCGTGCGCGCCCTACCCATTTCCCTCCCTGAAGGGTTACCTGGCCACTCACTCGCTTACTTATTTCGCGGGACGCTTGAACCTTGATTCAAATTGCAGGCGATCCGTGGTCGCTTTGCGCGCATGGTCGTACAGTACTTTTTTCTGCTGCAGCAGCAATGCCAATTCATCGTTCATGGTGTGGCATCCCGACTTCGGATCGGTGCCTAATTTTTCCAATAAAGGACGAATGCCGCCTAAATTACGGCTTTCGATCAGGCGTGCGACATCGGGGTTAGAGGTCAGGCATTCGGTGGCCAGGTGATAGGTATTTTCCACCTGCGACGGCAACAGCGCCTGGCAGATCACGCCGCGCAAGGCATTCGATAATGCTTCGGCTTGCGCATCGGTATTGCCCAGCAAACGCAGCAATTTTTGCAAGCCCAGCTCGGTCGATCTGGCGTGCAAGGTAGCAAATACCAAGGGGCCGGATTCGGACAGGGCCAGTGCCTCTTGCGCGGTTTCGGCATCGCGGATTTCGCCTATCAAGATGACGTCGGGCCGTTCGCGCAAAGCATCGAGTGCGCCGAGATAGTAGCTATCGACATCGCCGTCGGCACCGACTTCGCGCTGCGTGATGATGCAGCGGCGTTGCGGGATCAGTGTTTCCACCGGGTCTTCGATGGTGATGATGTGGCCGGAGCGGGTCTTGTTGATTTGATCCAGCAGCGATGCAATGGTGGTCGATTTGCCTTGGCAGGTATCACCGATAATTAGCACCAGACCGTTGTCGAGCTTGGCGAAATCCTGTGCGCATGGGCGCAGACCGATCCGGCTCAACGGTATCGGCTCGCTCGGGAAGCGACGGATGACGCAACCCAGGCGTTTATTGCCTTGAAAAGAAAAACAGTTGGCGCGAATCCGGGCGCTGTGCAAATCCTTGGAACGGTCAAACGCGCGGTCGCGGATATGTTCATTCCAGTTTGGCTCAATGACTTCAAAAAACTCTTCCAGCTCTTCGCGTGTAATCGGCGTATCCGATACCGCCACCAGTCGCTTGGGCTGGCGCAACATGATCGGGGTGTTTTGATGAATGATGATGTCGCTGAAGAAAGTGT
>JAZKIX010000074.1:22574-27378 GCA_040384645.1 Pseudomonadota bacterium | reverse complement strand
GTCTGAATTGAGCAAATGGACGATTTGCTCAATCAGCGTGCCGAGTACGGGAAGGCCGTCGGTTTCACTAAAGGTCAGCGTTTCAATGAGAGAGTATTGTTGATTTTCCATCAGTTTCCCGGCAGGCAGGGGTGCGTCGGCGCCGTCCCCAAGGTTATCGAAATCGTCCATTAGACTGTTTATTTAAACAGTTATATTGTCTGTCGCACATATTAATGGAAATTAATGTTCCGGCGCGAACAAGTTCAATCTCTTGTTGTATTTAATTAAGTACGTGCCTGGTTGCGGCACTCTTAAAGCTTTACACCGTTTCGCCGGCACCATCGGCTGTCTTTTGATCGGCATCAAGCGCGGTATATTTGCGGGACGAGCCAAAGGCTGCTGCAATCGGATAACGCAAGGCGTTTTTTGCTATTTTTGCTTTGGCCGCAGCGGCCAGATCAATCCCGCTCTCTTGTGCGATCAATAAAAGATAGAGCAAGACATCGGCACATTCCTCTTCCAGCGCCTGTTGAAATTGCGGCTCACTGCGCGCTTGCGCCATGCCGGCCTCGCCCTTCCATTGCGTCAATTCGAGCAATTCGGACGCTTCCAAATTGAGCGAAATGATGAGGTCTTTCAAGTTATGAAACTGCTTCCAGTTTCTGTCGTCCCTGAACTGGGTCACTAATTTTGTCAGCGCTTCAATATCGCTCATGGGGTTGTCCTCGGTTGCTGCACGTTTGGCGCGAATGATCGCTGGGCAAGCCGCCATTGTATGTGCTGCTGGCCCACGGCCAAAATGGCGAACTAGAAATGAAAAGGCGGAATTTAAAGGGAAATGGGCCAAGTATGTAGCGCTATCAGCAAGCGCCAATGGTCAATATCAGGATGAGCGCAACGTCTTTCCCCATAAAAAAGCAGCCCGGATACCGAGCTGGTAGCGGGCTGAAAAAGAGGAGAACCACGACATCCTAACATAATCAGATAACGCTACCAAGTTGCCCGTGGGGAATTTACATCATTGTTAGCGCATGGATTGGCTTAAAACTAGCTCGATCACATCTTCCGCTGCTTAAAAATGCAGCCGTTTAATGCGCTTTTAGCATGCCGCCAATCTATCCAATGCTAAGATTAAATTGGCATTGCATCCTCAACCCGCACCCACACCTAAAGCGAGACCTCCATGAAAGCCAATTCCATCCTCGATACCATCGGCCGCACCCCGCACATCCGGATTCAGCGCTTGTTTGGCGCCGGCCACAATGTCTGGATCAAATCTGAACGTGCCAATCCTGGCGGTTCGATCAAAGACCGGATTGCGCTGGCGATGATCGAAGCAGCTGAGGCACAAGGTTTGCTGAAACCGGGGTCGACCATTATCGAACCGACCTCCGGCAATACCGGCGTCGGTCTGGCCATGGTGGCGGCGGTCAAAGGCTATTCATTGGTGTTGGTGATGCCCGACAGCATGTCGATCGAGCGCCGCCGGCTGATGCTCGCTTACGGTGCCAAATTCGAGCTGACACCGCGCGAAAAAGGCATGAAAGGCGCGATTGCCCGCGCCACCGAATTGCTGGATCAAATCCCCAATAGCTGGATGCCGCAACAATTCGACAATCCCGCCAATATCGAAGTCCATGCCCGCACCACGGCGCAGGAGATTCTGGCCGACTTCCCCGATGGCATCGACGCCCTGATTACCGGCGTCGGCACCGGCGGCCACATTACCGGCTGCGCCCAAGTGCTCAAGGCCAAATTCCCGCAATTGAAAGTGTTTGCAGTCGAGCCTAGTGCCTCACCCGTGATCAGCGGCGGCGCGCCGGGGCCGCATCCGATCCAAGGCATCGGCGCTGGCTTTATCCCGCGCAACCTGCATCAGGATTTGCTCGATGGCGTGATCCAGGTCGAGGCCGAAGCAGCACGTGAAATGGCGCGCCGTTGCGCCCGCGAAGAAGGGATTCTGGTCGGGATTTCATCCGGCGCCGCCTTGGCCGCGATTGCACAAAAACTGGCTGAATTGCCAGCCGGCGCCACCGTGCTGGGCTTCAATTACGATACCGGCGAACGCTATTTGTCGACGCCGGATTTTTTGCCGATGGAATAAAAAAGCAAATGCGGTATGAGGGCTGTTGATTGTTCCGATAAAACGCCTGCGCATACAAAATGTGTGAATAGGGTGCGCGCCTCAGCGCCCCCGCGCACCCTACCAAACAATTAACAGCTCTGCATACAACATCGATATAACAGGGGGTATATGCAAAAATACCCCCTCTCACGCACGTATTCATTGCACATTAAAAAATACCCACCCGAGTATTTTTCACCCGACGACCCGTCACTATCTCGCTTTAACCCGCCACCGGCCGATTAACCTTGAACCAATCCACGATGGCCGGCATGTCTTGTTCAAAACCGCCGGGGAACGAGATATTGAGGACGCCGGCACGTGCAGCGGAATTATTTTCAAAGTCGTGCAACACACCGGCAGGTACGCGCAGGAATGCGCCCTTGGCGGCATCGAATTTTTCTTCGCCCGCGAGGAAGGTCATGACGCCTTCAATCACATAAAAAATATCGTCATTGGCCTCGTGCTGATGTGCGCCGGGGCCGCGCTCGCCGGCTTCCAGCCACCACTCGGAAATAGAATAGCTGTCGTCGGTTTCTGCGCCATCGGCTAGAAAGAAGCTGCTAATGCCGCCCATCTGGTAGGCTCGACCGGCGCCGGCTGGAATGTGGAGAACGCGCTTGCGTGCAATGGATTCAGTCATGGGGAAACTCCTGTGTATGACGATGTGAATGTGGATTATGAAGCGCAAAACTCCAGCGGTGCTGTGACAATCTGGCGGATACCAGCGCCAAGGCAGGCATCCGCCATGCAACCAGATGGTGCCACAATCTCACCTCGCCAAATTATCGGACCTCCTGATTTTCCATTTTAATAAGGCAGCTTTAGCGATTGGCCCAACAATTGGCTGGCTGTCCTTGGATATTGACCCAGAACTTGGTCTCTTTCGGCAATTGCCCTTTGGCATAAAACGACCAATCGCCAAAGCCATCGTGATGTTCGGCCACACGTCCGCCCTTGCCTATCGTTTGCTCACAGTATTGGTTGGCTTGGGCAATGGTCGCAAATCGATTGCCGGCAACTGGCCTGGACGCCATTACACTGCCCCCAACCCAGCTGCGACCTTTGGTATCGGATGCAATATTGGGCGGATTCGGGCTGCCATCTTTTTTCAGGCACAGGAGCGGCAATTGGGTGTCGCATGTGGTATCGCCGCGGTAGGCATCGCAGCCGTTGCAACCGACCAGTACCAACCCTTTTTGCACTTCAGCCTTGTCATACAACTTCCAGGTCATACCGCGCCCTACCGCCGCCGGTGCAGTGGCTTTTAGGTTTGCTTCAGTCGATGCCGTTGCCGCGGTTGCTGCAGTAGCCGACGTTACTGGCGTAACCGGTGTCGCCGGTCCAGTCGACTGTGCTGCCGCGCTAAATTTTTTTTGCCGCAGTACATGTTGGCGCTCTTCTGCAGCATGTTTTGCCATGCGCATTTTTTGCTCCTTCCTGTCAGCGGCCTGATGCAGATTGAGCGCTACTGATTTAACGACAAACAGAATTAAAAAGGCAATCAATCCGAATGCCGCTTTCATGATCCAACTCGTTTTCATCGCCACACCTTGATTAGGTAACGTATAAATATGATCAATAGCACCACAAGCATGCCCGGCAATAACATCAGAAACCACACCAGCCACAGCGCCCAAAACGCCTCGACGCTATCGTTAGCAGTCCGGTTATGACTGCCAGCGCGTTCGGCGGCGCGGCGCTGATCGCGGTTGCGCTGCCAGTCGCCTGCCTGTGGTGGTGGCATTGTCTTGACGCCATAGGTCTGCTGATGTTCGGCAATTTCCAGTTTTGACAGCGGCCGCGGGCGGTCTTCAATTAGCTTGCTGGCGGTCACTGACAGCAAACACACGATGATGGCCAGCGCGATATTCCTGATCCAGACGGTCGTCATGGCTAGATCCTTAAATACGGCGCATTTTGAAATGCGTCACCAGCATCACTACCGCGCCCAGCATCAGTAAGGTCGCGCCTAGGCGCAGCGTCACAAACAGGAGCATGGCCTCAAAACTATTGCCATGAGTGTCATCGCCCATCCCAAGCACCAGGCTCAAGGTGCCGGCGCCCATGATCAGGATTTGGGCCGAATCGGCGTAACCACGTGCCACCAGCATGTCTTCGGAACAGCTCACGTTTTTATCGACCGGCGCGCCGTCGTTGAGCAAGGCGTTGAAAGTGAGTTTGATTGCACCCAGCGCCAACGCCAGATAGGTAATACAGCCAAACCAGATAAATAGTGCCTCGTCGAAATAGCTCGAGCCGAGTGCCATCGCCACGGTCGGAATGACGTATGCCAATAACAGCAGGCCGAACGACGGCGCAAGTAATTTCAAGGTATGCAGTTTCAATGTACTTGGTTTCATTTAGGCACCTTCTTTTTCTTCGATAAACGAGACCGGTTTCCAGTTAGCCAACACATAGAAAATGATCAAATGCATCGCGCCTAACATCAGTGTGACCAGGCCAACATTGATGCTGAGAAAGTAAATCATGAAACCGAGTTCGCCCATCGATTCGGCGGAATTGAGATTGAGCACCAGCAGGATGTAACCGATGTTGACCAGGTAAAACCCGATCAGCAGCATATTGTTGATGGCGAATGCCAGATTGGTATTGCCGCGCAAATGGTTAGTAAGAAACAACAACCCATTTTTTCGCAGCCGGTGGCCGACCGAAACGGTGATGCCGATGCTAATC
>JAZKIX010000074.1:18794-22564 GCA_040384645.1 Pseudomonadota bacterium | reverse complement strand
ATAAGGTAGGTCACTGCATTGCTCATGTAGATCTCCAGAACGGATTGATGTTAGTTGCTGGCATGTCTGCCACAACGGCTTGCAAACGCATCTTGTGCTCTGGAGAGCGCTGCGGCTTCTGCTTTTATCGTTTGGGAATAACTATTTTGGCAGTGCGAGATATTCCATACGAATCAATGACTTACATGATTCCAGAATGATCATTGGGCTGTAGGTGGGGAGGAAACGGATACCAATATGCGGATTTTGGCACTTGGACTGGCGCGTCCAGCGTGTATTCTTAAAGGTGCAATGAAAACGTGCGGGAGAGTGGATGTTTTGGCATCTACCCCTATAAATAATCAATAGGCAAAACTGTTCAGCGCATAACAGCGCCGGTTTTCACCCCTCTGCCCGCTTGCGGGAGAGGGCTGGGGAGAGGGCGGCGCCGACGGTAGGGAATTGCTTGAAGCCGCCTCGCAGCACCGTCACCGCCAACCACATATAAGTTCTGGGCACGACATGCTGCGCCTCTACGGCACGCCATTCGCGCTAAATAGGGGGGTATATGCCAAAACACCCTCTTTCCCGCAGGTTTTCATTGCGCCTTTAAAAATACCCACCGGAGTATTTTTAAGTCAAAAAACCTGCTTCTAGTCCTATCGTGCCGGCCGATGCGTCAACGGCGCCAGATGTTCCACCAGATGATCGAATACGGCGCGAATGCGCGGATTGCTGCGCAACTCCAGCGGGGCGGTCAGCCAGACTGGGATATCGGGGATCCATCCGGGCGGCAGCACCCGCACGACCGAGGGATGACGTGCCGCCAGCAAATCGAAGATAAAGCCGATGCCCGCGCCGTCGAGCAAGGCTTGCCAGCACACGATCTGGTTATCGCAGCGGATCGCAAATGATTCTCGTGTTAGAGGGATGTTCAACGCCCGCATGCCGCGCACGATCACCTCGCTTTTGTCGTAGCCGATCCAATCGAATGCCTCCATCGTCGCAGGTGAAAATGCGATGCCCTTGCGCTCCAGATACGCCTGGCTGGCATAACCGCCCATGCCCATATCGCCAATATGGCGCGCCACCAAGGTGTCTTGGGTCGGCTTGGCCATCCGCACCGCGATGTCGGCTTCGCGCTCGAGTAAATTATCCAGCTCATTGCTGGCGACGATTTCGATTTGAATATCGGGATGTTTGATACGCAAGCTGGTCAAGATCGGCGGCAGCATATAGACGCAGGCAATTTCGCTGGCGGTGATCCGCACCGTACCGCTGAGCGATTGACTCTGGCCGCTGGCGGCCAGATGCAGTGCGTGGGCGGCAGCTTGCATTTGCCGCGCCGGATTGACCAAGGCTTCGCCGGCAGCGGTCAGCATGCTGCCGCGTGCGCCGCGGGTGAACAAGGCGGCGCCGATTTCTGCTTCCAGGGCGGCAATTTGCCGACTCAGGGTCGGCTGGCTGGCGCCGGTGGCTTCCGCCGCGCGCGCCACGGCGCCATGTTCGACCACGGCAAGAAAGGATTGGATCAGGTTCCAGTCGAGATTGATACGGTTCGAGCTATCCATTTTTGCATTACTCCTATGTGCGGATGCGTATTGTTGCATAGCTGGCGCTGCTTCAGAATGACTCCATCGCAGCTAACAAGCTGTTCACAACCGAAAAGGAGAACCACCATGAAAAACATCCACCGTTTCTTTTTGCAAGCACCGACCACGTTGACCTTGTTGGTACTGACCATCGTGTCTTTGATCATGAATTTATGGGTGACCGATGTGCTCAATGCCAATTACGCGGCATCCAAATTCCCGGTGCCGTTTTTTATAGGGCAACTCTCGTTCAGCCCTGAAAAAATCAAGGATTGGTATGCCTTCATGGTCGAACATGGCACGCTTGGGCAATATATCCTCACCCAACATATTGATTCGCTCTTTATCCTGTCGACCCTGGTATTGCACGGCGTGGCGCTGGTATTGATTTCACGCCTGTTTGCCGCCGGCTCCAAAGCGCGTAGTGTGATGGTGGCATGCGCCATGCTGTCAGCTATCGCGCCGATTGCCGATCAGGTGGAAAACTTGGTGTCGTATGTGATGCTGGCCGATCCTGCCGGTTTCCCTGATTTCCTGGCCTATATTTACTCATCGCTTGCCGCCCTTAAATTTGCCATGTTCATGTTTGCTTACCTGGCAGCGCCGCTTGGCTTGATCGTTGGGGCGTTCATGCGGATCAAGTCTCGCAATGTGATACAGCATGGCTAAGCTGCAACAGGATGCGTAACAGGTCGCGACATGATGTTAGTGCGACATAGTAAAAACCCGGCGATGCCGGGTTTTTTGCGTTACGAGTGCATATGTCACCGATTTAGGCAGCAATCGATGACATCGCGTCTTGTTTCCCTGCAAGCTTGCTACATGTCGCAGTATTTTTACTCTAAATATCCCTGTCACCTTTAAGTCATCCCAGCGCTGGTGTCAAAGCGGGTACCGCTGAGACTGCACCGGTTCGATTCCACGAATCGCTTATAGCAACGCACGAACTAGGCGGAATACGGCATTACTGACGTCCATAAAATGACATTTAAATAAATTTAATGGAAACGTTTCATTAATTTACACAATGAATTATGCGGTTTTTGATGGCTAATTTGTAGTTAATACGGACAAACAACGCATTCTTTCACCAATGTTAACCGATATATTGCATCAAAGTATCGACTCAAGCCTTGTAGCGACAGAGAAATTATCAGATACTCGACGTCGCGCGGATACTTTGACGTTCGCGAGATGGACATTTGGATCTAAAATTGGAAACGTTTCATTTGCCACATCTGCTTCACAGGGAAGCTGTAGCTCGCATTTGACGAAGGTACGAGACTGCAATGTAAGCACTGCCATCTTGCACACTCTTCAAAAATATTCGATCGATAGCAATTAGCCCGCCACCGGACGCTGCGCGTTAGATTGTTGAACCGCAGCAATTAGCCAAGGGTTGACAAATTGTTCGTCTAATCGATTGTGCAAAAAATCCCTGAAAGCCCCATTTTTTATTGCCCTACGCTAAACCAACAACACTGGAGACAAAAAATGAATTGCAGGTTTGAACTAAATCGCATCCCAAAAGGGCCGTTGGCGCTTGCCTTGAGCATTACCCTGCTCGCAGGTTGCGGCGGAAGTGATCCGGTAGACCCGACTGCCAACGACGCCAATCCCGATTTCGGCGCGAATGTCATCGTATTCGATACAAAAATGGCACCTGCCACGATCCAGGCCACGGTCGAAGACATTTTTCAACAGCAAGTCGATGGCCAATTTAATGCCAAACGCTTTGCCTTGTTGTTCAAGCCGGGCAGCTATAACACCAATATCAATGTCGGCTTTTACACCCAAGTACTCGGCCTGGGCAAAAGCCCGAACGACGTCAATATCACCGGCGACCTGACGGTCAATGCCAAATGGTTTGGCAAATACGGCGCGGATAACAATGCCACCCAAAACTTCTGGCGCACCGTCGAAAACTTCACCGTGACACCGAGCGATGGCGAAGCGCACTGGGCCGTAGCCCAAGCGACCTCATTTCGCCGCATGAGCATTATGGGGAAATTACGTCTTGACGATAATTGGGGCTGGGCCAGCGGCGGCTATATCGCCGATTCCGCGGTCAGCGATGAAACTTCGCCCAATACCCAGCAACAATGGATTTCACGCAATGCGGAATACGCCAAGCCATGGAATTGCTGGATGTGGAATTGCGTCTTTGTCGGCTCCACCAACAGCCCGGAAGGTACTTTC
>JAZKIX010000074.1:0-18784 GCA_040384645.1 Pseudomonadota bacterium | reverse complement strand
AACAGCAAGGATGTTAAAATCTCCGCATTTAGCAACGTTTCTTACGGCAACAAACCAGTCTGGGGGTATACACTGTGGCCGTGAGTGGAGAGAGTTAGATATGGTGTTTAAACGCTTGTTGCTTGCTACTATGTTCGCTTGTGCGCTAGTAGTTGCGGTACCGATGGCAAATACAGCGTCGTCGTGCCGGCCTTGCGTAAAGACAGCGTCGGCACCTCGTGGAAAACGCCTGTCACTGGCGACGAAACGATTCCCATCAGTAAGTTCTACCTCGCCAAACCCGTCGATAGCGCAGCCACTATCAATGCACAATTGGCTGCTGGCAAACACTTGATGTTTACGCCAGGCGTGTATCACGTCACTGAGTCGATCAATATCAACCGCGCCAATACGGTTGTGATGGGTCTGGGCTTGGCCACGATTACCGCCGACCAGGGCGCAGTCGCATTCAGGATTGCCGATGTCGATGGCGTCAAAATGTCTGGCTTGCTGATCGATGCCGGCTTGGTTGAATCGCCGGTCCTGGTCGAAGTCGGCCCGGTCGGCAGCAGAGCCAATCACTCGGTCAACCCAACTTCACTGAGCGATGTGTATTTCCGTATCGGCGGCAACTTCTCCGGTCAGGCCAAATCCAGCATCGTCATCAATAGCAACGATGTCATCGGCGACCATTTCTGGGTATGGCGTGCCGACCATGACGGCCAAGCGCTGCCAGTGACCTGGGCCGACAATAAATCGACCAATGGCTTGATCGTCAACGGCAACGATGTCACCTTGTACGGCATGTTCGTCGAGCATCACAACGAATACCAAACCATCTGGAACGGTAACGGCGGCCGTCTGTATTTCTACCAAAGCGAAATGCCATACGAAATGCCCACTCAGGCATCGTGGATGAATGGCACAAGCAATGGTTGGGCATCGTACAAGGTGGCCGATTCGGTCTCTACGCATGAAGCCTGGGGTCTTGGCATCTACAGCGTTGCGCTCACCAATCCCTTGGTCAAGGCGTCCACCGCCATCGAAGCACCGGCGAAACCAGGTATCAAGTTCCATAACATGACAACGGTCGGCATCTCCGGCGAAATCACCCATATCATCAATGGTCGTGGCGACGGCGTGTACACCGAAGGCAAGTTCTCGCTGGCGCGTCTGGCTGAGTAATTTGAAAAGTAAGTGGGGTAAAAAAGGGGATGCCGAATGATTGGCATCCCTTTTTTGTATAGGTGGCGGCTGGGGTAGCTTTGCTCAATTTGCATAGGCTGATTGTGCCGATAACGAGTGGCCGAATGAGCTTAATATTCAGGCCGTTTTCAGAGGCTTTTAGGCAGATGGCTATTTGTTGCTCAATCAGTTATCTTTGCAAAATGAAAATTAAATCACGATAACCATCATGAAACGCTGCCCCGAAATCGATCAACTCAATGGGCTCTTTGGCGGAACGCATGTTCAGGTGTACCCCGATGCGCCGGAAGAGTACAACACCCATCGCTTTGAACGCGTTGCTGGCAATGAGCGAATAGTCTGTGAGATTCTTCCGGCGGAATACGAAATGCACTTCATGTGGTGGGTGTCGGGGCGACTCGCTCTTGACCTTAAACTTCAAGGAGTTCAATCCTTAGACATTTCGCGGTCCGCTGGAGACGAGACACTCATTGGAAACGTTAATATTGAGGGTTTACAGCAATTGTTTAAACTACAGGTAAGCCCAAACGTATCTCTTCAATGGTCGTCTGTTTCCTACTTTGGCTAATGATGGTCAAAAGCAAGTAGGTTGGGCTAACGTTCTACCAGCCCAACATTTCCTTCTACATTTGTTGGGCTGATAAATCGATAGCCCAACCTACACACTGCAACAGCCCGTCATCGACCGCATGACTGTTGTCACGCGGTGCATGCGCCGCCCACTCAAGGTAAGGCGTGTTCCACAACACGACAGCCGCCGTCCCAAGTTGAGGCCGCCGGCCCGGTAGCTCTGTTGCTCGAAACTGCGCTCGCGAATTTCGCCCAGCCGGTTGAAGAACATGCCGCGTGCATGTCGCGTTGCGGGCTTCGCCCTTATTCAACGCGACATGCACGCGGCGGTGCAGTTCCACGTTTTGCCGCCAGTCCAGGATGAACAGCGTGCGCTCGATGCGGACTGATTCGCGCAGTGTCACGGCAAGGCCGTTCTGGCGCGGATAGCTGCCGAGTTTGCGCAGCATCCGCGAAGCTTCATCGGCTGACGGAATTTATGGCGGTTCCGGCTTTGCGGAATCAACAGCGAGGTCGTCGTGGAAATCGGTAGGCTGTTGCCTCATAAAATGTGGACGGCCTCGCCATGCTCAGCTTCAAAAGAATACGTTTCCAGATCGATGTGATCCTGGTCTGCATGCGGTGGTATGTGGCTTAGCCGACGGAAAGTGCCGTCTCCCCATAGGGCTACTTGTTACTGGCGCTCAGCACCGCCTCTTGCGCCGCAGCCAATTCGACATCCCGTTGGGCGACACGCTGCGCTGCTGGCCTCGCACCGAGTCGCCCGGCATACTCCTCGAACACGGGCTTGCGCGGTACGCCGCCGAAAGCCAGCCCCAAGCCCAGCGCGGAGCCCCACAGCAGGTCCGCGGCCGACAGCTCATCTCCAAGCAGGTAGGGCGAGGTCGTAAGTTGGGTTTCAATCACACCAAGCATGGTATCGAAGTCGTCGTAGGGCGATTGCATCCGCGGAACCGGCTCGCGTTTCAACATCCGGTCGACCATGGCCGGTTCAAAACAGGCAGCGTAATACACCAGCCACCGCAGGTAGCTGCCCCGCCGTGGATCATCAATCGATGGCGCCAGCCCGGCTTGCGGAAAGCGGTCTGCAAGGTGTATGAAAATTGCCACCTGCTCGGTAACGAGCGTGTGGCCGTCGAGCAGGGCAGGAACCTTTCCCAGAGGGTTGATTTTTAAGTAGGTTGCCTGACGCTGCTCGCCTGCCTTCATATTCAACACCCGCAACTCATACGGTACACCGATCTCTTCCAGAAGGTTCACGGTGGCGGACGCCCGTGAATGCGGCGCATGGAACAAGGTGATGGTGCGGGAAGCCTTGCTGGTATTTGGAGTATTCATAGTCGATCCTTATGTAGTTGGTAAGATGTCAACCTGCTCTACAGCTGTCAACAATAGTAGGATACGGGTGTAAAACTGACATCTTGTGTCAGGTATGAATTACACTGATCGGATGCGCGCTAGCCGACTCTTGTCCATCCTCACCACACTTCAGGCCCGCGGCGGCACAACTGCGCAGGCGCTGGCCAACGAATACGGAGTGTCGCTTCGGACGATTTATCGCGACGTAGATGCACTCGCCGCGGCTGGGATCCCGATCTACAGCGAACGCGGAAGCCAGGGTGGTTATAGGCTGCTCGACGGTTACCGCACTCGCCTGAACGGCTTGTCAACGCTGGAGGCGGAGGCCTTGTTTCTGAATGGCCTGTCTGGCCAGGCGGCTGACCTCGGCCTGAGCGCGGCTTTTGCCAGCGCTCAGGACAAGCTGCTGTCCGCGCTTCCGGCCGCGATCCGCACCGGCGCCGGCCGCATGCGCATACGCTTTCATCTCGACGTCCAAGACTGGTTTGGTGAGAGTGAACACCCAGACTGCCTGGCGCCACTGGCGCAGGCAGTCTGGGGTGGAAGGCAGGTGCGTATTCGCTATCGCAGCTGGCAAACCGAAAAGGAGCGCGTGCTCGACCCTCTCGGGATTGTGCTCAAAGGCGCATCTTGGTATCTCGTCGGCCGGATTGAGACGAGCATCCGCACTTATCGTGTGTCACGAATCCTCCAGCTCGATTTGCTCGACGGCCATGTTGAATGGCCCGAAGACTTCGATCTGGCTGGCTACTGGGTCGAAAATGCCCGCCGCTTCACGCAGGAACAGCACCCGGAGCGGGCCACGCTGCGCCTATCCCCATGGGGCATCAAAATGATGGAAGCTTTCCTGCCGGCGTTCGCAGTTGCCGGCGCCATGATCGGAGAAGCGGAGGAGGATGGATGGAGGACCGTGAGTCTGCCCGTCGGGCCGGCCCACCATGCTGCTCACGAGTTGCTGTGCTTCGGCGCGGAAGCTGTTGTACTCGCACCCGAAGCGTTGCGTATGCATATGGTCCGTATAGTGAGACAACTCGCCACTGCATATGCGCCTTGAAGCGTTGCATCAGATACGACACCAGTGACACCTTTAGCGGCCCGTTCCGCCGTTGTAATAAACGGAATTAATTGAGAATATCGGAATTAAATGAGAATACGAATTCGTTGGTAAATTGGGTTCATATTCTGATGTCGCCTGTCAAAAATGAGGGAAATTCCCCAGAGATTTGACGCGTGCCGGCCTTAACTTATGGGGAATGGGCAGATGGCGTCACTGGCCTACTCAACATCCAGGTCAAGATTTCCCACTTTTTTGCGCCTGCTGTGCTTGCCGACCACCACAGCGCCCCCGTGAACGCTCTCGGTTACCTGCGCGTCATGTTCACCGCGAAAGACATTGACGATACGCTCGCCCAGCTCAGTAAACGCGGCGCGGCGCTTGTCGGCGAAGTAGTCTGGTATCAACACACGTATCGACTCGGCTACATCCGGGGCTCGGAGGGAATTCTCATCGGGCTGGCTCAGGAGCTGAGGTAACGTACTTACAGATGAACACATGCGCCACCTACGGATCTGATTTGTTATTTGACGGTCACTGACCAAGTGCAATTACCCTCGCGCCCAGTAACGCTATAGCGACGCCGACGCCATCGGTCCAGATAGGGGTAAACGGCCGCCCATAACCAGATAATCCGGTAACGATGTAGGTCGCTCTATAGCTCGTATAGACACGGCTGCTGGCGAGCGAATGCAGCGTCATTCCTTCGATACCGGCGGCTATGGACTACGAGTAAGTCCGTTTTCTCCTACAAATTTTCATGGAAGGCGATGGTATTGTTTCATCCGCAACGAACCTTTCATCTCAACCTCTAGGAATTATCATGACAAGCAAATCTTCGACGCCCTCCAAGTCCAACATTCCAACTCAGGATCAACAAACTGAATCGGATATGAAATCTATTGACGGAAATTCAGGTCAAGATAAGAAGTCTAGCGGCGACGCAAAAAGCCATGATAAAGCCGGCAAGGATACTGGCGCTGGTGGTGGCAAAAAGCAAGAGCGCCATCACAACTGATGCCGCGTAACGTTCCCGGCTTTGGCTGAGGACTGTTCAAATGGATTACATGCCGGATTTTGATAGCAGGTCTTTGCGGCAGGTTCGTCCATTGGCCAACCGATGCGCGTGTCGATGCGCTGTGCCGGCGAAATTTGCCGGCGCAAACCAATTTCACCTCGTTTCTGATACTGCGGCCGATGGCAGCAGTATCAGATCTTTCGCCAGCGTCGCGGCGCAATGAATGCGGCAGCTTCTGGCAGAATGCAATCGACGTGATCAAGTGTCGTGGGCTGCGTTGCGACGGTGTGTTGTCGATCGCACGAATTTGGGCCAATTTGATTAAAGATTATCGCCACTAACTGAACCGTGCGCATCCCAAAAGCACAAATTAAAACAAAGCATTAATTGACTAACGGTGGGTCAGGTTAGAACGAAAATACCGTGTCAATATTCGGCGATCGTCAACAAACCTACGCGCTAACCCGCGGGCAATCGGTACCATTGCTGCATTGGCGTTCTGCTGTGCCGCGTTCCACCTTGCCACAACGGCGCTTACTTGTGGTTTTTCGGTGCGCATTGCGGCTTAAAGCCGATTGGTCCGCTAACTCTTCGCTCAAACCGACGTGCCTTCGGCACGCGGCTTAACTTCAACACTGGAAAACCCATGAACCGATTGAAGTTATTCGACTTACTGCGTATTCCCGACGGTGAGCTACCCCAGGCAAGATTGAGGAAGGGAGGACATGACCTCGCTAAGCTGATGGACCATCCAGACTCATTCATATCCGATTTGGCAACGGCACAGTTAAAGACTGCTCAAGCTCTTACAGATGTACTCAGCACATTGAGTGCGGAAATTCCTCGGTATGCGCAAAGTCTGATTCAACAGTGGCAAGCAAATGATGAAATGATGTCTCTGCTTGACGAGGTTGCCTCTTTGCCGACTTCAGCCGGCGAAGGGTACATGAAACTGAAGGGCTACTTGCCAACAAAAATCGACCAAAAATCATCTCTCCGGTATGCCGCGCTCTTGCTTCTATATACAGCAAGAGCGCTATTTTTAGGTGAGCGAAAAGGATTTGATTCAATTCTCTCGTCCGTTTCGGCACGTGGTTTTAGCTATAGTTACTTCCTTTCCGAAAATAACAAGGCACTAATTGAGGGCTTTCATCCCCTGTATTCCATTCTTCAGTCACCGTATGTAGCAAGCTCAATTTATTCATTTAGTTCACAAGTGGGGAATCAATTTATTCCACTCGACAGGGCATTTGCTTTTTTGTGCATTACTCGTCAACTTATGCTTAGTGCTGGATTGGCCGGATCAACACCAGCAAATGGGTCGGGCTAACGTTCTACCAGCCCAACATTTCCTCCTATATTTGTTGGGCTGATCAATCGATAGCCTCGGCGGCCCCACCCAACCTACGCTCTTTTGCATGTAAAGCGCGGACTTTCAACCGCCGCCGAGGATTTTTTGCATCTCGCCGCCACAGGTTTTACTCAGGCGCGCATATTCTGCCGGTGTATCGATCTGCGCTTGCTGCGCTTCGACCTTGTTCATTTCGCCCTGAATGTAAGCGAGCCAGCCGTCGTCCATTTTTTGTTGCAACAAGCGTTGCGCCTGCCCCGCTGGCGCGTACAACGGTTGCGCCTGAAATGCCTTGCTCAAGGCTTCGCGCACGGTGGCTTCGACCTTGGGCAAATGGGCTTGATAGATTTGTACATGGCGCAACTCGTGTTGCAAGATTTCTTGATATGGGCATGAGCCGACCGGGAATTCTTTGCCGACGTAGACCTTCATCGGCGTGTAAATCAGCGATACCTTGATCTGCGGCGCGATGCATTCATAGGCGCTGGCACGGTCTTGCAAGACTTGCCCGCTCAGTTCCATCTCGACCCGCGAATTCATCTTGGTCAAGCCCAGCACAAAACCGCCGGTGCCAGCCGATCCCATGCGGGTCAGCATCTTGTACGAGACGCTGGTATCGATGCTGTAGCCGTTTTGATTGGCGCTGAGGACGGAGATGGTTTTAGGCAGTGTGTCTTCGCAGCGGGTCTGGAACGCCGTGCGGGCCCAAGCGCAGGGGATTTGGCAAAATAGTACAAGCAATAATGCATGGGCGGACGTTGATGGCAGCACTTTTTTAATCAAAAACAGCAATTTAATACTCCGGCGTGTATTTTATTTTAGGCAATGAATGCCTGCGGGTAGCGGCATATTTTGGCATATACCCCCTCACATTCATCATAAACATGGGTTCCGACAGCGTATTGCACAACGGCCTGATGCGATAACGAAGCTGCGGATTTCCCAACGACTTTCAAGCAGTGCCGATGCTGAAATCAGTCGTGGCAGGACGCCCCGGCAAGCGCAACATGGTCGTCGCCGGCGGCGTACTGGCGATGACTTTCCCGGCCCGTATTACGGCCAATCGCGTCGCGCGCAGCCGGATCGCCTCAACCGGATCGTGCGCTTGCAACAACACCAGATTGGCCTCGCAGCCGACGGCCACGCCAAAATGATCGAGGCCAAGAATCTTAGCTGGCGTGCTGGTGACGGCCGCAAAGCAGGCGCGCATCGTATCTTGCGCCGTCATCTGTGCCACATGCAGGCCCATGTGCGCCACTTCCAGCATATCGCCACTGCCCAGGCTATACCACGGGTCCATCACGCAATCGTGGCCAAAGGCGACATCGATGCCGGCTGCCATCAGCTCCGGCACGCGGGTCATGCCGCGCCGTTTAGGATAAGTGTCGTGGCGCCCTTGCAGGGTGATATTGATGAGCGGATTAGCGATGATGGCGACGCCGGCTTCGCGGATCAGCGGGATTAATTTCGAGACGTAATAGTTATCCATCGAATGCATCGAGGTCACGTGCGAACCGGTGACGCGTCCGTGCAGGCAGAGCCGCTGCGCGTGATAGGCCAGCGTCTCGATGTGGCGCGACAGCGGGTCGTCCGACTCGTCGCAATGCATATCGACCCGCAAACCGCGCTCTGCCGCCAGTTCGCACAGGATGCGGATCGATTCTGCGCCATCGGCCATGGTGCGCTCGAAATGCGGGATGCCGCCGACGACATCGACGCCTTTATCCAGCGCGCGCTTAAGATTGTTCAATGCCTGCGGCGCACGCAGCACGCCATCTTGCGGGAAGGCGACCAATTGCAAATCCAGATACGGTTTGACCCGCGCCTTGACGTGCATCAAGGCGTCGACCGCTAGCAAGCGCGGATCGCAGACATCGACATGCGAGCGAATCGCCAACAGCCCTTTCGCCACCGCCCAATCGCAATAGGCCAGCGCCCTTTCGACCAAGGCTTCTTGCGTCAAGAGCGGTTTTAATTCGCCCCACAAGGCAATCCCTTCCAGCAAGGTGCCGGAGCGATTGACCCGTGGTAAACCGTAAGACAAGGTCGAATCCATGTGAAAGTGGGCATCGACAAATGGTGCCGTGAGCAGTTGCCCGTCGGCGTCGAGGGTCTGGGCTGCATCTGCGATCAAAGCTGGCTGGAGCGCGACGATCTTGCCGTTTTCGATACCGATATCGATATGGCTACGGCCATCGGCCAGACTGCAATTGCGGATCAGGAGGTCAAGCATGGGGGTACTCCAAGTTCAAAACCCGCTGGGCGACGAATAATAAGACCGGAGAACGATAGGCGGTCGGGCTTTATTCATCTTCTTCAGCGATCCGAGTGGCGCGTTTTCTGGCGCGTTTGATGGCATACAACTTAGCATCGGCGGCCTTCATGATTTCTGAAAGCTTACGCGACTGTCCCCGGGCCAGACTGTCCCAGCCGATACTGATTGCCAACTGCCACGGGTGATTGTGTTGGCGGTTGTAGTCGGCCACATTTTTGTCCAGTCTTGCAATGGCGATGGATGAAAAACTTTCCGGCGTGTCGGCCGTAAATATCGTAAATTCATCACCACCGAGTCTGGCCAGTATATCCATGGTGCGAAAAGCCTTGATCAGTGCTTCGGACGCCGCTTTGATCGCCACGTCGCCCGTTTCATGACCATAGACGTCGTTAATTTGTTTCAATCCGTCAATATCGGCAAAGAAAACCATGGCCGGTTTTTTCATTTTGATGGTCAGATTCAAGCTTTGCGAGGCGATGTCCATAAAGCCGCGCCGGTTATACAAACCGGTCAATTCATCTTTTTCTGCAATGGTCTTCAATTGCAGATTGAATGACTTAAGCTCGAACAAGGTCAGGCGCAACTTTTCTTCCGCTTCTTCACGCGCTTGAAATATGAGCGACGTCTTTAATAAAGAGCTGACCTGCGACGAAATCAAATCATAGATTTCCTGGCTGGTGTCGCTCACTTCCATCACCATGTAACCGAGCTGCTCTTCGCGAAAATACAAGGACGTTAAAACCAGCGATTTCTGGCTAGTGCAATGGCTCAGTTCTTGCGGCAAAGCCGCTTGAAGTCCAAGCTGCTGATTTTGGGCAGCAGTAAAATCTTTCGCGTCCTGCAACCACAGCAGCACCTTCACTTTCTCCGGCGCCTGCCATTTTTCAAGGCGAAGATAGGTGACTGGCTTTTCGTAGGCGCAGATATAACAAGTGTTGATGCCGATGTGCGGCAGGTTGATCTTCACCTGCTCGATCAACACATCGATCGTGATCGAGCCGCTGATACTGGAAACAAATTCACGTATATCGTTTAAGCGCTTTCTTAGCAGTAGTTGTTCGCTGTTTTGCCGCTTTTTCAGCATGTGGAAAATGACGGTATGCGTTTTTTCAAGGAAGAGTGCGACATCTTTTAGCATGGCATGATCAAACAGCATTTTCCTCATGGTGATACTGGTCATCGACAATAGTATTTGCCAGTGATCGATCGACAGGCCGCGCTGAAGATTCACAGCAAGAAGAATTTCCAACCGTTCAAGAATCTCACCTTCCGCCGATTTACCAAGATATACGGGAAAGTACACTCCCAATATTTCCTGCAAAGTCTGTTGTTCCAATTGGGCGTCGCCCGGTACAAAATTCTTTGCTTGCGCGAGGTTAATCACTTCTTTTGCAATTTCGTTCGCCAATCCGGCCGTCACAGGCACGGTGCGCCCGGATAACGGTACGTCAAGATCATTTTCGTTTAAAACATCGTGCGAAAGACAGCCGCATGAATTGCGTATGATCAGTCGGGTCGGAAGAACCTGTCGCATTGGCACTGGTTGCCCGCCATCGGCTGCGGCAACCATATCGAGCGCAGTGAGCGCAGCCACCCGGGCCTGTTCAAAAATAGGTTGATCGATGGTGGTTAAGGGAGGCTCGATCATTGAGCCTTCGACCGCGTTGTCAAAGCCGGTAACGCGCACTTGACCGGGCACCGCAATATTGAGTGCACGCAAAGCGCGAACCACGCCGATGGCCATATTGTCGTTGGCACAAACAACAGCATCGGGAAGCAATTGATGTCGAACAAAAATCTCATGGACAGCGGCAACGCCACTCCCGATAAGGAAATCGCCTTCGAAATAACATCGTTCATCCGACACCAGCTCTGCTTCCGTTAGGGCGTCGCGAAAAACCTGTTCACGCTCGACTGCGTCGTTATTAGTTCTCGGCCCTCCGACAAAAGCGATATTTTTGCAACCGTGATATCGAATGAGATGCAAAATTGCTTCTCGCAATCCCGTTTTATTATCAATAACGATACTGGGTATACCTGGAAAGGCAATGCTTATAGAAACGGTCGGCACCGAACTTTGCTGCGTCACCATTGCTGTCAGCTCATCCGGGGAAAGAAAGTTGGCAAACGTCCCAGTCGCCACTACCAACGCATCGATATTGCTGCCATTAATAAATTCGTAAATGCTGGAACCCTGGTACTCGAAGCTATAGCTCGAAGGATAATTAGGCAAACGCCCCGGGAAAATGATGACGTTGGCGTCACGCTCCCGCGCAGCGGCTTGAATCCCAGGCCACAGCAGCGCCGCGTAATCGCCATAAAGATTGACGATTTGTAGTCCAAGCGTCAGCTTGCGCTTACTTGTCATGATTGGCTGTCCTGCTGAGTGCCATGAAATCGACTCCTTAAACCCAAGCTACACTGCGCTATTTTTTGCCTTCGTGGAAGCGCCGTGGCTGCGGCCCACGAGAAATAACGTTGTCAGCGCGTTCCAAACATCCGATCACCCGCATCGCCCAGCCCCGGCAAGATATAGCCGTTTTCATTGAGCTTTTGATCCAATGCCGCCGTGGTAATCGGCACGTCGGGATGTGCGGCGCGTAGGTTGGCGATGCCTTCTGGCGCGGCCAACAAACAGACATATTTGATGGCGTTGGCGCCGTTTTCCTTCAGGCGATTGAGCGCCGCCACGGCGGAATTGCCGGTCGCCAGCATTGGGTCGACCACGATCACCAACCGCTCGCCGATGTCGTCGGGCATCTTGAAATAATATTCAATTGGCTCCAGCGTTTCGTGGTCGCGGTACAGGCCGATATGCCCAACGCGGGCGGCGGGCAATACGTCCAACATGCCGTCCAGCATGCCATTGCCGGCGCGCAGGATCGATACCAGGCAGAGCTTTTTACCACTGATGACGGCCGATTCGATGGTTGCTAGCGGTGTATTGATGGTGATCATTTCGGTCGGCAAATCGCGCGTCACTTCGTAGGCCAGCATCTGGCTTATTTCGCGCAACAAACGGCGGAAATTGTCGGTAGTCGTTTCTGCACTGCGCATAAACGTTAATTTATGCTGGATCAACGGATGTTGGATGACGGTGACCATATTGCTCATGATTTCTCCCAGGTTCTATTGATCAAAATACGGTGCCATCGCTGACAATCGTCACCGGCGGTGGGCCACCGGGCCGACGTTCTGCGGCGATCCTGCGCCCTGCTGCCCAAGTGCCGCCTTCGAGTATGCGTGCCAGCGGGAAATCCGCCGCACTTACGCCCAACTTGCTGCGTACTACTACCGCCAGACGATCCAGCGCGATGACGGTGAGCGCACGCCACTCGATCACAGCGGGTGTATCGACGTGCAAATGATCGGTGAAAAAAGCCGCATTGCGTGGCACCAGGACGCCAAAGTCGAGCAGTAAACCGCCGTTGCGATATTCCGGCAAACCAGTCAATTGATCCAGTCCTGTTATGCGTAAACCTGCTTGCTCCAGTGGTTCGAGCAGCGAATACGTCAGCCATTGCGTCAGTTTATGAAACGGCAGCAAACCGTCATCGGTATCGGGGCAACGCCAGCAATCGCCCAACGACACGCCATGCGACTGGATACGGCCGGGCCAGACCGGCCCAAGCGCGCGCAGCAGTGTCGTCAGAATAAAGGCTGCTTCGATCCGGCCATCAACCGCATGGGCAGCCAGATAATCGTACAGATTGCCAAGCCGCGCCGGCGTACCGAACACCGCTGGCGTGGCTGCCGTGACAGCACCGAGTCGTTGCAATAATTCGGTCCTGCCCTGCACGCCCACCAATGGATTGTCGGCGTCAAGCTGGAATGCCTGCGCCACCGTGGCCGTCGTCAATTTCGCCAATGCGCTGGCGTCGGCCCGCAAGGCGTGGCGCGGATCGGCCGACAAAGCGCCGCTTTCAAACAAGGCCAGACTGGCCACGCCCAAGCCTTCGGAGCGGCTCAAGGTCATGCCATATGCATGATCGACATAACGCCAATCGGCGCCGGCGCCGGCATCCAATAACACGCTAGGAATCACCAGGTCGATGCGGGTGCGCGCCAGTTCTGCGCCGCTCAATTCATGTAACTTGGCGAGCTGGCCCCAGCGGTCGATGCCGCCGGCTTCAAAATGACGCCAGCGACTGTGATATGGCACTTGCAAATCGGGATATTGCTGCCGGATGGTCGCGGCGACGTAGGTTGCGCAGGCATCCAATTGTTCGGGATGCCAGGTGAAATGGGGCGCCGCATCGCGTTCGGCCAAGGCCATGATTTGCGCACAATGGCTGCGCACGGCGCGGGCCGTGAGCAAGGGCGCGGCGGGGTGGTGGTCGCCGACTGGCGTGTGCCAGCCGGTGGGGGAATCGTCAACGGTGTGCGTGTGCATTTGTCTGGCCCCTTCGGTTTTCTCCTTCCCCTTCAAGGCGCTCGGTCAGCGGCGCTCGACCTGAGGGGAAGGTCGGGATAGGTTTCTGCCGCAGCAATAGCACAAGAAACCCATCCCCAGCCTAACCCTTCCCTTGAATGGGAGGGAACTTTTCTGCGCAATTTCATTTATCCACAAAATTGCCAAAAACCCTGCCCAACTTCATATACTCAACTACTCGCTCAATCCCCTGCCCTTCGCCATCGCCAGCTCCGCCATCGATACCGGCGCCTCCGCGGCAAAATATCCTGCCGCCACTTTGGCATCCATCTCGACCCGTGCATCGGCCGGGATCAGCGAATCGGGAATCGGCACCCGCTCCACAACCTCAATGCCTTGCTCGACCAAAGCCTCGTGCTTCATATTGCTCATCGACGCCCAGCGGTCGATGCGCTTGATGCCGAGCCAATGGAATACATCCGGCATCAATTCCTGGAAGCGCATGTCCTGCACCCCGGCCACACATTCGGTGCGGGCAAAATAGGTCTCGGCGCGGTCACCGCCGACTTGGCGCTTGCGGGCGTTATAGACTAAAAACTTCGTCACTTCGCCCAGTGCGCGGCCTTCCTTGCGGTTGTAAATGACCAGCCCGACCCCGCCCTGTTGCGCCATGTCGATGCATACTTCAATCCCATGCGCCAGATACGGGCGGCAAGTGCAGATGTCGGAGCCAAACACATCCGAGCCATTGCATTCATCATGCACACGGCATGCCACCTTGGTTTCCGGTTTGCCGAGCGCGGTGATATCGCCGAAACAGTAGAGCGTCATGCCGCCAATCGGCGGCAAAAATACCTTGAGGTCGAAGCGCGTCACCAGCTCCGGGAACATGCCGCCGGTTTGTTCGAACAGGGCGCGCCGCAAGGCACTTTCTTTAATCTTGAATCGCGCCGCCAGTCCCGGCAAATACCACACTGGATCGATAGCCGCCTTGGTCACGCGCACATCGCCGTTGGCGGTCAAGATATCGCCATCGGGCGTGAGTCTGCCGGCGACGATGGCGTCTTTTAATTCCGGCATATTGATGTGTGCTTTGGTGATGGCAATCGAAGGCCGGATATCGATCCCGGCGGCGATTTGCGATGCAAAAGCGGTCGATACCATGTGACCGTATGGGTCGAGCGAAACGATTTTTTCTGGGTTGGCCCACTGTGGATGCGGCCCGATCGCTTCGGCCGGCGCCGTGTTGGTAAAGTCGGGCCGGTGGTCCCGATCCAGCGCGCCCGATGCCACGGCCAGCGCGCGGTAAATTGCATATGCGCCAGAGTGAGTGCCAATTGCATTGCGATGTTGCGGCGTCGTCAGGCTAGCGACAATCGGTCCGCGTGCCGCTGCACTGTCGGCGCCCCAATGAATCTCGGTGCCGGTGTTTTCCTTGCGCCCTTGGGAATGGGAGGTGAGAACAATATGATCAGACATGATGAGCCTCCAAACACGACATCGTCAAAAACACTAGATTGTTACTCCAGCAATGATCGGTAAAAATCGCACTGTCAATATTGTTATACGTCAATGCAATATAAACGATTGTGTCGAAGTCGGGCTAGCACTTTTTCGCAGGGGAATGAAGGCCGCGGGCGACGGCTGGCGCAAGCGTTTGGGGGCAAACACAGCGAAATATACTCCAGTGTGTATATTTAAAGAGGCAACAGAACCGCGCGGGAAAGCCACTATTTAGGCATATACTCCCTTAATATGATGTACCAAGCAGGATACAGAGCAGCGCAAATTGATGCGCAATAACATCGTTCTGTTATTGCGCATGGCCTACAAAAGCCGAGTACTTAAACTTTGGGCAAACTTAATAATTGGCTTGGGCGTCGAAGTATTGAGCAACATTGCCTGCCGTTACTTCCGTCGCTGGTATGACCATTACTTTTTGCTTGGGCGCCTGACCACTGGCCACGGCTTCAGCAAGTTTGACGGCGTCTTTTACCATCAAGGGTGAATAGACAAAAGTTGCCTTGATCAAGGAATTGCCATCCATGATCAGTTTGTAGACTTCCTTATTGCCGCCAGCGCCGGTAATGACTTTGACGTCGCTGCGTTTAGCTTCTTGCACCGCTTGCAATACACCCAGGGCCATTTCGTCATCATGCGTGTAAATGGCATCGATTTTCGGCTGCAACTTCAGGATTTTTTGCATCGTTGCATATGCCTTGTCTTTACTGAAATCCCCGGCCTGATAATCGACCAGCTTCAAGCCGGGACAAGCCTTGCGCGCTTGGCGAAACCCGGTGCTACGTTGCGTTGTCACCGAGGCCGGTACGCCAATGATTTCAACCACATTGCCTTTACCGCCCAGGGCATTACATAAATACTTGCCGGCATTAACACCAATGCCGACATTGTCGCCACGCACCAGCGCCGCGAAATAAGGCGTCTTCAGTTCACGATCCACCACGATCAAGGGAATTTTTGCTGCTCTCAGCCGCGCAGCGACAAAGTTCATAACGTCATTTTCGACCGGCAAGATGACGACAGCATCCACCTTTTTGGCGATCAAATTTTCGATATCGTTGGTTTGTTTATTGGGGTCGGACGCCGTGGTCAATACATACTTGACACCTTGTGCCTTGGCTTGGTCTTCGGCATTTTTGATGATGGCACCCATCCAGCCATGATCGGCAGAAGGAAATGCCAAGCCGATAGTTTTATTGGCAGCAAAACTTGATTGGCCTATTACAAGACTGAGTCCAATAATGGCGAAATTATTTATAGTCCGGTTCATACGGCGGATCCTTAATTAGATTACAAATTTACGTTTGACGTAACTAAACACTTGCGGTTTGCTGCTATGTATCAAAGGGAGATGGCTACTGGCCTGGCGTGCTTTTTACTGCATTTTTATTTCAATGTATCGCCAAAGCATGTTTCTAAAAAGCGCAATATGGAAGGGACATTCGCAATTAATTCGTGCGCAGCCAATCTTAACGAAAAGAAACACATTGGTGCAATCGATATTTGCGATTGTTTTAGGCGTTGCGCAAAGCTATCCGCTCCTTAAATCATAAATGCACCACGCCCTCTAGCCAGAGGTCGTCAGCGTCAAATTGACTTTTTTGATTTCAACTTGAGTGAATACAATGGTGATATCGCTACCAATGCAAATCCAGAGGATAAAGTTGTGAATAAAAAAAGTATCGGGCTATTTCTCACCTTATTTTTGCCGATGTTTTCTCTATTTCTATTTGGAACAGGCGATATAAAACAGTATTTAGAAAATCCAGATTTTTCTAAAAATTCAACTGTGATAGAAGCAAAAATATTGAGCAGTAAAAAGTCAAGAGTGATGAAAAGGAAGGTCTATGTCGATTCTTATTTCATGTCTTACGTATTTTCTGTCAAAGGAAAGGAGTATCACGGTGGCTTTACGCCATCGAAGTATGGCCCGGACAAATACCTATTTACCAATTCTGTTACCACCACGTACAAAATTGACGATCCGAATATCAATATGGCGACAGACGAAGTGGTTACAAAATCGATTGCCGATTTACTATCGAAAATGAGTAAGTCATTTTTCGGTATGTTAATAATCGCCTATTTTATTACCAGTTTCATCTCTTCCAAGCTCGGCTGGACAGCAAATTAGAACGGTGCCTTAGCTGAATCTCGCTAACTCGCCGAAATGGCGCTTAAAATAATTTAACCAATAAGCCGCGCCATATCAGCGCACCCTGACTATGCCCGATTTCGGTGACCGATTTGTTTTCCATCTTGCCCGCCAAGCGGTCGAACGCCACCGCCAATTCGCCAGAACTACACACTGACTAGCGCGGTCATTGTAGATAAAGTATGGCGGCACATTAGCCTAAACCATGGCGCACGATGGGCACTATTTTGAGCGTCCCCAACAACATCGGCCTGACCAGGATCTTATAGGTATCGATATCGACCGCCGGCCGGCCCGATATACGCGTCAATTTTTTGCGCCGCCCTTCTAGCGAACCGAGATAACACCAGCGATCCACCACATGCGTTTGGCGCCAACTGGCGTCTTGTTCCACGATGCCAATGGGGCCGGCATAGGGCCAGACTGTGTTTTGCAATTGTGCCAAGGCCTGGCGCAAACGCGCATGATGCTCAGGCAAACTCTCGCGCCCGATGCAGGCGCCCAGACATTGGCCCAGCTGATGCGAAAAACAGGCACGGCCATGGATAGTCTTTTCCAGGCCGGTCAAGGCCGGGCACAAACGATAGCGCCGGATCAAATCGCGCAAGCCTTGTTCCGCGCTGTATGTGGAGCTGAACAAACCGTACAAATCGGCATCGACTGCATCTATCTCGCTCACGGCGACGATCTGCGGTCGGGTCTGTTCCGGATAGCATGCGATTTTATAAATGTGCCCAATCTGTTTTAGCCGGGCGTTGTAGGCGGGTTGCCATTGCTTGATCAATTGCGACTCCAGCAATAGCGCGCCAATTTCGCCGGCGGTACGGACAAAGTCGACCCGGCAACTGTGTTGTAGCAAACCGGCTTCTTGCGGCGTACGCAAATGCGATAACACACGGCTGCGGATATTGATGCTCTTGCCGATATAGAGCGGTGTGTTTTGCGAGTCACGAAACAAGTAGACGCCGGATGTGCGCGGCAGCGCGTCGAGGCTGGCGCGGTCGATATGGGCCGGATATTCAAAATCGTCGGCTGGGTCAGGCAGGATGACGAGGCCGATGGAGGTGACTCGGGCGCGACGGAAAGACTGGGGCATTTCTTTAATTTACGCTTATGCGATTTGCGCTTACACGACAGTACTCAAAGAGAATTTCGATGCATCAATCATCGTCATTGTTCGATTTCTGAACATTGCATGAATTCTCTTCCCAGTTTCTCCATGTATGCAAATGGCAAATGGGCATCGTAAAACACGTAGTGTAACTTTTGAGAGAAAAAAATTCTGACTTAACTCTGCCTCGCAAATATCTTCCCATGGAATGCTCAATGGCGTTAATAGGAAGTTGAGTGGAAAGCTGGGTCGAAACCATAAAGAAGTTGGATACAACTCGACAGCGAGAATCAATTGCGAAAATTTGAAATCCCCTTTCACCCATCGATACGAGCCTTCCGAAATCTGTTGATTTAGAGAAAAGTCGATGGCTTTATAATTTTTCTCTAGCTGCGACCAGCCAGTAAGCCAGCGCATTAGCAATACAAAAAACCCAAAAAAGAATAGTAAAACCACTACAAAACTAGCTGACTCTGTCATGTATTTCCCAATTTGGATTTTATTTCGTGCTTTTCGTGCGCCATTATCTGCCAAGGCATTAACAGGATCCATTATCTCTCGCTTCTTATGGGCGCCAAATGCAACCAAAAGGGCAAAACGCGACCGGTAAGCAAAGCTTTTGTTATTTGTGAACAATATTGACGTAGCGCCAGAATCACTAGCGCCTTGATCCCTGTGTGCAATACTGAATCAGCAAGTTGACTTGATTTTGGAGCTTACATCATGCCTTTGCCACATTGCTGTAGCCCGGTCCTGCGTCGGTTGTTGGCCACCGCGCTGACTGTGTCTTCCCCCTTGGCATTCGCTTTACCC
>JAZKIX010000073.1:9015-19529 GCA_040384645.1 Pseudomonadota bacterium | reverse complement strand
AATACAAAAACCAAGCATCACTAACACGATGATTCCCATCGCACGGCCAATTGCCCAACTACCAAAACTTGCCCCGGCCAGCGCGGTCAAGCCGGCCACATGCAAGTACATCAAGGCAACCGCCAGCGAAAAATAAATAATTTGCATCGAATGTCTCCTGTATTTTTAATTTTTAATTTTTATTACTACGGTGTTGGCATCGGCCTGACCTGCACCGACGTTTGATACGAAAAATTGAATTAACGGCGCAAGCAAAAAACGTCGTTGTCTAATCAAAAGCTGCAAAAGTATTCTTGCTTCAACCGGGAATGACTGGTCTATACAGACAACTTCCACAACAGCGACTTCAATTGATATTGCTGCTTTCAAAGCGCGCAACTTCTTCCGGCGTACCAAGTGCAATTACATCCGACATGCCCACTTCCGATAAAGAAACCGAGCCACCGTCGTTGATAATTTGGTTGTATAGCGGTGCGACATAGCGCTCGCCTTTTTCTTCACGTCCGGCGACGCTGTAATAGCGGGCATAGGCATCTGAATAAAGTTGCGCAGAGCGAAACCAGTACAAGCCGATGGTCGCGAAATCGGAAATACGCACCTTCTCACGTACTTCCACTACCCCCCCGGTCGCATCGACCCGGCAAAAACTCCACGCGTCTCCAGCGGCGCGAAAGCATGGAATCCAACCGTCGCCTACCGCATCTTGTCGTTGCAAAGCGCCAGCTACCAATCCCGTATCAATATTAAAAATCGCGATCGGATGCTGTGGCGCTATCGCCTCCATTGCCAAAATGGCTGTGGTGGCTTGGCCATCGGTAGGTGCATCCAGCTCAATGAGCTGGACGTTGCGCAAACCCATTGCGCTGGTCTTATGAGAAATGAAATCAAAAGCCTGGTCTTCTTTTCTAGCTATGAAAACAAAACGATCATCTGCGGCGGCCAAATCTTGCAGGCCGACTAACGACCATTCAAAAAGCGTTTTCCCACAGACCTCGATCATGTATTTGGGGCAATCGAAACCCGCCTTCCTAAATCGGCTGCCCATGCCAGCCATGGTGATGATGAACGACCAAGGTAAAGTGGCGTCAGACATGGTCTGCTCGCGGCGTAATCAACTCTAAAATTTCAGCATCATTCAAACGTACAAATTCATCAGGGCGGATCGCCTTGTCATCGACGTAAAATCCCTGTGGGCCTGGCCATGGTTTACCGAAGATCAAGCCATCGAAGGGAATATCATGCCGCGTCAGCCAATCCACAATAATGGGCGCCGTCACCGCGTTAATGCGGGAAATATCGCCAGCATACGTGCGCATATTGCGTGCGGTGTAAATCACAATTTGATAACCGGCTTGTTGCGAGTGTCGCAAACGTTCGACTAGCGGCAAATTCGGCGGCAATTGGGCATAGTCTTCGCCATCTTTTTTAATTGGGCACAAAGTGCCATCCAGATCGACGTAAATCGTACTATCAGACATCGGCATTGTTTTCTACCTCACGCAGGATATTCAAGGCAATCAGTACAAAGGCCAGCACATTGCGCGGCTTATCAATGTGCAATGGCAACATGCTCAAAAAAAGCGATGCTTCGAGCAATCGCACTGCACGTGGATCAATATCGCGCGCCACCAGCTCTTCCAAAAACAGTCTTGCATAATCTGTGTACATCGATTCCGGCGTATGCAAATGCAATCGGCAATCGGCACCCATCGTTATATCGTACAAACCATTTGAAACAAAATCGTAGCCGCCCATAATCGAATGCGACAACTTGGCGATATCGTAGAGCGGGTCGGTAAATAGCTGCTGTTCCGAGATCGCGCCTTTAGGGTCAATCAATTTCAATAAGCGGGTGCGGCGGTCATACAAGATATTGGAAAAACAAGCGTCGCCATGCCCAATGCAAGTACTGTCCTCGATCGAATTGGCATATGCGGCAATGGCAGCATAGTAACGCTCAAATATCGCTGCCAGCGATATTTCACCGGTACTGGAACGCACCAGGTCGTCGACGAATCGATAGGTTTCCAGCGCCTGAAATTCGGCAAACCTGCGCCGCACTTTTTCTATGTAGGCTTCATTAAAATGGGCGCGCGCCTGCTCTTTACCGATCGATTTTTTTGGTCGCTCATCGATGAAACGAAAAATATCTTTCAAGAAACGGCGAAATTCCTCCACACTCATACCGCCATTGATCCACTGTTGCCCCATATCGAGCAACATCATCCGTTCCATCGTGTAGGCAGCACCAGCCTCGGTTTCAACATAGTCAAACGGCATCACAAACCAGCGTTTCATCGCCGCCGGCAATAAGTGAAAATAGTCGTGCTCAGCCTTGATCTTCTTTTTATCCTGGGAAAACTTGATGATGTTACCGGCAGATCTTTTCACGTTATTGAAGTGGCGCGCACCTAATGCACCGCTCAAATAATCAACCAGATTGCTTAGATCAGATACATCGAGAAATGCCGTTTTCAGATCCACATAACAATCGATTGATTCGACCTGTTTATGATCTGCGACAAGGGTCCATACCGCTGTCGCCTGGCTGTCAAATGCGGCGATAAAATCGATTTCCGACAAACCAGCGCCAACGCAAGTGCCATCGACTAGCAACATGCGCTCCATCTGATTGACGGTATCGGCTCCGCCCAAGGGCGCGAAACAGGCCGGTAGCCACAATATGCGTGCGGCGCCATCGCTGGTAATGGCGCGCAGCGCCTCCGTTAAGGCAGCGGCATCTGTGATAGCTGCAAAATTCCAATTCTTGTCTTTGCAAGTGCTGCGAATCAAGCTGCGTAGCGTCTTTTGCCGGAATACGATTGCGCCATAGCGGTCAACCGAGACGAAGGCATTGACTTGGCTTGAAACATTTTTTCGATCGTCGTATATCACCCAGAATTTCATCGCACTCTCATCTTCTGTTCATCCGGCGCATATGCGCCACGTGCGATAAAGCGGTAAGCCTCAGCGCGATTGTCCTTGGGCCAGGCTTGCTTACGTGCTTGGAAATACCGCCGCGCAAAGCCGAGCGACAACAGTGCCAAGGAACTGCTGACCAGCAAGCGGTATATCAACACGCCAGACGCACCAGAGTTGCCGACCCCAATGACGGCGGTACTGATCAGCTCAACCAAGGCGTCAACGGCATTGTCCTTGGCACCGGTGGTGGTGGCAATCACAATCAGCACTGCCGCAATTTCCATCACCCAAATAGCGCAGGAGACGATGAACAACAAAGCTAAATTGGGGCTGGTCAAGGGTGGCATATGGCCGACAAACGCCTCAATTTTTCGCATCAGGCGCATCAGACGCAGGGAACGCATAGAAGTCGAAGAACTAAGCAAACGCAATAGGGCCGATACTGCACTGCGTCCAAACAAGACGACAAAAATCGACAAGCCTAGCAAGACCATCAAACCGCGCCGCGTAATTTGTGCAAACGAGGCATCAAAAGCAGCGGAACTTGCCAATTCGATCAAGCTCAACACAATCACGGCATCGAAGCAACGTTCCAGCCATATCGCCAGCAAGGCACGCGGATCGGACCGGGTCAGGCGATAAAATTCAAGCACACGAACTAGTTCACCCAGTTTCCACGGCAAGGCAAAGGTAAGAAATGACACAAGCGAATGGCATCCCAAGATTGCACCGAAAGAGAGCTTGCCGACGCCAATCAAAAGTGACAGGCGCGCAGCCCGCAGCACGTGTGCCCCCATGTAGACAAGCCCGGCAAGAATCAATGCCTGCACGATGTATATATCGAGTTTCTGGGACAGAGTCGACAAGGGGAATACAAACGAGACTTCAAGTAATTTATATATGGAGGCAAAGAATACCGGCAACAGAATGAATTCTGGCCAGAACACCTTCAATTTGGCAAAGCGGAAAGTTTTCAAAGTCCCTCCGCAATAACATCAAAAGGATAGGCGGTGCGCCCTACTGAACGAAATTCGTGACTAAGGAATTGATTTTTTGCGCGTATTTTTGCCCACATGTAACGCCATAAAATCCCCAAAGTGCGTCGTGCTTGACTTGCCAATTTGACGTTCGATATCTGGTCATCTTCACGCCATGAAATAGGAAAAAAGTGACTATTGTCACTGCGTATGGCGTGCGCCAGGATCATGCAATAGTTAAACATCAGGTTGTCATGAAATTTTAGCCAGTACGCGCTGGACAATGCAGGGATCGCGTACATATTCAAACCCGACCCCAGGTCGTATAAGCGCCGGCCGGCAGCAACACTGAACAATCGATTAAAAACGATATTGCCAAATATCCGAAAGCGCGAATAGCCCTCTAGCTTCGCTCCCGGCATGAAACGCGCGCCGAGACAAACATCGTATTGATGAAGCCAGTGCCTGTCCAACACCGGCATCAGGTCGCCGATATCGCCTTGATCGTCGCCGTGCAATACGACGACGTGGGTAAATTCATGCGCGATTGCATACTGAAACGCGGCCTTGTGGGAACCGCCCAAGCCATAGTTATCCTGGTTGCGCACGACTGCAATTTTATTTAAATTCAGTAATTTTGCAGTCGCTACGGCGATCTCCAACGTGGCGTCTTGACTCTGGTTATCGACAACGATGATCTGTGCAAAACGGTCTGCAATTGCAGGTTTCGAAAACTGCATCAACACACGTGAAATTTGCGCCGCGCATTGATATGCGGGAATGAAGACAAGAATTTTATCCGGCGAACGATCCATGATATTGACCCGAGAATCTGCGATTTCAGCGTGTATTTAAAAACCTTGCCACTAAAAAATTGAGTGCCAAAGTCCCAGGGGTGACGATTATTTTTGCTGCCACTGCAATCCACGCTATCGGATAACTTGGATATAAATCATGCGCACTTGCGGTGAGTCCGTGCACTGCCGCCGAGGCAACAATCAACAATCCCAATGTGTACAGAATATAGATCGCCAGCCGTACCCAAGTGCGCCCACGCTGTCGAAGAAAAATCTTCTTTCTAGAACCTAAAAAAGTAATGCTCGCCCCACAAACACCACCAGCAATATTGGCCAAAAATGGGGCGCCTAGCGTAGTAGAAACGATGATATAAAACACACCGGTATCAACTAGCCAGCCAATACCTGCAATACCGATGAAATGAAGATGTGTTTTCAACAAAGTATTCTTGGGATAAAAAATGCATTAAATACAAATGTTCAGGATTGAGCCATTACTTCATATTGCGAGTCAAGTTATTTGGTTTAGCCAGCTCGAGCCGGTCTCCACACGAGATATCAATGGATTGCATACGAGAAAGGTGTACAGACAAGTTGCGAGGATGGCGGTAACGTTGTTTGAGCGACTTATTTACGATGACCTCAGACCCTGCTCAATCAATTACTGTATTCAACGCCTGAGCAAGGTACGCTGTTACGCCTAAAAAAACCGTCTCAAGCCTCAAAAATGACGAAAATATACTCCCCCATGTATTCTGAAAGGGGCAACAAGTACCTGCGGGTAAGCGTATGTTTCTTGATATACCCCGTTATATTTGCACCGCTGACTGTTCCATTGGGCATTAGACTGATAGAACAAAACCAGCTAAGCTCAGTCATAGCGCCGGAAAACCGCTTCGGCTACGCAAGCTGGTTTGTCGCCGCCTTCAATCTCGATGGTGATTTTCCACACTAATTGTTGACCGCCAGCGATCACAGTCAAATCAATCAGGCTGAAGCTGCCGCGCACGCGCGCACCGACTTTGAGCGGCGCTGGGAAACGCACTTTATTAAGGCCGTAGTTAACATCCAGCCGGGCATCAGCCAGCCGGATCGCGTTCGCCATTAAACTTGGTATCAGTGCCAGCGTCAAAAATCCATGCGCCACCGGCACACCGAAAGGCGATTCGCGCCGGCAACGATCCGCATCGACATGAATCCATTGCTGATCGCCAGTCGCTTGCGCAAACAATGCGATCCGTTCTTGCGTGATGTCGACCCAATCCGATTGTGCGATTTCTTGCCCCACGCAGCGCGTCAACTGCGCAAGGTCGCTGACGTCACGCATCGTCGATCGCCCCGGATTGGAAACCGTCTTGCGCGATGAAGCGTGCCAAGTGATGATCGGCATCGCCCAGGCTGACGCCGATCGTGGTCAGGCGTTTGAAGTGGTGTGCGGCCGGCAGCTCATTCGTGACGCCCATGCCGCCATGCAATTGCACCGCTTGCTGGCCGATGAATCTGGCCGCTTGCGACACGCGCACTTTGGCGGCGGAAACCATGCGGCGGCGCTCTTCAGGGTCGCTTGATGCGACCTTGACTGCCGCCAGCAACATCATGGATCGGGCTTGTTCCAGCTCAATAAACATTTCGGCGAGTCGGTGTTGCAAGGCTTGGAATTTGCCAATTGGCGTGCCAAATTGTTGGCGCGTCTTGACGTATTCCAAGGTCGCGCCAAAGATGGCGTCCATCGCGCCAACCGCCTCGGCGCACAACAAGGCGGTGCCGTAATCGGTAGCCGTTTCCAGGATGCGCCAACCGGCGCCGCAATTGTCGACCAGTGCAGCATAGGACAACTGGACGTTATTAAGGGTGATATCGGCGGCGCGCTGGCCGTCGATAGTGCGGTAATCGCGGATCGTGACCCCCGGCGTATTCGATGCCAGCACAAATAGCGAAATACCTTTGCAATCGGCCACCTCGCCATAACTGCGTGCCGAAACTATCAGCGCATCGGCTTGCGCGCCGTGCAGCACGACGGTCTTGACGCCATCGAGCCGGTATCCCCGCGCATTGGCGTTCGCAGTGGTGGCGATGTTGCGCAGCTCGTGACGCGAGTGGCGTTCGCCCAGGGCGCAGGCTAGTTTCAGTTTGCCGGCGGCGACTTGGGTCAGTAATTCGGCATGGTCGCCTGCCATTTTTAAAAATTGCGCGCCCAGTACCGTGCTGAAATAAGGCTCGACAATCAAGCCGCGCCCTATCTCTTGCATCACCAGCGACATATCGACCGCTGTGCCATCGAAGCCGCCTTGCGCTGCCGGAACCGGCAATGCCAGCATGCCCAGTTCCGCCAAGCCATCCCAGGCAGCATCGGACACGCCCTTGGAAGACTCAATAATTTTGCGCCGTTGGTCAAAGCTGTAATCCTTGTCGACCCAGCGGCGCAATGCATCGGCAAATTGCTGCTGTTCTTGTGTGAAAGTGAAATCCATGATCGCTTTCGTTTGTATTTTTTATAGACCCAAAATCATTTGGGCGATGATGTTTTTTTGGATTTCATTCGAGCCGCCATAGATCGATGTCTTGCGGAAATTGAAGTAGTAAGCGGCCAGCGGCGCCGCATCCTCATCGCCCGATGCAGCGCTGGCATTATCGCCATCAAGATAGTCAGGATCAAAAGGCAGCGCATAAGGCCCGATAGCTACTAGCATCAACTCGGTCAGAGTTTGCTGGATTTCCGTGCCCTTGATCTTTAACATTGATGCTTGCGGGCCGGGGCCGCGCGTGTGATTGTCTTCTTCCGAGAGCACGCGTAGCACCGTGATTTCCAGTGCCATGATTTCGATTTCGAGAGTCGCGACTTTGGCTGCGAATAAGACATCGTCGAGCAGGGATTTGCCGCCTGCTTTTTGTTGCGTGGCAAATCGCTTGAGAAATTTCAATTCGCTCTTGGCGCGCCCGACCGCAGCGATGCTGGTGCGCTCATGTCCGAGTAGATATTTAGCGTAAGTCCAGCCTTTATTTTCTTCGCCGATCAGGTTTTCGACCGGCACTTTGACATTATCGAAAAAAACTTCGTTGATTTCACGATCTTCATCCAGCGTCAGGATCGGGCGCACTGATACGCCCGGCGCCTTCATGTCGATCAACAAAAACGAAATGCCTTCTTGCTTGCGCACGCCAGCGTCAGTGCGTACCAAACAAAAAATCATGTCAGCATATTGCGCCAGCGTGGTCCAGGTTTTTTGACCGTTGACGATATAAAACTCGCCTTGCCGCTCCGCCCGCGTCTTGAGCGAGGCCAAATCCGACCCGGCGCCCGGTTCCGAATAGCCCTGGCACCACCAGTCGTCGCAATTAAGAATACGCGGCAGATAATGCCTTTTTTGCGCCTCGTTGCCAAAGGCCATGATCACCGGCGCCACCATATTGACGCCAAACGGCAAGATCGCCGGCGCCCCGGCGCGGGCACATTCATCTTCCCAAATATGGCGCTGCACAGCCGTCCAGCCGGTGCCGCCATATTCAACTGGCCAGCTATTGCCCACCCAGCCCTGCTCCGCAACGATCCGATGCCAGCGCACGAAATCATCCTTGCTTAAACGCAAATGATTCAACACCTTGCGCTGGAGGTCCTTGGGCAAATTCGCATCGATGTAGCCGCGCACCTGATCACGAAAAGCAATGTCTTGCACCGAATAATTCAGATCCACGCTCTCTCCATTTATCTTGGGCTGCCAAGGTTGGGTGAAGGACATTAAAAACGCGCTATTTCAAAATTATTGTACCGCAGCGAATTCGGGCTATGGTTTCGAACTACGAC
Source organism: Pseudomonadota bacterium (assembly GCA_040384645.1). Classification (GTDB taxonomy): domain Bacteria; phylum Pseudomonadota; class Gammaproteobacteria; order Burkholderiales; family Burkholderiaceae_D; genus JAZKIX01. Next base: position 11,031 of record JAZKIX010000073.1, on the reverse strand, counting down.
TTGGCGCAGGGCAATCGAATATGCACATTGATTAAGCGAGCGCCTGTTTCAAACCAGACAAGACACCCTAGCGCTCGAGATAGGGCTGGTGCTAAAATAGCGGGCTGTGCGCGGCTGTGGTGAAATAGGTAGACACAAGAGACTTAAAATCTCTCGCCAGTAATGGTGTGCCGGTTCGATTCCGGCCAGCCGCACCAAAGGATTGTTTCATAAGTACCCATAAAAGCCCGCAACTCACCTTAATAGGCGACTTGCGGGCTTTTCTCATTGCCGATTGAAACCGTGAAATTTTGCTACACGCATCCATTTAGATAAAATTCATGAACAATATTTATAAAGCACCGCAGGCTGATTTGCATATTGGGCCTAGTGCGGAAGAGCTACGCAAAAGGCCGTTGTTGGTATGGATTATTTCAATTTTTTACGGCTTTTCGGCAATCATTACGCCTTTTTCGTTTTATGCAATCAAGTCGGGAATGTTGCCTTTAACCATTGCACACGAACAATATTTCGCCAGCCTTGGCGCCATCGATTGGCTTATGAACGCGCTTAATGCGCTGGTAATATTATCGGCTGCCGTAAGCCTTTTTCTTCTCAAGCGGGTGACTACTAAATTTTGGGGTATCAGCGTTGCAACTGTAATGTTGAATCACATTTATCACATATTCGCTAAAAACTGGCTCGGCACTGTTCCGATTTCGGGTCAAATTGCTGCTTCGTTTGGGTTTGCAGTCCTGCTGGCGGTTTTTTTCTACGTCAAACGCTTAGCTGCCAGAGGCGTCTTGAAATAATTTCCCAATAAACACCAACAATCCATAGATTTGCAGGAGCCGAAAATCGCCCCAATTCCAGACCGCATTAACGTTCTCTTCATTTGCAGCAAAAATCAATGGCGTAGTCCGACTGCAGAGCAAGTTTGGCGCAAGCACCCTGCCCTGCATGTCCGTTCTGCCGGCACCAGCCCCAATGCGAGGCACACTGTATCAATCGACGATTTACAATGGGCCAACGTTATTTTTGTCATGGAAGAAAAGCACAAGTCGCGTCTTCTTGCGAGCTACCGACGTGTGCTAGAAAACATCTCGATCCATGTGCTGGACATACCGGACAAATACAAATACATGGATCCAGAACTGGTCGAACTCTTACGTGATTGCGTCAGTGATGCTCTTGGTTTGGAATAAATCGCCGTTGCGTAAGCATAGGCTGGTAACAAACTAGCTTGCAATCTCATTTAATTGTGCAATTCGTAACCATACGTAAAAGCCTGATTTTAAGCACACGTCCTTGACTATGCTTTTAATCAACGCGGCAGGCAAAATACTAAAAAGCCTAATCGCAGAGTGACCGCTTCCTGCCACAGTAAATACAAAAGGTGAATCATGAAATATCCTTACTACTCCATCGTCATTGCTTTATCTTTGCTCACCACGGCTGGTCAGGCCTCTGCGGTTGGCCGCGTCACCGATGTCAATGTGTATGACCGGGATACCGGCCAACAACTACGCAACTACTACTACCAAGGTCAAAATTATGTGGTCGGCACACCTGGCAATCGTTATGCCATTAGCCTTCGCAACACGCGCCCAGATCGTGTGATGACCGTAGTTTCGGTCGATGGGGTCAATGTGGTTAGCGGCCAGACCGCTGCCCGCAGCCAGACTGGATATGTGCTTGATCCACGTGGTAGCACCGAAATTAACGGCTGGCGTAAAAACTTGAACGAGATCGCGGCCTTTGAATTTGCCGAAGAATCCGATAGTTACGCGGCTCGTACTGGCCGGCCAGATAATGTCGGCGTCATCGGTGTTGCGGTGTTTCGTGAAAAAATACGGCCGCCGGTATGGCGTAGCGATCGCGACCGTGTGGGCGGAGGCGCCGATTCCCGTGCTGCGGACGCGCCGGACCATCGCCATGCCCGGCGGGGTCGGCAATGTGGCGCGCAACGTCGCCGCGCTCGGCGGTGTGGCGCGACTGGGGGCCGTGGCGGGGCAGGACGCGGCCGGAGACCAACTG
>JAZKIX010000073.1:0-9005 GCA_040384645.1 Pseudomonadota bacterium | reverse complement strand
GTGAACTATACCGATTTCGTTCGGGCCAGCAATACGCCGGATGAAGTAATCACCATTCGCTACGATAGCTATCGCAATCTGGTTGCATTAGGCGCGATACCGCGTTCCAGACCGAACCGCCGCCCTAGCCCGAATCCTTTTCCGGGACAATTTGTACCAGATCCACACCGTTAATTAAACGTCCTCACAAGCCCGCTGTTCACGTAGCGGGCTTTTTTTAATTGTTCGGGCATCGAATGTCAGATATCGTCTTACGTATTCAGTCTTGCATGAAAATCCATTTGGTATAATATTAAATGTCAAATGGAGGAGCATCATGTCAACTGCAAAAATGGCATCGACAACAAGAAAATTGTCGCCGCCCATATCCTTAAAAGCTGTACCGACCAAAAAAGTAGATACCCAGATTTTTAGCGAAATAGTCAGTGGCATCCCTATTGCCGGAGCCAAAGCGATTCAATCGATCCGGGAAGGTTATCCGGCTGCAGTATTGAAAGCGGCCAGCGGTTTTTTCGAGGTGCCCGAATCGCGTATCCAAAAAATTGCCCACGTGCCCGCATCAACCGCAAACCGTTTGCAAAAAAATGAGTCCTTATTGGATTCCGGCGCAACCGAACGTGTCTACCGGATGGGTACGGTTACCAGGATGGCGATTGATGTATTCCAAAGCGAAACGGCTGCCGTCGCTTGGATGCGCCAACCTAATCTTGCGCTGGGCGATGCCGCGCCACTCGATTTGATGGATACCGAGCCAGGCGCCGTGTCGGTACGCCAAGTGCTTAACGCGATTGCAACCGGTGGTGTGGCTTGAAATTATGGCGCATCGCTGCAGAACGCTATGCTTTAGATAAAACCTGCGATGGCGCCCGCCTGTACGGCGGCCGCTGGAATCCCATCGGATACCCGGTCCTTTACGCCGGTACCACTATCGAAATTGCGGCGCTTGAAAAGTTCGTGCATCTGGCAGGCATTGCCCACCCGCCGCTCAAATTGATTGAAATCACGCTACCCGCCGATCCGGAATTGGTGTATTTGCCTGATGATTTTCCTGCAGACTGGGCCGATTTGCCGATTTCGGCCAGCGCACAAGCCTTTGGCCGGCAATGGATCGACGATGCAAAAACCCTGGTCATGCTGGTCCCATCGGCCATTATTCCTGAAGCAAAAAATGCGGTCGTCAATACCGCACATCCACAATACCGCGACGTCGTCCTGCAAATAAAACGGGATTTTTCCTTCGACGGCCGCATGTTCAAGTAGATTTCAATAGATTCATATGAAAAATGATACAGCTTCGTCTGCACCAGACGGACATGAGAAACACACCCCAATGATGCAGCAATTTTTACGCATCAAAGCAGAATACCCAGACACGCTGCTGTTTTACCGCATGGGCGATTTTTACGAACTTTTTTTTGAAGATGCGGAAAACGCTTCGCGCATTCTGGGCATTACCTTGACCCAACGCGGCGCCTCTGCCGGGACGCCGATCAAAATGGCAGGTGTGCCTTTCCACGCTGCTGATCAATACCTAGCCAAACTGATCAAGCTCGGTCATTCGGTCGCGATTTGCGAACAGATTGGCGACCCAGCCACCAGCAAAGGCCCGGTTGAACGCAAGGTGATGCGCGTCATCACGCCCGGCACCTTGAGCGATTCCGATTTATTGCCCGAGAAATCAGAACGGCCTTTGCTGTCGCTGAACGTGATCAGCCAGCGCAAGCAATTTACAGTTGGTTTGGCATGGCTATCGATGGCTAGCGGCGCCTTGAAAATGATGGAATTTTCCGGCGATGCCAAATCCGTCGACACGCGCCTACAACAGGAATTGGAACGCATTGCCCCGGCCGAAACCCTGGTTGGCAACGGCGAGGAAGCCATGAGCGGCAACGCCACCATTCTGGCGAAAGCGACTCAACTACCGGCTTGGCATTACGACATTGCCAGCGGCGAAAAAGCCATGTTCGAGCAACTATCCGTCAGCACACTCTCTGGATTTGGCGCTGAAGGTTTAAGCGCCGCCTTAGGCGCGGCGGGCGCCTTGTTGCGCTACGCTCAATCTACGCAAGGCAAAGGCTTGCAGCACGTGCGCAGCCTGAGCATGGAATCGGAAAATGAATTTATCGGACTCGACGCCGCCACGCGCCGCAATCTGGAACTGACCGAAACCATCCGCGGTCTCGAATCGCCGACCCTGTTTTCCTTGCTCGACCATTGCCGTACAGCCATGGGTTCGCGTCTGTTACGGCACTGGTTGCACCACCCAAAACGCAATCAGACCGTAGCGCAGGCGCGCCATGCAGCGATTAACGCATTGCAACGGGCCGATGTTTCCGATGGTCTGTCCAGCACCTTGGCCGCCGTGCCCGATATCGAACGCATCACCACCCGCATTGCACTGCAATCGGCGCGGCCACGCGACCTTGCTAGCTTGCGCGATGGCTTGCAGCAATTGCCATCACTGCGCAATTATGTTGCCCTCTGCTATCAATCGCCCGACGCACCCTTGCTGCAGTCGATCCACGACGCACTGGCAACGCCAACAGAATGCCTGGATTTAGTCGAACGCGCTATTGCACTGGAACCGGCAGCGATGGTGCGTGACGGCGGCGTAATTGCACGCGGTTTCGATGACGAACTGGATGAATTAAGGGCATTATCAGAAAACGCGGGTCAATTCCTGGTCGACCTGGAAACCCGCGAACGCGCCCGTACCGGCATCGCCAATCTGCGGGTCGAATACAACCGCGTGCATGGCTTTTATATCGAAGTCACCCACGGCCAAACCGACAAAGTCCCTGACGATTTTCGCCGCCGCCAAACCCTGAAAAATGCCGAACGCTACATCACGCCCGAATTGAAGGCTTTTGAAGACAAGGCATTGTCAGCACAAGAACGGGCTTTGATACGTGAGAAAGTACTATACGAAAAATTGATACTGGCACTGGCACCCCATATCGGCAGCTTGCAAATCATCGCGCAGGCACTGGCGCAAATCGACACTTTGGTAGCACTGAGCAGCCACGCCAGCCGCAATAACTGGTGCGCGCCGCACTTGATTGCGCAGCCCGCCATCACTATCGAACAAGGCCGCCATCCGGTGGTCGAAAACCAGATTGAGCGTTTTATCGCCAATGATTGCCTGCTCACCGATGAACGTAAATTACTCCTCATTACAGGCCCGAATATGGGCGGTAAATCAACCTACATGCGGCAAGTGGCATTAATTACCCTGCTCGCTTATATCGGAAGCTATGTACCGGCAAATGCTGCCACGATTGGCCCGATTGACCGCATTTTTACCCGCATCGGCGCGGCCGACGATCTGGCAGGCGGACGCTCCACCTTCATGGTCGAAATGACCGAATCGGCTGCGATCCTCAATGGCGCCAGCGAACATTCACTGGTCTTGATGGACGAAGTCGGACGCGGCACCTCGACCTTCGACGGCTTGGCGCTGGCTTGGGCGATTGCGCGACATTTGATCGAACAAACCCGTAGCTTCACGCTGTTTGCCACCCATTATTTCGAGCTAACACAATTGCCGGACACACATTCCAGTGCAGCCAATGTGCATTTGTCGGCGGTCGAACACAAGGACAACATCGTGTTCCTGCATGCAGTGCAAGACGGCCCAGCATCGCAAAGTTACGGCCTTCAAGTGGCGCAACTAGCCGGCGTGCCGCAAGCGGTGATTCGCGCGGCACGCAAGCATCTGGCCTTACTGGAAGCGCATGCGATTCAAGCGACGCCGCAGCTAGATTTATTTGCGCATGCAATGACGATGCCGGCCAACGACGATCCGGCAACGCCTCCAGATGACACCATCGATGTGGCGACGCAGGCCGCGATCAACGCGCTGCATGAGCTTGATCCCGACGCGCTTACGCCACGCGAGGCGCTCGATCAACTTTATAGGCTCAAACGAATGGCAGAGCAGATCGCAGCGCGATGAAAAAATTTGTTACTTTAAATCTGCTTTTGCCTATGGCACTAATGAGCCCGGGCCTATCTTTGGCCGGCAATACTTTGGCACAGCCACTTAGTTTTAGCTTTGCAGTGATCGCGAATGCTTTCCAAGCCGGTTCGGAAGATGCCTTGCTCAGTGGTCGGCTTGCCAAAACCGATCAAGACAATCTCGCTTTTGTTATCGTCAACGGCATCAAATCAAGCGATGAATCGTGTAGTGACGAGCTGTATTTACGCCGCAAAGGTCTCTTAGATACAGCGCAAAACGGGGTAATTGTTTCGCTCTCGCAAAACGACTGGATCGATTGCCGCAATAGCAGTGGTCGCCCAGTTGCCATAGAACGCTTAAATCGACTGCGCGAATTGTTTTTTGATGGCGAATTCTCCTTGGGCGGTACTAAAATCCCGCTACAGCGTGAATCAAGCAATGCAAAATTTCGCAGCTATGCCGAAAATGCCCGTTGGGAATTAGGCGGTGTTTTATTTGCCACCATTCACCTGCCTGCCGCCAACAATCATTATCGAACAGAGGCCGGACGCAACAGCGAATTTGAAGATCGTCAAATTGCCAACCGCGATTGGCTACAATCGATCCTGGCAATCGCCAAGCGCGAAAAAATGGCTGGGATCGTTTTATTTTGCGATGGCAATCCGCTCAGCATCAGCGCCGATGGGTTCAATAGGCGCGATGGATTTTTGGAAATTCGCCGTTACCTGAGCGAAATGGCGGGGAAATTCTCTGGCAAAATATTACTGATCCATGGACAGCCCTTACCCGATGCCGCGCCTGACAACACCATCGTGTGGCAAAAAAATCTCGGTAGCCTGAACGCTCAAGCAAGCGGGCAAAAATTCACCGTCAATCACGCCACCGGACAATTATTTGGCGTCGCGCCTACCTTACCGCGTTGAAGTAGACTTGGCTTCCAAGCGAAAAATATAGGGGTATAAGGAGAAATAGTGCCTTACCCGCAAGTTCCTAAAGCGCCTAAAAATATACTACAGAGAGTATATTTATCGAAAAATGGGCTTTTTCTAGGTGCTTTATTTGCCGACGCTATTGCTCGGGCAATAAAAAAGACTGCAAACAGACGCTTGCAGTCTTTTGAAATTGCCAGATCGCAGTTGATTCAGCTCACAGGCAAGAGCACGATGTTACAGCGCACACGTCACCGCTTGGTCTTCAATGGATTGGATGACTGCGAAATTCATCGCTGGCGTCATCATCCTGATCATCATCGTCATGATGGTGGCCATGCGCACCGTGTACATGTTCATGGGCAATTTCTTCATCGCTTGCTTCGCGCACTTCTGCCACGTCCAGGGAAAAACGCAATGCCATGCCAGCCAAAGGATGGTTGCCATCCAATACCACCTTGTCATCGGCAATGTCGGTGACGGTAAAAATCATCGCTTCTTCATCGTCGTCGCCGTCGGACGTACCTTCAAATTGCATGCCTACTTCAAGCGGCGTCGGCAGGCGATTACGTGGCTCGACCTTTACCAGCGCAGGATCATATTCGCCAAAAGCGTCGTCAGGCTCCACCTGAATCACTGTCGCGTAACCAACAACCTGACCGTCCAATGCCTCCTCAATTTTTGGCAAAGTATTTTCATAACCGCCATGCAGATAAACCATTGGTTCGCGACCGTCTTCGATCAGATTGTCTTGGGCATCTGACAGCTTGTAACGCACGGTCACGACCGTATTTTTGGCAATCTTCATTTTTCATTCCTTTCGTTTAATTTGCGCCAAATTATACCTTCCCCGTATTGGCCAGACCTGTCAACAAGCAGATTTGACGGCGCTATAATGTCGCCATGAAAAAATTACCGCTCCTTGGCAACATCACACCCGACCAATTCCTGCGCGAGTATTGGCACAAAAAACCGCTGCTGATTCGCCAGGCGATGCCGCAATTGAAACCGATCTTAACGCCCGAAGCACTATTTTCGCTTGCGGCCAAGGACGATATCGAATCCCGACTGGTAACGCATTTCAAAAATAAATGGGTGATGGAAAATGGGCCGATTGCCGAGATTCCAGATCGAAAAAAATCTGATTGGACCTTGCTGGTGCAGGGCGTCAATCTGCATGACGACAATGCCGATACGTTATTACGCCAGTTCAATTTCATTCCCGATGCGCGGCTTGACGACTTGATGATCAGCTATGCGCCGGATGGTGGCGGCGTCGGGCCCCATTTCGATTCGTATGACGTATTCTTATTGCAGGCGCATGGGCAACGACGCTGGCGCATTGGCGCGCAAAAGGATTTGAGCTTGGTGGAAAACGTCCCGCTCAAAATCTTGCAAAACTTCCAGCCGGAACACGAGTATGTGCTCGATCCGGGCGATATGCTGTACTTGCCGCCGCAGTATGCGCACGACGGTGTGGCAGTGGGCGAATGCATGACTTATTCAATCGGATTCCGAGCGCCGTCGTATCAGGAAATGGGCGAAGCATTTTTGCAATTCATGGCAGATTCGATCGAATTGCCCGGGCTTTACAGCGACCCCGATTTGCAGGCAACGACCAAGCCAGCTGAAATCAGCGCCGCGATGTTGTCCCAGATCAGCGATGAATTGAATAAGGTGCGCTTCACTGAGGATGACATCGCCATTTTCCTGGGCGAACAGTTGTCAGAACCGAAGCCGAATGTTTTTTTTGATGGCCCCGAAAAGCCTCTAACGCCGGCACGCTTTGCGCAATCGGCGACCAAACACGGCGTCGCCCTGTCGCGCAAGTCCCGCATGCTGTATCAAGGCAGCCATGTTTTCATCAACGGCGAATCGTTCAGCATTGGTCGCGCCGATAAGGCTACTTTAGTGACATTAGCAAATGCCCGCCGGCTCGATGGCGCTGCCGTTGCCTTAGCATCGGCAGACGTGACGGATGCGCTCTACACCTGGTATCAGGATGGCTGGCTAAATTTGGAATAAAACACGATGGATACACATTCAATCCCATTCTCGTCACGCACTGAGTTTCAAAATCTTGCGCTGCAATGCTTGGGCCGAGCGGAACAAGGCATTCAGTTATTCGATCCCAATTTTCTTAGTTGGAATCTAGGGTCGTTGGAAACCAACGCTATCTTGCGCCAGTTTCTAATCTCAAAACAAACAAATCGCTTGCAATTGGCCATGCACGATACGCTGCATATCGAGCGTGAATGCCCACGCTTTATTTCCTTGTTGCGTGATTTTAGCCATGCCATTGAATGCAGGGTCACACCCCGCACTCTGCATCAGCTAACCGATTCATTTTGCATGGCCGATGGCAAACATATTGTCAGACGCTTTCATTGCGACCACTTTCGCGGCGCTGCAACATGGGATTCTGAACCGGACTGCAATATTTCATCGCAACGATTTTCTGCAATGTGGGAAGAGTCGACGATAGGATTGCATGCCACTACGTTGGGACTCTAAGTTAAGCGCATACATATGAAATATATGCAGCTATTTGATGATTTCACGGCGTTTTTGACACAATTATCACATCGCAACAACATGCCAATAGGTGTGGATTTCAATTCTAAACACGGTATTTTTTATGCTTTTTTATTGTTGTGAATGCACAAATTATTATATTAATTCAATTTCCTACTGTTGCAATGCGGCGGAAATCGTTATAATCATGGGTTAGGAAGCATTCGTTGCGTTACAAAACCAATTGGTACAAGCCTTCGAAGACGCCCTATCGAGCGATAATTACCGGTAATTATTCATCGCAATATTGTTAAAATTTTTAAATCCTTAAGGAAAAATCCAATGAAAAAATCACTCTTGTTGATCTCCCTGTTGGCTGTTGCTTTGGCTGCTTGCGGTAAAAAAGAAGAAGTAGTTGTAACTCCGCCTGCAGTAGAAGCACCAGCGCCTGCAGCAGTTGCTTCAGCTGCTGCTGACGCTGCATCTGCTGCTGTTGTTGCTGCTTCAGCTGCTGCTGATGCAGCATCGGCTGCATCTACTGCTGCTGCTACTGCAACTACAGCGGCTTCGGCTGCTTCAGCTGCTGCTACAGCTGCAAAGTAATCTAAGATTGCTTATAGAAAGCCGACCTGCTGGTCGGCTTTTTTTATGTGCTGATTTTTCCCGTATTTTTCTTTAGCCTCAATTGCAAAAAAGAAAAGCGGGCCAGCATAAGAGGTTTCACGCTACCATTTCGATCCAATCGAATCCGTCTTCCTGACACGCAATCGTCACTTCAACCGCGCCTGGACTCACTGCGCCACACAAAGCCTGTCGGGCCAAATCCTCGGTATTATTCTTGCTACTCAAGTGCGCGCCAATAACTTTTTTTAGCCGTGTTTGATCGAGCGCTCGCAATATTTCGCTTATCGCATGGTTCGACATATGGCCGTACGGGCCACCGATGCGCTGCTTTAACGATGGCGGATAGGTGGAATCTTGCAACATTCGAAGATCATGATTGCATTCGAGAACTAAGGCGTGGCAAGCCCCCAAAGCCTGTATCAGGTGAGGAGTCGATTGGCCCGCGTCGGTCAGCACACCCAATTTGAATACACCATCGGTCGCACAATATTGAACCGGTTCACGTGCATCGTGCGGTACCGTATAAGGCGTGAGTTGCAAAGCGCCAATATCGATTGAATCGCCATCACGGCAGAAATGAAGTTCGACACCGCTGCAATCGGCACGCACCGCGGTGTAGGTGCCGCGTGTAAGCCAGACCGGTATCGCATGGCGGCGCGCCAGCTTGAAAACGCCGCCGACATGGTCCTGATGTTCGTGGGTAACCACTATCGCCGACACGTCTGCGCCAGATAACCCTAAGCGCGCCAGACGGCGCTCAGTTTCACGCAAACCAAATCCACAGTCCAACATGACGGTAATGATTGACTTGCCAACAGCACCGGCATTATCGGCGGAAATCAGGAGCGCGTTACCTTCGCTCCCGCTTCCCAAACTAGCGAATTTCAATAGACCTGCCTCGCCAGCGCAGCTGGAAATACAATCAAAATTAAATTACCCCCGGCAAAGCCGGGGGTTTATAGCTGGGGCGCCTCGAAGGC
>JAZKIX010000072.1:0-3383 GCA_040384645.1 Pseudomonadota bacterium | reverse complement strand
CATGAAGGAGCAGATGGAGTCGATGGGCCTGGCGATCGACTGGTCGCGCGAGATGGCCGCCTGCACGCCCGAATACTACAAATGGAACCAGTGGATGTTCCTGAAGATGCTGGAAAAAGGCATCATCTACAAAAAAACCGGCACTGTGAATTGGGATCCGATCGACCAGACCGTGCTGGCTAACGAGCAAGTCATCGACGGTCGTGGCTGGCGCTCAGGCGCGCTGATCGAAAAGCGCGAAATCCCGATGTACTACGCCCGCATCACCGATTACGCCGAAGAATTGCTGGAATACGTAGACCATAAATTGCCCGGCTGGCCAGAACGTGTGCGCGTAATGCAAAGCAACTGGATCGGCAAATCGACCGGCGTGCGTTTTGCCTTTCCGCATGAGATCAAGGATGACAACGGTCACTTGATCCAGGACGGCAAATTGTGGGTGTTTACCACCCGCGCCGACACCATCAAGGGCGTCACTTTTTGCGCGGTCGCACCAGAACACCCGCTCGCCACTTTTGCTGCACAAAGTAATCCCGACTTGGCTGCCTTCATCGTCGAGTGCAAACTCGGCGGTGTGGCCGAAGCCGATATGGCAACGATGGAAAAGAAAGGCATGCCAACCGGCTTGCAAGTCAAACATCCTCTCACAGGCCAACTGGTTGATGTCTGGGTAGGCAATTACGTTTTGATGAGTTACGGCGATGGCGCTGTGATGGGCGTACCCGCGCACGATGAGCGCGACTTCGCTTTTGCGCATAAATATGTGCTGGCGATCCGCCCGGTGATCGCGGTCGAAGGCAAAACTTTCATCGAAGAAATCTGGCACGACTGGTATGCCGACAAGGAACATGGCGTCTGCGTCAATTCAGGCCGCTTCGACGGTTTGGGCTATCAGGCTGCAGTCGATGCAGTGGCCAGTGCCTTGGCTGAACTCGGTCTGGGCGAGAAAAAAATCACTTACCGCCTGCGCGACTGGGGTATTTCACGCCAGCGCTATTGGGGCACGCCGATCCCGATCATCCATTGTGCATCGTGTGGCGCAGTGCCCGTGCCGGAGAAAGATTTGCCGGTCGTCCTGCCGGAAGATTGTGTGCCAGATGGCAGTGGCAATCCGTTGAACAAACATGAACAGTTTTTACACGTCGCATGCCCAAGCTGCGGCAAACCGGCGCGGCGTGAAACCGACACCATGGATACCTTTGTCGATTCGTCCTGGTATTACATGCGCTATACATCGCCACAAAGCGCGCCCGGTTCAAACGAGGCGATGGTCGATCCAGCCAAAAACGATTACTGGATGCCGATGGACCAGTATATCGGCGGCATTGAACACGCAGTTATGCATCTTTTGTACGCTCGCTTCTGGACCAAGATCATGCGTGATTTCGGCCTGGTCAAATTTGACGAACCCTTCGTCAACTTGCTGACGCAAGGCATGGTGCTGAACGAAACCTATTATCGCGAAGCCGATGACGGCAAAAGGACGTGGTACAACCCGGATCAGGTGACAGTGACGCTGGACGATAAAGGCCGTCCGACAGGCGCGACTTTGCAAGACGATGGCGCACCGGTGCAGATTGGCGGCATTGAAAAAATGTCAAAGTCGAAAAATAACGGCATCGATCCGCAAGCGCAAATCGAACAATACGGCGCCGATACCGCGCGCGTATTCACCATGTTTGCCTCGCCGCCGGAACAAACGCTGGAGTGGAATAATTCCGGAGTCGAAGGTGCGCATCGTTTCTTGCGCCGGTTATGGGAATTTGCGCAAAGCGAAGCGAGCGCTGTATCAATTCGTCAAACCTTGGCTGCTGTTTCCGATACTGCCCAAAGCGATGACAAACAAGTGCGCGCAATCCGCCGCGAATTGCATTTGGCATTAAGCCAGATCAATTTCGATTACGAACGCATCCAGTACAACACCATTGTTTCGGGTTGCATGAAACTGTTCAATGAACTCGACAAGCTGGGCAAGCTTTCCCTGACTGGCGATAGTGGTAAAGAACGCGTGTTGACGGAAGGGATTTCGATCTTGCTACGCGTATTGAATCCGGTTGCGCCGCACATGACACACGTGCTTTGGCAAGAACTCGGCTTCGCACACAAACACGGCGATCTGTTGAACGCCACGTGGCCGCAAGTCGACCCGATCGCCTTGGAACAAGCCGAAATCGAAATCATGATCCAGGTCAACGGCAAACTGCGCGGCAGCATCACGGTGGCCAAGGATGCGGATAAAGCCACCGTCGAGGCGGCTGCATTGGCCAATGAAAGCGTGCAAAAATTCCTCGATGGCACGCCTAAAAAAATCATCGTCGTACCTGGAAAATTGGTCAATATCGTTGTGTAAGTTTGCAGCTGGGCGGTGTCGCCCAAGCTGCAATGCGTTGTCTATGGGTCAAAAATGAAATTCAACACCGTTTTAGATTACGCATCCAAAGCCCTGCTTCCCGTGATGGCAGCATTGATCCTGAGCGCCTGCGGCTTTCATTTGCGTGGTTCAGGCGACCAGTTCAATCTGCCGTTCAAGACCATTTATCTAGGCTTCCCAGAAGCTTCCTTGCTCGGCATCGAGTTGAAGCGAAACATCCGTGCCAGCGATGCCACCTTTGTATTATCCGACCCAAAGACGGCAGCCGCGAACGTGGAATTGCTGTCCGAAGCAAAGGATAAGCAAATCCTGTCGCTCAATAGCGAAGGCCGGGTGCGCGAATATTCGCTGGTGTATTCGATCCGTTTCCGGGTGCGCGACAGCGAAGGCAATGAATTGCTGGCACCGACCGACATCACCTTGAAGCGCAGTATCAACTTCAATGAATCGCAAGTGCTGGCCAAGGAAGGTGAAGAAGCCATGTTGTACAGGGATATGCAAAGCGATTTGGTACAGCAGATTTTGCGCCGCCTTGCCGCCATCAAACCGGTGCAATAAACGCATCCATGCAACTGCGCTTCGATTCTCTCGATGGCCACCTCAGCAAGACGCTGGCGCCGCTGTACGTCATCACTAGCGACGAGCATTTATTGGCACTGGAAGCGGCTGACAAGATCCGTAAAACTGCGCGGGCGCAAGGTTTTTCCGAGCGCGAAGTATTGACGGTGGACCGCAGTTTCAAATGGGGCGAATTGCTGGCCGCCAACCAATCGCAATCCCTGTTCGGCGATAAAAAACTGATCGAATTGCGCATCCCGACCGGCAAACCGGGCAAGGAAGGCGGCCAGGCTTTGCAACATTATGTGAGCCAGTTAAGCCCAGATAACGTGACTTTGATCAGCTTGCCGAAGCTCGATTGGGCCACACAAAAAGCGGCATGGGTGGCCAGCTTGCAGCAAGCCAGCGTGTTCATCGATATCCCCTTGATTGAGCGTGCGCAATTGCCGGGCTG
>JAZKIX010000071.1:0-3999 GCA_040384645.1 Pseudomonadota bacterium | reverse complement strand
TGACATAGCGTCTTTACGTATCTGGACTGTTGGAGAAGACAAATGCGGTGTATATGCAAGTCTTTTTGATCCCAATGGATACGCATACAGGGTACGACTGGGAAATTACGTGGGGAAAAACTTCGGAATGGTAATGGAGATCACTGGCGATGCAATCTTGTTGCGTGAAGTGTTTCAAACAGAGTCTGGCGAATGGGAACAACGCGACGCAACGATTAAGAGAAAAATTAAATAGCGCAATCTCACCTCAACTGAGGTTACGCAGACTTGTAGGTTAGGTTTTAACCCGACTTGCGTAATTTACAGAGAGGCGATGGCGTGTGGCAAATCTTGTCGGACTGAAGTCCTGCCTACAACTTACAACTCGACCCCAGCTAACCTCCCGCCAAACTAAACGCCAGGCTAAATCAGGCGTCGTGAGCAAAAAATATACTGGCAGGTGTATTTAAAAAGCACTAATAAAAACGTGAGGGTCGAGGGGTATTTTTGAATATACCCCTTCATTTTTGCGTTTAAAAACGCCATATCAAATGGGACTTGGACTGTGATTCCTTCCGCGTCCTCAAATACACGACATTTAATTTTCGCTTCCAAATCGAAGGTGAACGCGGCGCAAGGGCGCGGGCATTAGGCCAGCAAGGCTAGCGCCGACAACAAAGGTCGCGTTTGCGGTAGAGATGGATAAGGCATCGCTTCCAGTAGATGGCCTGCCAGTCATCGTCGTCGATAGCGTGCAGGCGTTTCGCCTACCCAGCGCACAAACAAACGCGAAAACGAGTTGATGTCAACGTAGCCAACCGCTTCGGTGATGCGCGCAATGCTCCAGCTGGTTTGGCGTAACAATTGTCTGGCCTTTTCAACCCGTGCTCGCTGCAATAGCGTCAAAGGCGATTGCCCAGTTTCTGCCTTGACCCGTCGCAGCAGCGTGCTGGCGCTGACATGAAATGCCAAGGCTACCCGCGGCAGATCGTAAGGCTGTTGCAGCCGGTCGTTAAACCAAGCAGACAGATATTGGGAAAACGCTGGTAAATTGCGCGCCATCAGTTGCGGGTCGGCAAACGGCGATTGACTCTCGCGCTGGCTCGGCAACATGGTGACCCGCGCGGTGGCGAGCGCGGCTGGTGCGCCGAGCGTGCGTTTGACCAGATGGATCGCCAAGTCAAACGCCGCACTGACCGCGCCAGTCGTCGTCACACCCGCGTCCTCTAAAAATACCGCTGCCGGTTGCACTTGGGCGGCCGGATAACGCCGCGCTAGATCGTCGGCAAACAGCCAGGCGGTAGTGACCTTGCGGCCACTCAACAAGCCCGCTTCGCCCAGCAAAAATGCGCCGATACAGGCTGACGCCACCGGCGTGCCAGCGGCAAAACTCTTGCGGATATACGCCAGCTCGCGAGATAAGGGCCCCAGTTTTTCATCCCAATCGACCTGCTGGCTAATTTCAAGACCCGGCACGATCAACAGATCGAAGCGCCCTGCCGGACGTTTCGCCCCAATCACAATCCCGCCCGCCAGCGTAACCTGACGCCGCGTCAGCGCAATCACATGCACGTCGAACGGTTGCGGCCGCGTTTCACCAAAACCGCGGGCGATGTCACTGCCTATCCGCAACACATCGGCGATACCGAACACTTGCGTCCCCATGCAACCGTCATACGCAAGGATGGCAATACGCAAGGAGTTTTTAGCGGGATCGATGAGCGGAGCGGACATTTTGATTATTTTGACCCTAAAGCTGCCGATATCGGCATCACGCAGGATAAGCCGGCAGCGCGAAAATAGGGTTGTCTGGCGCGACTTGATGCAGAAAAATTTCGATACCCCCCAACCACCCCACCTCTTTTAATTAAGGAAACCCGACATGCCCTCTCCCAAAATCGTTCGTATCGCGATCCTGCCATTTGGCATGGTCAACTGCCACCTTATTATCGGCGAGGCCGGTTGCGTGCTGGTCGACGCCGGCCTGCCCGGTTCCGAAACCAAGATCGCGCACGCCCTGCAACGCAATGGCCTTTGCTTCACCGACATCAAACTGATCGTCATCACCCACGCCCACATCGACCATGCCGGCAGTGCCGCGCGCATACGTGCACTGTCGGGCGCGCCGATCATGGCGCATGAGGGCGATCTTGATTATTACCTGCAAAAAAAGAAAATGCAGTTCTGCGCCACCGGATGGTTTGGCCGGATTTTTCTGCGCACCGGTTTGATATTGCGGCCGTACACACCCTTTACGCCCGATATCCTGCTGCAAGAAAACGCTTTAGCCGATCTCGAACGCTTCGGCGTCAACGGCATTGCCCGCCATACACCAGGCCACACTGCCGGATCGGTCTCGGTACAACTAGCCAGCGGTGACGCCATGGTCGGTGACCTGCTGGCATCCGGTGTTTTACTGGGCGGCATCGTGCGCATCGGGCGTGCAAAACGGCCGCCTTTTGAAGACAGCCCGCTTACGGTGGCCGACCAATTGCAACACATGATGGACGCTGGCATGCACCGCTTTTACATGGGCCACGGCGGCCCTCTCATGGTCAGCGAAGTGCGCCGTCATACGCAATCGTTGCGTTGTTTAAAACATGCGGGAGGTTGTTGTTAATGTGAAACGAGGTGTGACTAGGAGAAATGCCTTTCGTGCAAGGGCCGATTTATATGGAGCGCCAGCTTCATCTTCCGATTCGACTTTAGCATCAATCCGCGCCTATCTAAAGCCATCATGTCGAGCCCTTGCGCCCCCATCGCCACGAGTAATCAATCGGAGGGCTGCAGTAGATTATTTGACCCTTCGCAAATTGGATGCGATCTAGTCCTACCACCCCATCACCACGAAATTTAAGAAACTCGATAAATTTGTATGAAGCCCCCAACTCAGGCTGATCAGCGAACTGAACATCTATTTCCAAGTCAACTAGCGGCCAAAGAAGGGTGCAATATGAAACATATGCTTCCTCTGAACTTGAAGGCTCGAAAGTACTACAGATAAGCCCGCAAAGCTCACCAACATTATTAAATACGGGGCCTCCGCTCATACTATCGTCAAAACGTTGGTTAGTTTCAAAGCAAGAAAATGGCGCCATTACTAGATCCCTACGTGCCATGTAGACCTCCCGAACCACTCCAACACTCGTTGATCCATTCGGCGTAACCACCACTTCGAGCGCGGTACATTCCAATTTGGCCGGGTATCCGAAAGCAACTATTCGCTCACCTTTTTTCGGTGGAATAAGGCTAATTCTTGGATACAACTCGGGAATGGATTCAGCATCTGCGCGCAAATGGAGTAAAGCTATATCCGTTAAATTTGAACGAAAAATCTTCTGCACGCTGAAATTTACTGGTGCACTTGGTCCGTACTGAATGGCATGCATCAAAAAGTCTGCCGCGCCATCATCTTTCAAACCATACGCCTGCTTGCATGCGTCCATAATATGCGCCGCCGTGATTGCCAAGCTTGGACCAATCCACACTGCAGTGCCCATCGTATGCACAATATCATCGCGCTCAGTTACGAGTTGCAAGGTAAATTGCCCGATTACATCATCTGTAGGAGTGGATTTGAATGTGGGAATTGCGCTATAAAGTGCGTCAGCCATTGGATATCCAAATTTGGTCGAAATCTTCAATTTAACCTAACATCAATACAAGCAATTGGCTTCCCAAAAATTTGGGTCAATTCCAACATTTAAGCTTTTCATATTTGGAATTAAAACCATCCTCATTTTTGTTGCAAGACACACTTTCATCCGATCCTGGAGGTTAAATCGCCGCACCAAATAACCAAAAATTAGAGGGTATGTGCACAAAAACTTCTTCCTCCGCAGATTTTCATTGGGTCGTTAAAAATACAACGCCCAGTATATTTTCATCATTTTGAATGTGGAGACAGCAAAAAATAAAGCTCCAGCCTGCAAATTCCATCAGCAAATCCTTGGCACTAATTACTGCGCCGGGCTTGACATGCAGGTGCTTGATCACGACATCGCGTTCGGCCCGGATCAT
>JAZKIX010000070.1:136914-154316 GCA_040384645.1 Pseudomonadota bacterium | reverse complement strand
GCACCACCATTCTCTCCGTCCGGCGCGGCAATATGGTCGCGCTTGGCGGCGACGGTCAGGTGACCTTAGGCAATATCGTCATGAAAGGCACCGCGCGTAAAGTGCGCAAGACCTACCACGGCAAAGTGCTGGTCGGCTTTGCCGGCGGTACCGCCGATGCATTTACCCTATTGGAACGCTTCGAAGCCAAGTTGGAAAAACACCAGGGCCATTTGATGCGCGCCTCGGTCGAGTTGGCCAAGGATTGGCGCACCGACCGCATCTTGCGCCGGCTGGAAGCGATGTTGCTGGTAGCCGACCGCGAAACAACGCTGGTCATCACCGGCAATGGCGATGTGCTGGAGCCGGAAGACGGCATCGGCGCCATCGGTTCGGGCGGTACTTACGCCCAATCGGCGGCCAAAGCCTTGCAAGAAAATACCGATTTGACACCGGCTGACATCGTCAAGAAGTCGCTGACGATTGCCGGCGAATTGTGTATCTATACCAATATGTCGCACACCATCGAAACGCTTGAATAGGCCGAATCCGATCGCATGACCGGTAAAAATATCATGAATATGACCCCGCAAGAAATCGTTTCCGAACTCGATAAACATGTCGTCGGCCAAGGTCGCGCCAAGCGCGCCGTTGCCATTGCACTGCGTAATCGCTGGCGTCGGCAGCAAGTGGCCGAGCCGTTGCGGCACGAAATCACGCCTAAAAATATCCTGATGATCGGCCCCACCGGCGTCGGTAAAACTGAAATTGCACGCCGCCTTGCCAAGCTGGCCGATGCGCCTTTTATCAAGATCGAGGCGACTAAATTTACCGAAGTCGGCTATGTCGGGCGCGATGTCGATACCATCATCCGCGACCTGATCGACATCGGCATCAAGCAAACTCGCGAGGCCGAGATGCGCAAAGTGCGCAGCCGGGCCGAAGACGCGGCCGAAGACCGTATCCTCGATATCTTGGTGCCGCCGGCACGCGATTTTGGCTTCCATGTCGATCAGAAAGCGCCTGAAAGCGGCGCCGAAAGCGAGGCTGGTTCCAACGCGCGTCAAACCTTCCGCAAGCGCCTGCGCGAAGGCTTGCTCGACGAGCGTGAAATCGAGCTGGAAGTGGCTGAAGCCATGCCGCATATGGAAATCATGGCGCCGCCTGGCATGGAAGAAATGACCGAGCAAATCAAGTCCATGTTTTCCGGGGTTGGCGCCGGTCGCAAGAAAGCGCGCAAACTCAAGATCCGCGACGCACGCAAGATCCTGATCGAGGAAGAAGCCGCCAAGCTGGTCAATGACGATGAACTCAAGCAAAAAGCCATCAACAACGTCGAGCAAAACGGCATCGTGTTCCTTGATGAAATCGACAAGATCGCCTCGCGCTCCGAAGTCGGTGGCGCTGACGTCTCGCGTGCCGGCGTGCAGCGCGACCTGTTGCCGCTGGTTGAAGGCACCACCGTCAATACCAAGTACGGCATGATCCGTACCGACCATATTTTATTCATCGCCTCGGGCGCGTTCCATCTGGCCAAACCATCGGATCTGATCCCGGAATTGCAAGGCCGTTTCCCGATCCGGGTCGAGCTGGAATCGCTGTCGATAGCCGATTTCGAATGCATCCTGACCAGTACCGATGCTTGCCTGACCAAACAGTACGAAGCGCTGCTGGCGACCGAAGACGTCAAGATTGCCTTTGTGCCGGAAGGGATTACCCGTCTGGCCGAAATCGCCTTCTCGGTTAACGAGCGTACCGAAAACATTGGCGCCCGCCGCCTGTACACCGTGATGGAAAAGCTGCTGGAAGAAGTCTCATTTTCCGCCAGTGAGAATGCGGCAACGGTCATCACCATCGACGCCGCGTACGTGAATGACCGGCTTGATGCGCTGGCCGTGAATGAAGATTTGTCGCGTTACGTGCTCTAAAAAGCGGTTTTTGCCTTAATTGATACTGGTGGTAGTATTTAATTAGACCCAATGAAAACGTGCGGGTAAGCATATGTTTTTTCAGATACCCCCGCTAAATTGCGCATTTAGCACATGGCTGTTAATTGTTTCAATAAAACGTCTACGCGTACCGGAAAAGTGTGAGTAGGGTGCGCACGGCCTCGGCGGCTCCGCACCCCCTACAGAAATTTTTCATATACGCGCAGGCGTTTTATTTTTATTGCCTCATCTTTGAAAGCCGGCCTCATGTTTAATTCGCCCTCCAAGCATATTTTTTACCTGAAACACGGCCTCGGCGCCGCTGCGCTGGCCTTATTATCGACCACCGCGCTGGCGCAAGTACAGGTGGAAAATGCCTGGGTGCGCAGCGTCGTCGCCGGGCAAAAGGTAACGGGCGCCTTCATGCAACTGACTGCAGCCAAGGGTAGCAAGCTAGTGGCGGTTGAATCGCCGGTAGCCGGTCATGCCGAAATGCATGAGATGAAAGTGGTGGATGACATGATGAGGATGCGCGAAGTCACGGCAATCGATTTGCCGCCGCAAAAGACCGTTGACTTGAAACCCGGCGCCTATCACATCATGTTGCTAGACCTGAAACAGCGCTTGAATCCGGGCGAGACGGTGCCGATCACGTTGACCTTTGAAGATAGCCTGAAAGTCGCGCAAAAGCTGACGATTAAGGCCAGCGTGCGCGATACTTTCAAGGCTGCCGGCAAATAAGCTGGCTTGAATCGAGTGTGAGCGTGGCGAACAAGGGCTTATCTACCAGGCAAAAAATGCGCTTGCTGGCCAAGCCGATGCCGCCGCTGAAACCGCGTAATCCATTGGCGATTGCGGCCAAGCAACGCGCCGCCGGCCCACATCAAAAGTCGCCCTCGGCACAGCGCCAAACACAAAAAATTCTGCTGGATAAAAAGCTTGGTGATCTGAAGAAAGAAACGCCGGAAGATTGACGCGGATAGCTTGGCTGGCTAGCGATGAGCCTATCGATTATTTTGCCCGCCCCCACGTTGTGGCGATAGCCGACGGTTATCCTGAGGGCGGTTTTCATTGGGCATTGGCGGCAATCCCGCTGCCACACTGCTACCCGGACGGGTCGTGACCGCTGGGCTAGCTGCTGGTGGCGGCATTACTGGCGTAGCGGGCAGTGCTGGTACGGCTGGCATGACTGGTGCATTGGGCAGTCCAGTGACGGTCGGCGCTGACAATACCCTGCCATTGTCGCCGCTATCGACACTCGCCATCGCGACACTACCTTCCGGCCATTCAACCCGTTTCAATACGCCGCCGTCTGACAAGATGACATATTGCGCATGGACTTCCTTGACGCTGACACCGGGCGTAATCTCGGCACCGACACCGACAATCTGGGCCGGCTGACCGTCCGCTACCAAGATCGCCACGCTGCCACTGCCGTTTTGCGCGGCGATTACGCCTTTCAATTGGTAATTGGTCGCCATTGCGGCAGCGGTGCGTCCGCCAAATAAACCGCTGGCGGCCTCAAGCTTGATTTCCGTTGGCGGCGCCGTCGGCGGCGCGATGACCTGGCGCGCCACCGGCTTGAATAGGCGCAAGGCCCAATAGGTGGCCGATATGCTCAAGGCTACAAACAATAAAAAACTGACCAGCAAGGCAGACCGCTTCATGCAATTTCCTTAAATTTTTTCGCGCAATTTATTGGGCCGCACACTAGCGCACCAGCTGATTGATTTCGATAATCGGCATCAACACCGCCAGCACGATCAATAACACCACCACGCCCATCGCCAGGATCAGGGCGGGTTCCAGCAAGCCAGCGATGATCAAGGTGCGCCGTTCCAGGTCTTGTTCTTGGGCGGCGGCCGCGCGTTCCAGCATGGCGGGCAATTCGCCGGTGATTTCGCCGGCGCGGATCATGTGGATCAGCATTGGCGGAAAATGTTTGTGCGCCGACAGGGCACGCGCCAAGCCGACGCCTTCGCGCACGCTGCCGGTGGCTTCTTCTACCAGTTCGCGCATGGCAACGTTGGACAGGGTATCGCGGCTGGTTTGCAGGGCGCGCAAGATCGGCACGCCGGAACCGGTGGTGATCGCCAGCGTGCTGGCAAAACGCGCCGTGTTCAGGCTGCGCTCGAACTTGCCATACAAGGGTGCATCTAGTAGCCAGGTATGCCAGCGCCGCTTGATGACAGCATCTTTCAAAGCGGCACGCCAGGCAAAAGCGGCACCGATGGCAGCGAGCAACACGATCCAGCCATAGTTGCGCACGAAGTCCGAGATCGCCAGCATGATGACGGTGAGCAGCGGCAATTTTTGCTTGGTATTGGCAAATACCGAAACGATTTGCGGCACCACATAAGTGAGCAAAAAGATCACGATGGCAAACGCGACCACGGTGACGATGGCGGGGTAGGTAAACGCCAGTTTGACTTTTTGTACCAGCGCATTGCGCCGCTCGATATAGTCGGCCAGGCGCGACAGCACGCGCGAGAGTTGGCCGATTTGCTCGCCGGAAGCGACCAGCGCCCGGTAAATTTCGGCAAAATCGCGCGGATGGCGCGACAACGCGTCGGAATACGAGACGCCGCCCATCACTTCGGCCCGGATCGAACCGACCAAATCGCGTACATACGGCCGCTCGGCTTGTTCCAGCAAGGCAGACAGCGCTTGTTCCAGCGGCAGGCCGGCTTCCAGCAGGCTGGCGATCTGGCGTGTGAATAAGGCCAATTCGGTGGTCGATAATTTATCGCCAAAGGCACGCGCTTTTTTGTTGCCGGCTGCATCCAACTGGGCTGCAATCGGGTCGACCGTGATTGGCAACAAGCCTTGCGAGCGCAGGTCGGCGCGCGCCGCACGAGTGCTATCGGCGTTGACCACGCCTTTGGAAATGGCGCCGAGTGCATCGGCGGCTTCGTAACGAAATGCAGGCACGGTCTAAGTCCTATTCCTTGGTCACGCGCAGCAGCTCGGCTTGGGAAGTAGTGCCGTCGCGCAACCAGCGTTCGCCATCTTCGCGCATGGTCTGCATGCCATCGTCTTGCGCCGCGCTACGGATGGTGGCTTCCGAGGCGCGTTCGTGGATCAGGGCGCGGATATGGTCGGTGGTTTGCAATAACTCATACACCCCAACCCGGCCTTGATAACCGGATTGACCGCAATGGTCGCAGCCGACCGCTTGCAAATAGGGGCCGTCGGCGCGCTTGCAATGCGGACACAGCTTGCGTACCAGCCGCTGCGCCATCACACCCAACAGGGACGACGACAGCAAGAACGGCTCGATCCCCATATCGAGCAAACGGGTCACCGCAGCGGCCGAGTCATTGGTATGCAAGGTCGCTAGTACCAGATGGCCGGTGAGCGAGGCTTGCACCGCGATTTGCGCGGTTTCCAGATCGCGGATTTCACCGATCATGATCACGTCCGGGTCTTGCCGAAGGATCGCGCGCAAGGCTTTGGCAAAACTCATGTCGATGCGCGGATTGACCTGGGTCTGGCCGACGCCGATCAGGTCGTATTCAATCGGGTCTTCCACCGTCAGGATATTGGTGGTCGAGGCATTCAGGCGCGACAACGCAGCGTACAGCGTAGTGGTTTTACCGGAACCGGTCGGCCCAGTGACCAGCACGATGCCGTGCGGCTGGTTGATCAGCTGGTCGAATTGCGCCAGCATCGGATCGCTCATGCCCAGATGTTGCAGATTGAGGCGACCGGCTTCCTTGTCCAGCAACCGCAATACGGCGCGTTCGCCGTGGCCGGTCGGCAGGGTCGAGACCCGCACATCGACTGGCTTGCCGCCGATGCGCAGCGTAATACGGCCGTCTTGCGGCAAGCGTTTTTCCGCGATATCGAGCTGGGCCATGATCTTGATGCGGGAAATGAGCGAAGCGTGGATCGCTTTCTTGGGGCGCACCACATCGCGCAAGGCGCCATCGATACGAAAGCGCACTACCGAGGTAGTTTCAAACGGCTCGATATGGATATCCGATGCGCCTTCCCGCAAGGCTTGCGTCAGCAAGGCATTGATCATGCGGATTACCGGCGCGTCGTCGGCTGATTCCAGCAAATCCTCGATCGCGGGCACGTCTTGCATCAGCTTGGTTAAATCGAGGTTGGATTCGAATTCATCCACCACTTGCGAGGCATCGCCGCCCGAACCGGCATAGGCTTTGGCAATCGCCAGATCGAGTTCGGCACGCGGCATCGAGGTCAAATGTACCCGACCGAAACGACGGCTGACTTCGGCAATCGCGCTCGGTGGGGTGGCTTCCGATATCCAGACCGCGACAGTCTTGCCGCTCGCATCGCTGGCGCTATCGTCGCGGCTGGCCAGCACGGTGAAATCGCGGGCGAAGGCAAAGGGCAAAAGGCGGGTATCGATCATGTTCTACTCAGTGCAAACTCTTTATTGAATCATTGTGGCGGCAGCACCGATTCCGGCACGGCGCCGGGATTTGGCGTTACCGGCTTGCTGGTATTGCCGAGCGGTACGCCACTATTGATCACGTTGTTAATTAAATTCCCGCCAATCGGGCGACCGTTATTGAGCGGCCCGATAATCGGATTGCTTAGATCCGGCAAGAACACAGTATGTTCCGGCTGGGTATTGGTCTGGATGCCGCGGATGAAGTCGTAGCGGTCATTGAGTACGTTATTGCTCTGCTCGCTATTGCGGATCACGGTCGGGCGCAAAAATACCATCAGATTGGTTTTGCCACGGCTGCGCTTGCGGTATTTGAACAGGTTGCCGATGATCGGGATATCGGCCAGGCCGCGCACTGATTCAACACCGTCAACGGTGGTGTCTTCGATCAGGCCACCCAACACCACGATCTGGCCATCGTCGGCCAGTACATTGGTTTCTATCGAACGCTTTTTGGTGATGATCCCAGCGGCATTGACAGCAGTTATGTCGACGCTGGACGATTCCTGATAAATCGACATTTTGACCGTGCCGCCCTCGGAAATTTGCGGTCGTACTTTCAGCGACAGGCCGACATCTTTGCGTTCGATGGTTTGAAACGGATTGGCGCTGCTGCCGGACGCGGCAGTGGTGTATTGGCCAGTAATGAAAGGTACGTTTTGGCCAACGATGATGCGGGCTTCTTCATTGTCGAGCGTGATCAGGTTTGGCGTCGAAAGTATGTTGACGCTGCCGTCGTTTTCCAGTGCATGGGCGATGGCGCCCAGTCCCAATGCGCCGTTGATCTGGCGAAATACGCCGATACTTAATCCTGGACCTGCAGTCAAACCCTTGCTACCCGTCAGCTTTATCAAATTGTTGTCGCCCGCCAATGCAGACAGATTGGCCCCGCCGACCCGGTAATTGCTGGTCGAGCTACCGCTGGCCGCCGCCCATTGCACGCCGAATTCCGCGGCCTTGTCGGCCG
This sequence comes from Pseudomonadota bacterium, assembly GCA_040384645.1. Classification (GTDB taxonomy): domain Bacteria; phylum Pseudomonadota; class Gammaproteobacteria; order Burkholderiales; family Burkholderiaceae_D; genus JAZKIX01. The sequence continues at coordinate 147,022 of JAZKIX010000070.1, read as the reverse complement.
TGACTTCGACAATCATGGCTTCGATATACACCTGGGCACGGCGCACGTCGAGCAAGTCGATCACGGTGCGCAGATTGCGATAGACCGCTTCGTTGGCGGTGATGATCAAGGTATTGGTCGATGGATCGGCCTGAATAAAACCAGCCGCGCCGCCGCTGGGCAAGGCGGCTGGCGCAGAAGATGGTTGCAATGCAGCGGTGCTAGGCATGCCAGCCGGCTGGTTGCTGCCATTGCCATTGCTGGCCAGGCCGCTCGATGATGAGCTCGATTGCGCACTGGAAGTATCGGATGAAATCACCGCGCGCAAGGTTTGCGCCAGCTTGACCGCTTCGGCGTTTTTCAGATACACCACATGCACATTGCCGGGATTGGCGGTTGGTTGATCCAGCTTGGCGATCAGCGACTTGGCCAGATTGGCGCGCGCCAGCGACGGTGCGCGCAAGATCAGGGTATTGGTACGGGCGTCGGCCATCACGCTGACCCGGCCGGAATCGGGCGAACTCGGCTCCAGCAGGCGATTGATCATGGCGGCCAGATCGGTCGCAATCGCATAATTGAGCGGCACCACGTCGAGGTCGCCGTTGGAAGGCGCATCCAGCGCGGCGATGATTTTGCCAAGGCGCTTGAGGTTGTCGGCGTAATCGGTGATGACGACCGAATTGTTGCCTGGATTGGCATTGATCGTGTTGTTGGGCGAAATCAGCGGCCGCAGCACCGTCGCCATATTGGTCGACGACTCATAGTTCAGGCGAAATACCTGGGTCGCAATCTGGTCGCCCTTGATCGGGCTGGCCACCGTTTGCACCGGCGTCGGTTGCAGCTTGGCGTCGGCTTCCGGCACTACTTTGGCAAAGCCGTCGCCCATCACCACGGCATAACCCTGCAAGCGCAAGGTCGAGGTCAAGAGGCTGAAGGCTTGTGACTTGCTGAGCGGTTTTTCGGACACCAAATTGATGGTGCCTTTGACGCGTGGGTCGATTACGAAGGTGATATTGGTGTAATGGCCAATGGCCTTGATCACCGATTCCAGGTCGGCGCCGACAAAATTGAGGGCGGCTTCCTCGCTCACTTGCGGCGCGGCAAAAGCCGGTGTGCCAGCCAGCACGGCGCAGGCGATCAATGCCGCTGCGGGCCACTGACGTAAGTTCAGCATGGGTGATTTACGTGTGTTCAGCAGTGGCGAGTGTGATTTTTGAATTGTTATGTTTTTTTTCATGATTTGAACTCTAACGCGATAACGTCCTTGTCGCCTTCTTTACGGCGCTGGCCTAATAAATTGAGTAAATTGGCCAGCGTCTCTTCTTGTCCCGTTGCTGCTTCTGCCTTGCCTGAAAATTGAAACCGTCCGTTTGCCAGCGCGCCGTTGCCGCTCAATAGCAGCGGCCCTTTCACCGAGCGCATGGTCAATTGCGCCTGCTGCCCGCTCCAATCCATGATGAGCTGATAGCTGCCTAGCGGCTTGATGGCTGACATCCGTGATGCAATGTCCAGCATATCGAGCGTCATCTGGCCAAACACATCGACCTTCGCGCCTTGCCGTGCCAGTTGCAAGCCGCCCCAGGACAGGCGCATCTGACCCGACGGCACGATGGTGTTGAGCGGCGCGCCCAGGCCGGCCAGGCGTTCGGCCGGCAATACGATAGCGCTGGGACCGACTTGCCAATTGTTCCAGCTACCGGTGACATGCAGCGCTTGCGATAACGACTCGTTGTTTTCCAATAGCAGATCAAGATCGCCCAACAAGATCATGGGCGAGAGTTGCCATGAAAACCGCCCCGGCAATAAAGGCGTTACCGGATCGCGCGGGCCGGCCGCGGCACCGATGAAGGCCGAACCTTGCCATAAGGAACCTTGCGGATCGCCCATCGTCAGGCGGCCGCCGGTTTGCGCTTCCAGCGCTGCCGCCAGCCATGCAGCGGGGAAAAATATCAGCAACGTACTCACCACGCTGACCAGCGCGAGCAGCGACCATAACACGAGACGCCGCATCAATCGGCCTTCTGCTGGCGCAAGGTGAGAGTGGCGTTGACACTGCCCGGCACCGCCAATGCAGCGATATGGGCATCAGCCACCGTCACCTTGGTCAATTTTTGCATATCGGCCAAGCACTGCATCAGCGCCGCAAACGGCACACCATCCAGTTGCACTTTGGCGAAATCGCCCACCATCGCAATGCTGGTGGCATTGATGCCGTGTTGTTTGAGGCTGTCGTCGATGTTTTTTTTGCTCATCGGCTCCGTGACGGGCGCTGTTCTACCTGCCAGCAAGGCGGCTTCCCGGCTCAGGGCTTGCATGTCGGCGGCTTGCAGGCGCAGCGCCGGCAAGCTTTTTTCCAACCGGGCGCGGCCTTGCATCGCTGGATCGATCAATACGCTATAAATCAAGGCCAGCAATACGACCAACGTGGCCAAGCGCAAGAGTTTGCGTTCTTGTGGGCTGCGGGCCGACCAAAAATCGCGCCAGAGGCTTTTTAAGCCGCCTTGCACTGGTAATTTACTGGCTAAATTCATGCTTTTGCTCATGCTCTGGTTCACTTCATGCTCCTGATCTGCCACGCGCCGCCTGGTGTTGGGGTCAGCGCCAGTTTGCGCTCAGTCAGCGCAGCCTTGAAGGCATCCGTCGGGACTTCGCCGTCCGGCTTGAACTTGAGTATCAGGCTGCGATCGCGGTAATCGAGTTCGGCCAGCGCGGGCAGGGTCGGATGGCTTAGCTTGATGCTGGCCAGGACTTCGGCAGTGGCAGCGGCCAGCGCGGTAAAGTCATCTGGGGCGCTTTGGCCGCTATTGGTTTTGCTGGCATTGATCTTTTGCCGCATTTGCGCCAGCGGGTCGATGATCGCGGTTTCTTTCGGGTAGCCGGTCTTGAAACTTTGCAGCATGCTGTTGCGGATGCTGTCGGCTTCATGTTTCAAGCGCAGCCATTCGGTATTCATGGCAGCCAGGTTGACGGTGACCAATAACGCGGCCAAGGCCAGCGGCCAGCGCCAGGTTTTGAAGTCGAATTGCGGCCCGACGCCGCCATCGATGCCGCTCATCAAGTCGAAGGAACCGGCTCTGGCAGCAGCAATTCTGCCGGTCCATTGATCCGGGATGACGCTCACTTCAGGCCCCAGCATTTGCTGGTATTGGGCCACGCGTGCGGCTGGCACCGTCAAGGCGATGGTGGCATTGGGTGCCACTGCGGCCAGCATTTGCTTCACGTGAAACGGTGCCGACTCCAGATGCTCGGCCATGATCGGCAAGCCGATGCCTTCCAGTGGCGACAGGCGCAAACTCAATTCGACATGGTCATTGTGTTCGATGACTTCGGCGCTGGTCTTGCCGGGCTGAATCGGCAAGCACAGTTGTCCGGGCAAGGCGGCGATATTGCGTGCGCCCAGCGCCACCAATTGCTTGACCAGGCTTTGCAGCCATGCGCGTTGCACTACCGCGACCGTGCGCAGGGCTTCATTTTGGTCGGATACGGATGGCGGGGCGGCGACCACGATGCATTCGGACGGATCGGAAATGAGCTGGTCTTCCACCAGATTGGGCAAGGCTGCTTTCAGGCGCGCCGCCGACAGCGGCGGCATTTTGACTTTCAACAGGCTGACATCGCTGGCGGCCAGCAGCAGGACGATGCGTTTTGCCTGCTTGATAATGGTTGCTAGTTTGGGCAGGCTGGCAGTGCCCTCGCGCAAAATCACGCCGGCATCGGACACCAGTGCAAACGGGCAATCCAGCACAACGCCGGCTGCATTGTCGACGCTGGCGCGGGAAGGGTGGCGTATATAAAGTATGCTCAAAAGGATGGTCTCTTCTCTGGCTTCAGGCGATTCTTACTAAAAATATACTGAGCCCAGTATTAAATTTGTGCCGCTAAATGTGTGCGGGTAAGCATTGTTTTTAACATATACCCCCTATAAACCACTGAAATAGGAGGGCGCAATCATATTGTGCAATCCGCTACTTATCCCGTATCCAGACAATCTGCGTGGTGTACGGTGCGCTGGAAGAACGTTGAATCAAGGCCTGGGTTTCCAGCACGGCGCGACCCAGATGCACTTTACTATTAACTAAAAAATAATTGGTTTGTACCGTGACCGCCTGCGAGCCCCATTTTTTTTCCTGTGACAAACGGGATAAAAAATCGCCGCCAATCGAGCGGAAGTACGCTTTTTCCCGGCTTGCGACCAAGGTTTCGCCATCGGCCAGCGTCAAGGAATCATCCAAGGCAGCTAAAATTTCAGCCGGCGCGGTGTTGACATTGATCTGCGGTACCGCGGTCGGCGGCAACACGACGACATAGTCCTTCAACTTGGCCAAAATATCCAGTGAAAACCCCGGCACTTCAAGTAAATCTTCCGCCTGTGCCAGCACCAGCGTCTCACCGGCGCTGACCGAGCCCGCATTTTGGCCGCCGTTGGCGGCATCGGCATTCACTTTCTTTCGCCGCTCTGCCATCAGGTTGGCGGTGGCTTGCGCCAGTTCCGGCTTGAGCTTGAGGTGGTTCAGCAAGCGCTCGAACAGGTCGACGTAAGTCGGATTGACCTCTTCTTCAATCAACAGATTGCTCAGGTTCAGGCGCGATTGGGCATCGATGATCTGGCCGGACAAGGTGGCGTCGCCGGCATCGGTATTGTCTTTTTCGACGTATTCATCGAGCCGGGTTTCGGCCAGCGGCGTGGCCCAGGCTTCGCCCAGATAATCCACCGCGGAATGGCGCGCATCTTCGCGCAGGATCAGGCGCGCCCAGTCAAGTCCGCCGCGCAAGATCCATTGGGTTTGCAATTGCAGGCGCTGGTTTTCCATGGTGCGCACCTGCACTTGCTGTTGCCAGAACAGGCTGGCGACGATGGTCACCGCCAGCGTGGTCAAAAGCAGGGCGGTAATTACGGCGACCCCGCGTTGGGAATGTTGGCGCGGCAATGGAAGGGGCTTTCTCATACCGCACCCAATAAAAATACTTTGGTAATGACCGCTGGCTTGTCGCGCAGTTGCATGGCGACTTCCAGACCGATCGGCGTGGCGCTATCGGGCAGCGGGTTGGCAGCGGCAGCCGCTGCAATGACACCAGCAGTCGCTGCTGGACCGGTGGCCGCGGTGCTAATTGGGGCCGGGGTTTGCCAGGCCGTGCCTTTTTCCATCCAGAGCCGCAAGTTCAGCTCGGCGACATCGGTTTGCAGCGCCACGGCCTGTGTATTGTCGATCTCGATATCGCCTAATTGGGTGCGCCAAAAGCCATCGAGTTCGCGCAGGTCGCGGGTGGTGGCCGATTCGCGCCGGCTCAGCACGCCGTTATTGATGCGGTAAGCCACTACTTTTAGCGCTACCGCTTGATTGTCGCCAAACACGGTGCGTACCAGCGTGATGCGGCTGGGCTCGGCTGCCAGCGCCATGCGGTTGGCGATGTCACGCGGACGCACGATCTGGGCGCAATCGCTTTGCAACTGGGCAAATACCAATTGCATGCTGCGCGACTGCTCCATGTTTTGCGTCAGGGCAATCCGCGCCCGCACGATGCCGTCCAGCCCGCGCCAGCCCAGCACCGCGATGATCGCCAGGATGCTGATGGCGACCAATAACTCGATCAGGGTAAAGCCGCGCGCATGGCGAAAATGCTGGTGTTTAGCCATTTGGCACGACTTGCACCAGGGGTTTGATAATGCTGCGGCCGGGTTCGCTGCTATCGAATACGCTGACTTGGACCCGGCGGAAATTGACATTCGGCGTGGCCAGCACTTCTTCTTCGCACACCAGTTTCATATCGCCTTGCGGACAATCGAAGCTGCGTTTGCCGAAGGCGGGGAATTCCTTGGACAGCCGGATTTGCACCAGCCGGTTTTCCGCCGACCAGGTTGCCATCATGGTCGAGCGTAAGCTGCTGCCGTTTTGCGCCAGGCTGCCGACCGCGCGCATGCTGGCACCGAGTGCGGTGCCGACGATCACCAGCGCCACCAATACTTCGAGCAAGGTGAAGCCGTGTGCATATGAGAAATTTGAACGGGCAGGGTGCATCTTAATCCACCACAAAATGGCCGACGCCATCGGCCCGCAGGGCGACATTGGCATCGTCGCTGGCCAGTGTCAGCACGAAGGGCGCGGTGACCGGTTCGCGCCCGAAAATGATCCGCATCCGGCTCGGGTCGCCCGCTACTGGCGGGTTGATGCTGAGCAGCACCGGGCCATGCTTGAAGGGACGGTCGCGCAACATATCGTCGCGCGTGATGGCTTGCCACTCATTGTCTTCGCGCACCAAAAAGCGATAACCGTCTTGATTGGCATCGAAGGCGACCAGCCGGTTGCGCAAGATCGCTTCGTCGCGTGCCAGTTGCAGCAGCAAGGCAATCCGTTGCGCCTCGTTTTGCAGGTTCTGGCGCGCATTGGGCATCGCATTAAAAGACACGAGACCCAAGGTGATGCCGGCAATCACCACCACCACCAGCAATTCGAGCAGGGTAAAGCCGGCTTGGGGCGAGGCATGGAACCTGGCTCCGCCTTGTTTGTTACCGCAACGCAAAATTGCTAGAGTTCCCACGAGCCGATATCGGCGTCGTTAGCGGCGCCGCCCGGTTGCGCATCGGCGCCCAGCGAAAAGATATCAACTTCCCCTTTCAGGCCGGGCGATAAAAATTGGTAGGCATTGCCCCAGGGATCTTTGGGCAATTTATCGAGATAACCGCCGGTTTTCCAATTGTCGGACGCCGGCCCGACGGTTGGTTTGGCGACCAGTGCCGACAGGCCTTGTTCGGTGGTCGGATAACGCTGGTTGTCGAGTTTGTAAAGCTTGAGCGCCTGCATCATGGTGGCGATGTCTTGTTTGGCGGCAACGATGCGCGCATCGTCGGTGCGGCCCATCAGTTTAGGCACGACCAGCGCCGCCAGGATGCCCATGATAACGACCACCACCATGATTTCAATCAGGGTAAAGCCGCGCATGGCGCCGCGTGCAAATGGATGGCGAAGCTTGGATTGCTGCGAATTTGGCATGGCTAGCTTGAGGAAGTCAAAATGAATCGAGAGTATAAGCTAGACCAAAAGCGCTGACGCAAAGTTCATTGCGAATTGCGCCGGCAGGGCAAAACCGCGCCTACAAATGTTTACCAAACAAATTGCGCCGTCTCTTCCCAGGTCGGCGGATTACAACCCGAACGCATGATATTGATGCTGGCGGCGGCAATCGCATGGCGCAAGGCCGCGCTCAGCAAGTCTGCCGGCAGGTGCGCCAAGTCGGCTGCACTGTTCATTTGGCCGGAGCGCAGCAAATACGCTAGCAAACCAGCGTGGAAACTATCGCCGGCGCCGACCGTATCGACTACCGCCAGATCAGCCGGTGCCGCCAGCCGGACCTGCTGGTGGCGGGTCCAGAGCGCTGCCCCTTGTTTGCCACGCGTGATGGCGACCAGCCCAAGCTTGGCGTTGTCGAACAAGACCGCCGTCAGGGCCACGTCGTCCAAGTCACCCCAGCCCAGCACATCGAGGTCTTCATCGCTTAATTTAACGATGTCGGCCTGGCGCATCACTTGCTTGACGCCAGCCACATACTGCTCCCGGTCTTGCACCACCATCGGCCGCAGATTGGCATCGACCGACACCAGCGCGCCGCGTGTCCGCGCTGCCTGCATCACTTCCAATGCCAGCGGCGCGTCTTGCGGCACTAGCGCCAAGCCACCGGTATGCAACAGTTGCAGCGGCGCTGGCAAGGTTGCGATCAGGCTGGCGGCCGTCACATCGCGGTCGGCCACGCCTTCACGATGGAAGGCATAGGTTGGCACGCCCTGCTGATCCAGGCTGACCATCGCCAGCGAGGTCGGGCAAATGCTGGCGGTAGGGGCAGCCAGCACCACGCCGTTGCCCGTCAGCAGCGCCCGAAAACGGTCGCCGAAGCGATCGCCCGACAGCGGATTAAGGTAACTGGTCGCCATCCCTTGCCGCGCCGCGCCGAGTGAAAAATTGCATACCGAACCGCCCAGACATGGCAAAAACCGGCCGTCGGCTAGTTCGATCATGTCTACCAATGCTTCACCAATCGTTGCGATCATCTTGTTCTCTTGTGGGCTGCCGTGGATGAATAGGCGATTAAATCAAGGCGATTTATTTAATCGCCAGCGCCAGTATAGATTCAACTGCGGCATGCGTAAACCAAACTTGCCCACTATCGTCGATTTAAGTTTTTTCGACGGGAAACAGCATTTTAAGTGGGAATATACTAGAGGGTAGTATTTTTAAAGACATAACAAACACCTGCGTGATTGCACTTGTTTTGGCATATACCCCCAGTATCGACGCGTGATTGCACTATATTGTGGATGCATGGCGGACAAATCCCGGTACAGCAAACGGCGTGCTGCACACAGTGCTAAGATGCGCCGGAACCGGTTGCGCCATGTCTTGCAAAAGCCCACTTCCTTGCAGCTGGCCGCAGCCTTCCTCGCAGTTCCCCCTTCAATTTAAAGGAATCACACCATGCAATATCGACTTCTCGGCGCGTCCGGGCTTAAAGTACCTGTGATCAGTCTTGGTAGCGGTACCTTTGGCGGCGGTAATGAATTTTTCCGCGCCTGGGGCGCAACCGATGTGGAAGAAGCCAAGCGCCTGATCGATGTCGCTCTGGAAGCCGGCGCCAATCTTTTCGACAGCGCCGATGTCTATTCGGACGGCCTGGCTGAAACCATCCTCGGCAAGGCGATTGCCGGCCGCCGCGACCAGGTGCTTATTTCAAGCAAGGCATCGTTTCGCACCGGCCCTGGCCCCAACCATATCGGCTCCTCGCGCCATCATTTGATTGCGGCCTGCGAAGCGAGCTTGCGCCGGCTCGGCACCGACCACATCGACTTGTGGCAAATGCACGGTTTCGACGCCGCCACGCCGCTCGACGAAACCCTGCGTGCGCTGGACGATTTGATCACGGCCGGCAAGGTGCGCTATATCGGTTGCTCCAATTTCTCCGGCTGGCATTTGATGAAGGCGCTCTCCGTATCGGAGGGGCATGGCTGGTCGCGTTATATCGCACACCAAGCCTATTATTCCTTGCTGGCGCGCGAATATGAATTGGAATTGATGCCGCTGGCGCTGGACCAGAAAGTGGGCGCGCTGGTCTGGAGTCCGCTATCGGGCGGTCGTCTGTCGGGCAAGTTGGGCCGCAACAAGACTGCGCCCGCCGGTAGCCGCGTCGCCACCCAAGGCGGGGTCAGCCAGGATTATCCGGAACAGCAGTTCTATCAAATCACTGATGCGCTGGAGCAAATCGCCGCCGGCATTGGCCGCAGCGTTTCACAAGTCGCGCTCAACTGGGTCATACAACGCCCCAGCGTGGCCAGCGTCATCATCGGCGCGCGCAATGAAGAGCAATTACGGCAAAACCTGGCCGCGGCCGAATTTACACTCACCGCCGAGCAAGTGGCACTGCTCGATCAAGTCAGCGAGCGGCCAATGCCTTACCCGTATTGGCACCAGCGCTATGTATTCGGCGAGCGCATTGCGATGCCGGTGACCTATAGCTAATGCAGCTTGGATCGTTAATGGGGTTTGTTGACCCGGCGCTCCGGTCCTTCGTATTCGCCGTAGGCCACATCAAGCCCTAGTTTGAAGACGATATCGCTCCAGGTTTTACGCATATTGATGGTTTCCAGCGGCGGCAATTCAAAATTGAGCCAGCCATACCCTTCGTGCCGCAAGCGCAGCAAGGCCGCCTTGGTCATGCTGTCGGTGCGGATCGAATAGGCCGGGTTGGAAATGACGGTGTGGATCGGCGGCGGTGCGTCCGGCACCCGATCCCGCATCTGGGCCCGTAGTTTGGCCAGATATTCGATCTGGGCATCCATTTCCGGCGCTGTCAGGGAAATCGACTCGTCGCCAATCGACAATTGCACTGTGCCGTCCGGTTGTAGTTTCGATGTAAGCATCTTGTTCTTTCTTCAAGCATGGTTCTGCACGCCTTTAGTGGCAATGCAGGTGATCAGATAGTAGCTTTGAATAAACTCAGTATGTACCCTTGCCAGCCGGCTGCCAATGTAAAAACGGCACCATCGTGCTACAGCATGCTGTAGCACGATGGTGCCGTGAAGTCCTGAGGCGGGCTGGTTTTGCGCTTACTTGGTCATTTTTTCCCATCCGGCGCGCACCGCATC
>JAZKIX010000070.1:105244-136904 GCA_040384645.1 Pseudomonadota bacterium | reverse complement strand
AGGACCCGCTTGGTTTTAGTGCAGCATACCTCAGCAGTACTCGCAACAGAGCTAGTGTTTTTCGATTGTTTCTTTCCTACTTGTTTTCCTTTAACCCTCATTCTTTTTATTACATCCTTGGCTTTTTCCCAAGGCGTGCCGGCGTATCTCGATTCCCAGTCACGCTGTACTTCCGGCTCTACATCGACCCATTTCGATCCCTGATACGATTGCGAGCCCGCCAACTGGCTGCCGTATTGGTAAGCAGGGACATAATCTTCATAGCGTCCGCCCAGATGGGCATACGAATTTTGCCAGTGGCTGCGAAATACCGAATCGTTGTCCGAGCTAGTCGAAACATCGGTGACATTGCCGGCCGAACTTGCCGCAGCACCAAGCTGCTCGATCTCGACATCGGTGCGGCGTACGGTATCGCTAACGGTTTCGGTACGGTCACGCACTTCTTTGCCCACCACCACCTCTTCCACCACCTTGGCGCTTTTGGCGACCACTGCTTCCTCGGCGCTCTCTCGCAGTTCCACCACGCCTTCCTTGAAAGTGCCCAAATCCGCTTCGGTTGCCGCCTGATCGGCTGGGCGCCGTTCAACCGTGATGTGTTCTTCCCGCAATTGCACCTGCTCCTGCACCGGCGTTTCGGAAACCCGCTGGTAGACCCGCACGCCGCCGCGCGTGACGGCACGTTTGCCGATCTTGACCTGTTCTTCCACTACCGGAATGCGTACTTCATCTTGCAGCGATTGCGTATTACTTTGCGTCGCAGTTTGTGATTGGGTGCTTTGCTGTTGCGGCATTGCGCTTGCCGTAGTGGCCTGCGCAGTTGCTTGTGCAGCCGAGCGCGTGGTGGACCGCGCAGTGGATTGACTCATATCGGCATCGACATCGCTATCGACATCAGCGGTGCGTGATTGTGCGATCTCTTCTTCCGTCATCAAAGGCGTCGCACTGTCGAAGCGGGTCCAACCCTGGCTGCGCCACTGCGCGGCGCGGTCGTCAATATCGACCGGCTGATAGCGGTTCATTATGTCGACTGCACGGTCGTGCTGGTCGTCGGTCTCGGCCTCGACCCGCAGCAGATAACTGCCGCGCCTGATCGCCTCGGAGTACATATCGGCATCCGCTGATTGTTCCATGCTGTCATTGTCGCTGCTGCCAAATAGGGCGCGGAAAAAGCCGCTGATGCTCCAGTCATTATCGGCATCCTCGCTACGCCCCCGCTCCAGCGCCGCCTGACGCATGTCGCGCGTATCGTCCGATGGCGTGATGGAGGCATTGACGGCGTCAAAACCGCTGCTCAGTAATGCATTGCGTGCCTCTGCTGCATGGGCGTAATTATCGAAAACACCTATGATCGTATTGGACATGATGGTTTTCCTTTCAATGAGAAATTATTAACCGCCGTGTGTGCCGGAATCGGCTGCTTCGGAATTCAAGGACGGCTTGGCAGGCAGGTCGGTGAATGTTTCGGCCAATATCTGCTCTGACCGCAAAATCACGGTTTGTGCTGCATGCACTTGACTGACTTTTCGCAAAATACGCACTTCTTCTTTCAGCAGCAGCCTTTTTTCGACCACCAACACCTCTTCCAACACCGGTATTACCAGCGTATCGCCGTCGTAATGCACCACTGGCGTCACCCCCGCTGCCTGCATCTGGTTGAGGTCGACGTGGTCGATCACCAACTCCTCGTGCAGCAGCGGTGGATCGATGGTTTCCGCGCGCTCCGATACGATTTTGCGCAAGCGCACACCGCGCCCGGTATCGACCATTTTTTTGCCGACCGTGACTTGCTCTTCCATTAAAGGGATCACGGTTTCTGAAGGCGATGCCAGCTGCTCGAATACCAGCGGCAATTGCCAGCTGCCATCGGCTTGCAGTTGTAACAATCCAGCTTCGAGCGATACCAGGCGGCCATCGTCCAGACGCAGCAGAATTGCCTGATCGGCCGCCTCGGGATTGATCGCCACTACCTTGGCCAATTGACCGTGCAAATCCAACACCGCCTGACCGACAACAGGCAGGTTCGCGCGAGGCATTGACTCGCGGGGTTGGCTAGATTCGGCAGATTCCATTGATGCTCCGATCGGCGTCAAAAAATAGAATGCGCAAGTTCCAGGCCACCGCAGAAAATGCGCTTGAGCTTGAGGGAACGCCAGCCGCGTCGATCAATGTGCCGATAAAGCGGTAAATTTTGCATTCCACTACGGTATAAATTACCGTGTGATTGCGATTGCGCCAGCAGTGCCAAGGCGCACTGCAATCAAGTCGAAGGCGCCGGAACCGGCCTTGAGAGGCAAAAATGGCCAATTTAAAAAAATAATACTAGTGGCAGTATAAATTTTGAACCAATAGATACGAGCGGCTGAAGGGGTAAATTGGCATATACCCCCACATAAATACACAATCAGCGGATCTTCCCTGCTAGCAAGCGCGCCTTGGCCAACCAGCCATCGCGTTGCTTATCTTGCGAATCCATCACCGGCCCGAAAGTGAGTACTTTGACCGGCTTGATGCCGCAAAATTCCAGCGTGGTTTTGCGCATTTCGTGGATCCCCGGCATGCGGTAAATCCAGCGGAAATACCATGGCGGCGTATCCACCGTCACCAGTAGATGCGCTGTGCGCCCCTTGAGCAATTGTTCTGGATAGGGCGAGCCGCGGTGGAATTTGAAGGCAAAGCCGGACAAAAATACCCGGTCGATGAAACCTTTCAGCAGCGCCGGCGCGCCACCCCACCAAATTGGATAGACAAAAGTCAGGTGCTCGGCCCACTTGATGGCGCTTTGGGCGGCCAGCAGGTCGGCTTCCAGCGGCTGCAAATGCGCCTTGCTGTAATGCAAAATCGGATCGAAATTCAAGTTGGCCAGACGCAATAACTGCACATCGTGGCCATCGGCCTTGGCCGCAGCGACATAGGTGTCAGCCAGCGCACTGCAAAAACTTTCATTGGAAGGGTGGCCAAGCACCACCAGGATTTTCTTACCCATCGCACAGACTCCTAAAAGGTTGAGTCCGCAGGGTAAAGTCTGCCCCTAGTGGCAGAGTCAAGCGCTATTTTTCAGCGTAATCGACGCGCTCATCGCCGACCGGCGGCGCGGGTGCCGTATCGCATTGCGCCAGGCTGTCTTGCATCGGGCTCAGGTCATCACCCATCTCAGGACAGGCGAGGATTTCGTCGACAATCCGGTCCAGCCCGGACTCGAGCGCGCGCAAACGCTCGATTTCACGTTGGATACTGGCTTGCTTCAGCCGGATTTGCGCGATTAGTCCGAGCCAGCCGGCATCGTCGGCGACGTCTTCCAGCAGGGTGCTCAGTTCATGCAGGCGAAATCCCAGCCCCTGCGCATGCCGGATCAGCTTCACCTGGCGCACCGTGGTATCGGAATACACGCGATAGACGCCGACACGGCGGATCGGGCCTAGCAAGCCGAGTGCTTCGTAATGGCGTAACGCCTTGGGCGAGGCGCCGGTTTGTTTCGCTATTTCACCGATATACATGAGTTTGCCTCCGCCGGACGTACTCATCCTTTACTCCTCTAGTAGCAACATCGAGCTGGCTAGGATTTGGCCGCGATAACCGGGGTTGCTTTCAAATAAGTTAACCATGCTCCAGAACTGCAATTCCTCTAAGTGAAACTAATCGCCCGTCACCTGATAGCACAGATGTGCCATATACCCCGATTCATATCGACTTGATCAAACTGCCATACCAATATTTTCCAGTTTTAATACGCTGGATCGATCAGATCAGCCACGCAAGCCTGACATAGTCAAATCATCGCGATTGCGGGAGTCGCCAAAGGCTAGCGACTCCCGCAGCGACTGCCTAGAACATCGGTGTGTCGAGTAACAGCAATTTCAACATTGGCACGATCGACGGTGCGCGCAACAGCACTGTCTGGGTCAAAGTGCGGGCAGTGCCGGCCGGATTGCCGTTGCCGCCCGAATAACTGGCTCCGATCACATGCGCGCCTAGCGTGAGCGCGCTGGTGGTGCAGGTGGCAACGCCAGCGCTCAAGGCGACCGCATTGCAGCCGGCAATGCTGACGCCGTTATCGGTGAAGTTGATTGAGCCGGTCGGCGCAGAACCGGTGACGGTGGCAGTGAATTTGACCGGCTTGCCAACGCCGGTGCGGCTATTTGACGTCGCCAGGAACGTTCCCGTGACGGCAAAACTTTGCGTGACTTGTGGTGCCGGATTGAAGTCGCTATTGCCAGCCTGGTTGGCTGCCACGCTGCAGATACCGGCATTGAGCAGCGTTACGGTGCTGCCGCTGACGGAGCACACCGTGCCGGTCAGTGCGCTGTAACTGACTGCCAGCGCAGAGCTGGCGGTGGCGAGCGGATTGAGGGCAAACGGTGCGGCGCCGTAAGTTTTGGCCGCCTGCGCACCGAAAATGATGGTCTGATTGCTGCGTGACAACCATTTTGCATACACGGTGGTGCCAGCCGTGATGGCGCTGCCAAAGTTATATTCGCTGGTCAGACCGGCATCGGCATACCAGCCGGCGAAACCGAAGCCGGACTTGGTCGGCGCCGCTGGCAAGACGGCGTTGCCGTTGTAAGCCACGTTCTGGCCGGTGACTGACGAGCCGCCGTTGCTGTTGAAGCTGACCAGGTAGGTATCGATGGCAAACGCTGCGCTGACCGTGAGATTGGCGATGACGTTCAGATCGGTGCGCGGGTTGGCCGTGACGTTATCGCTCCATTTGACGAAATGGTAGTGGGCCTCAGCTACCGCGTTCACTGGCGTGCCGTCGTTGCCGTACTCGATGCTTTGGCTAGTGCTGCCGGTTAGGCTGCCATGACTGCCGGCGCTGTAGTTGGCCGTGACGCTGACGGTGGCTTGCTTGATGACGAGTCCATCCTCGTGGCCCAGAATGGACAGCGGCGGGATGAAGAGGTCGCCACCTTCCATGGTTCCACCCAGATAGATATTGCCGTGGGTATCTACTGCCACGCCTTTCCCGATACTACCGCCATTGCCACCGAAACGCTTGGACCAAGTGGTGGCGCCGGTGCCGTCGAGTTTAATGGCGAATAAGTCTTCGGCGCCGTCTAATGTAGTGAGCACTGGTGTTGTCATGTCGCCGTTAACGGATCCTGTCAGATAGATATTGCCGCCGGTATCGGCCGCAATCGCATTGGCGAATGTGCGGACGTTGCCGCCGCTTCCGCCAAAGTTCTTGGCCCAGCCGGTGGCGCCATCGGCCGCAGCCAGTTTGACCGCGAAGCCGTCGTATTCGCCGATCAAGCCCAGTGCCGGTGTGGAAAGCGATGCATTGCCGAATGAGCCTGC
Organism: Pseudomonadota bacterium; assembly: GCA_040384645.1. Taxonomy (GTDB): domain Bacteria; phylum Pseudomonadota; class Gammaproteobacteria; order Burkholderiales; family Burkholderiaceae_D; genus JAZKIX01. The sequence continues at coordinate 131,609 of JAZKIX010000070.1, read as the reverse complement.
CAGATACGCATTGCCGCTGGCATCGAGCGTAATCGCATTGCCATAGGCAACTGCGCCGCTGCCACCGAAGCTCTTGGCCCAGCGGGTGTCGCCGGCGGCCGAGAGTTTGATCGCGATGGCATCTGTTTCGCCCAGCACCGTCAGCGGTGGCGTACTGGCGTTTGCATAATAAAGATCGCCAGCCAGAGTGACGTTGCCACTGGCGTCGGCTGCGATGCCATTGATATAGGTACTTGCGCCACTGCCGCCGAAATGCTTGGCCCAGCTGATGGCGCCATTGGCAGCGGCGAGCTTGATGGCAAATCCATCCAGGGCGCCGAGCATGGTCATCTCGGGCGTTGTGGCGTGACCGTTCAATGTTCCTCCCAGGTAGACAAACCCCGCAGCATCGACTGCAATGGCTTTCGCGATCATGGACGCGCCGCTGCCGCCAAAATTTTGGGCCCATACGAGTGTGCCGCTGCTGTCGAGCTTGATGGCAAGGGCTGTCCTGTTATTAGGGCCACCTAATTCCGTCAGCGCCGGGGTCGTCAGGTTGCCGTCTCCGAAGCTTCCGCCGATATACACATTGCCGCTGGCATCGACCGCAATGGCTTGCGCATACATATACGCGCTGCTGCCGCCAAAATTGTTGGCCCAGACCACATTGCCGCCGGCATCGAGTTTGGCCGCGAACCCATCGTTATAGTTAATGTGGTTTAAAGTTACGCCGCCCAGAGTAACGTTGACGCCATTGAAATTGCCTACGATAAACATGTTGCCGGCACTATCGATTGCGGTGGCGGAAATATTGACGCTGGCACCTAGTTTGACGGAACTATAGACTTTGGCCCAGGCGTTGACGCCGTTGCCATCGAGTTTGATGACGAACATGTCGTAGGTGCCGACTTTTGCCAGTACGGGCGTGGTCAAGCTGGCGCCATAAAACTGCCCGCTCACGAAGACATTGCCGTTGTTGTCGATGGCAATCGCGCTGGCAGGGGTATGTACGTTGCCGGTGCCGCCGAAATTTTTTGACCAAGTAGTGGCACCGCTTGCATCGAGTTTGATGACGAGCGCATCCTGATTGCCAATTCTTTCCAGCACAGGCGTGCTCAAGCTGGCGTCATAAAACCCTCCGCCCAGAGCGACATTGCCGCTGCTATTGACTGCAATGGCAGTGATGTTTGCCGTTGCGCCGCTGCCACCGAAGTTTTTAGCCCAGCTAAGCTCGCCGTCAGGTGCAAACTTGATGGCGAGGGCGTCTTGAGTGCCGATCTTGGTCAATGCTGGGGAAGTGAGATTGGCTTTCAAAAAGGCGCCACCCAAATAAATATTGCCACTGGCGTCGGCTGTAATGGCACTGACGAATATATTAGCGGCGCTGCCGCCAAAATTCTTGGCCAAGATGACTTCCAAGCTGGTATCGAACTTGATGAAAAACCCATCTGATAAGCCAATCTTGGTCAGCGCCGGCGTGGTCCAGCTGGCTTCTAATGTGCCGCCCAAAATGATATTGCCCAGGCCATCGACGGCAATGGCGCTGCCGGAAGTATAGGAACTGTTGCCGCCAAAGTTCTTGGCCAAGGCGAACGTACCGTTGGCGTCGAGCTTGATGACGAAGGCGTCTTGAATGCCGATCTTGGTCAGTGCCAGCGTACTTAGGTTGGCACCGCCAAAATTGCCGCCCAAATAAACGTTGCCGCTGGCGTCCACCGCAATCGCATTGCCTTCTGTCGTCGCACCGCTGCCGCCAAAATTCTTGGTCCAGGTAGTCGCACCGCTCGCATCAAGCTTGATGGCGAACGCATCTTTTAAGCCAACTGATATGCCAGTTGCAGCGCCAAGCGTGCCGCCCAGATAGGCGTTGCCGCTGGCATCGATGGCAATCGCATTGGCCTGCATGCTGGCACCGCTGTAGCCAAAACTCTTGGCCCATACAATATTGCCGGCGGCATCGAGCTTTGCTGCAAACGCATCTTGCGTGCCGATCCTGCTGAAGGTCATACCGCCGGCGGTAGCGGTGGTGCCCCTAAAATGTCCGGAGATATAGGTATTGCCGGCACTGTCAGCCACAATCCCGGTATTTTCGAAATTGTCCCCGACCATCCCGCCATAATTGTGCGCAAAATTGGCTGCCAGAACGGGACGGCACATGCAAAACAAAGCCAGCAATAGCGCGAAGACGAAGGTAAATCGGTTCGCCATCGTCCTGCCGCACAGGTCCATGACCATCGGCGCACCAGGCATGGGTCGGGCCAGAGAGGATTTCTCGGAGCGGTCGAGTCTATTGGTCATTTTGATTTGTCCAGGATTGATGCAGCGGAGTTGATTTGGGAGGATTTCAGCGCGCCAGCTTGCGCTGTTTTGTGCCAGACATTGGGGAATTTTTGGTCTGGCATGCTATTGCCCGGTTGGCTGGAAAACGGAATACGGCCAGTATCAGGACAAGCTTTCCGAATGACAACAAAAATCACGTAAACGAAATGTTAATTTGTGTGACGCGTTGGCCATCTGGTGTGGAATCGACACCAAGCTAAGCTTCGATTGCTGATTTTTAAGAGATTTTGGCAGATCGCACACGTCCCCGACGCGGTGCCGCTATAAATAATACTGCGGCCAGTATTATTTAAAGCCCAATGAATACCTGCGGGAAGATAGGTAAATTGAACCATACCCCCCTAAATATCCACAGGATCGACTTCTAGCGACCACTTCACCCGGCTTTTCATGGCGCGCAGCGCGGCGATCCATTCTTTCAGGAACGCTTGCAAACCGGGGCGCGAGGGGCATTCGAGCAGCAACTGGGCACGGTCGACGTTGGCGACCCGTGTCATGCTCATCGGGATCGGGTCGTTGATGGTGATGCCGGGATGCGCCATGCAATCCTTGGCCGTTTGCAGGAATTGAATGGCAATCGGCAATTCCTTCGCTTCCGCGCGCAGCAGGGCTTGATACAGGAACGGCGGCAGCGCGGCTTGCTGGCGCTCGACCAGCAAGTCGGCGGCGAACTGGTCGTAGTCGTGTTGCATCAGCGCCGCATACAGCGGGTGTTGCGGGTAGCGGGTCTGGATCAAGACTTCGCTCGGATTGCCACCTTCCTTTTGCGCGGCGCGACCGGCGCGGCCAGACACTTGCAGCAATTGGGCGAACAGCCGTTCGCTGGCGCGGTAATCTTGTGAAAACAGGGCGGTGTCGGGGTTGAGGATGCCGACTAAGGTCAGGTTTTGAAAATCATGCCCCTTGGCCACCATCTGGGTACCGATCAGGATATCGACTTCGCCCCGGTGCACGGTGTCGAAAGCGGCTTGCGCGCTGCCCTTTAGCCGGGTGGAATCGGCATCAATTCGCATCAGGCGTGCCTGAGGAAACAGCAATTGCAAGCCTTCTTCGACGCGCTGGGTACCGCGTCCGAGCGGTTGCAGGTCGACATTGCCGCAGGTCGGGCACGAGCGCGGGATGCGCAATTCCAGGCTGCAATGGTGGCAGCGCAAGCGGTGCTCGGGCTTGTGCAAGACCATGAAGGCAGTGCAGCGGGTGCAATTGCTGATCCAGCCGCAGGCGTCGCAGGTGATGACGGGCGAATAACCGCGCCGGTTCAGGAATAAGAGCGATTGTTCGCCGCGTTCCAGCCGCAATTTGATGGCGGCCATCAGGGTCGATGTGATGCCTTCGCCGGGTTTGTCGCGCTCCATATCGATCAGGCGGATTTTCGGCAAGATTGCATCCTTGATGGCGCGCTGGCGCAATTCGAGCTTGCGATAACGGCCCGATTGGGCGTGGTGCCAGGACTCCAGCGACGGCGTGGCCGAACCCAGCACGATCGGGATCGCCAGTTGATGGGCGCGCCAGACCGCCAGATCGCGTGCCGAATAACGCAAGCCTTCTTGTTGCTTGTAGGAAGGATCGTGTTCTTCGTCGATGATGATCAATTGCAAATGCGGCATCGACGCCAGAATCGCCAGCCGCGTACCGAGCACGATGCGGGCCTGGCCAGAATGCGCTGCCAGCCAGTGTAGGGTGCGCTCGCCTTCGGCCAGGCTGCTGTGCAGTGTCGCCAGCATGACGCCGGGAAAGCGCTGGCGGATATTGCCTTCCAGCTGAGGCGTCAGGTTGATTTCCGGCACCAGGATCAATACCTGTCCATCGGGATGGCGCGCCAGCACTTGCGCCGCCGCTTGCAAATACACTTCGGTCTTGCCGCTGCCGGTCACGCCATACAGCAAGTGCGGCACAAAACCCTGCGCGCCGGCAATCGCATCGGCGGCGCTTTGTTGGGCCGGATTGAGCGCCGGCATCTGGAACGGGGTCGGATCGTGGCTCGGGACGATTTTCGCCAGCTTTTTCAGGGCGCGATCCAGCGCGATGGTGGTGCCGCCGCGCAGGTTCTTGGGCAGGCCGGGCAGGGCGACTTCGCCCAAGGGCCGCTGGTAATAATCGGCGGCGAACTGGCATAGCGCAATCCATTGCGCACTTAGCGGACTTAATTGCGTGCGGATTGCCAGTGCATCTTTCAGCTTTTCTGCTGGAACGTCGGTTTTGCTGGCGATGCCTATGATCAAGCCGACCACTTCGCGCCGTCCAAATGAAATAGATGCCAATTGGCCAACTTGTGGCGCCGACTCGGCTGCACCGGTCCAGCGGTAATCGAAATCCATGTCAAGCGGCGTATCGATTGCGATCCTGATAATGCAGTGCAGCATGAACTTAATGTGAATCCTGAGGAGATGCGCTAAGTGGCGGTTTCGTAAGCGGTTTTTAAGCTATCCACAATCTCTGTGGATAACTTTGTGGATAAGCCACTCTTGACACACCACGGCGCAAGGATTTATGCGGGTTTGAACAGTTTGCCTAATCAAAATGCAAAAAATAATCGTATAAAAATCAATGGCTTACAAAATCAAAACGTGACACGAAAAAATTTCTTAAATAAAATTTAGTGCGCGCGCTTATTGTGCATAAGTAAGTAAAACAGGCTTTAAAACATTGCTTTTGGGCACCGATTATGGGGCTCATAACAGATACTTATGCACTGATCACTTTTGATGCCGCAACACTTAATTTCTTATGTGAAAAATGACCGGCAATTTTGATCAATGCGACTTAAGAAAATTATGGCGGATTAAGCGCGCATCTTGCGGCTGATGGAATGCACGGCATCGACCATCACTGCGACCGATTCCGGCGGCGTAAATTGCGAAATACCGTGACCCAGATTAAATACATGGCCTGAATCGGCACTGGGTTTGCCGAAGGCGGTCAGCACTTTTTCGACCTCGGCGCGGATTTGCTCGGGATTGGCAAACAGCACCACCGGATCAAGATTGCCTTGCAGCGCGACTTTATGGCCAACCCTGGCGCGTGCCTGCGTCAGGTTGACGGTCCAGTCCAGCCCGACTGCATCGGCGCCGATATCGGCAATCTGTTCCAGCCATAAACCGCCGCCTTTGGTAAACACAATTGCCGGAATCCGCACACCGTCTTTTTCGCGCTTGAGCTGGCGCATGACCTCTTGCATGTAGTGCAGGGAAAACTGTTGATAAATCCCGTCTGCCAAGGCGCCGCCCCAAGTATCAAAAATCATCACCGCTTGGGCGCCGGCGTCGATTTGCGCATTCAGATAAGCCGCCACCGCTGTCGCATTGATGCGCAAGATATGATGCATCAGATCGGGGCGGTTATACAGCATCGCTTTGACCGTGCGGAAGTCGTCCGAACCGCCGCCTTCGAGCAGGCCAGCGTCCAGGGGCTGCCGGAAAAACCGATCAGCGGCACCCGGCCATTGAGTTCGGTACGGATTTGGGTGACGGCGTCGAACACATATTGCAGCGAACCCAGATCCGGCGTGCGCAATGCCATGACGGCTTGTTCATCACGCAAAGGGCGTTCGAATTTTGGCCCCTCGCCTTCAACAAAATACAGCCCCAGTCCCATTGCATCGGGCACCGTCAAGATGTCGGAAAACAAGATTGCCGCATCCAGCGGATAACGGTCCAGCGGCTGTAAAGTGACTTCGGTAGCGTAATCGGGATTGGTTGCCAGTCCCATGAAGGAACCGGCTTTGGCACGGGTTGCCTTGTATTCCGGCAGGTAACGCCCGGCCTGACGCATCAGCCACAGCGGCGTGTACTCGGTCGGCTGGCGCAGCAGGGCGCGTAGGAATGTGTCGTTTTTGAGCGGGGCGAATTGGGGCATGGGATGCTTTAGAAGACGTGCGAAGGCCGGTATTATCGCATTCATTCTCGGCACACTAAGCTCGCAAAAGTATCATCGATATCTGGATACGATTAGCGCCAGTGGCATCGGCCAGCTACCAAAACATCGATGGCTAAATAAAAAGGGCGCCCAAGCGCCCGTGATCGCCTACTCGTGTAATGAGTTAGACGCGTTTAACCTTCCTGCCGACCGCAGCCACACCAGCCAACGCCAGCAGACCGGTCAACAGCAACAAGGCCCAGGTCGATAGACTCGGAATACCCGTACTGATCGCGGATGTAACCGCAGGTACAGTAAAGCCCGTCGTACTTCCGCCGGCACAGGCCGAGACTGCATTACTGGCCAGCGTCACGGTACCGGTTTGAACCAGTGCCCGGCCTTGCAGATTCGCGCTGGTACCGATGGTGATGCTAGTCAATGCCAGCATATTGCCTTTCACCACGCTAAATGTACCAATCGTGGCAGAACTGCCGATTTGCCACCACACGTCGCAAGGCGTGGCGCCGTTGATCAGAACGACGCTCGAAGCGCCCGGCCCGCTGGCGGTGGTCAGTGATGTGGCCTGCAACACATAGAGTCCCGGGCCGTCGAGCGTGAGCGCCCCGGTCAGGTCGGCGGCACCGGCGTTATAGACGCCGGGCACCAGTGTTTGGCCTCCTAGCGTGGGCGAGATCGAGGCGCCGGTCAAACCGGCCAGTACACCATAGGCGGCAGTATTGTCCGATTGTGCCTGTAAAGCCACCGCGTCCGCGGCATGAAACACCCCTGTGCCAGGCACAATTAATCCCGGTGGAAAACCCGTGATCGATGCCGCAGGATAGATCCCCACGCTCCCGCTAATAACGCTGGCGCCGGTATTGGTGATGTTGGGGGTCGATCCCAAAACTGCAAAGTTGGATGCGGTACCTAACAATTGGGCAAATGCAGGTGCAGCACTGAAGAGAAGCGCTGCAATGCCGATGAAGTTGAGAAGCCTTGGCGCACTAGTTTGCGGCCGGGTTGATGGAGTTGTGCGTGTGCTCATGGGGGACAGCTTTCTTTTCAAAATTCTTCGATTGGCATGTGATTAAAATCTCGAGATTCACATGAGTGGCACCGGACGGGATATGGTCTGCAACTGTGCAGGTATCTTCAATCAAACCATCGGACAGCGCCTTTTGTGGCATTGGTGGCATTGGCGGTCTAATTTATGCCACCGGATGGAGCATGTGGGATAAGCGGATGGTACTCCGTGCGCCAGCGAACACAGCGAAAAATTTGCTAAAAAGAAAAATATTTACCTACGCAAACCATCACAGTTATCTGGGTAAGCAGGGTGGTTCCAGCAAATTAACGAAGCATCTGCCGGAACCGTTGTTGCATTAATGACGACTTGTTTTAGCTTAAAACCGCACCAGACTCCGGTACACCAGCTTGCTACTGCCTTCGGCCGGCACGCTTACCTTCCAGACCACCGTGTTGCTGGCATCCTTGCTATGGGGATGGCTTTCGCTCAAGACTTGCCAATCGCCGGGAATCGGTTCTTGCACGGCGACGACCACGGCTTCTTTCTTGGCGTTTTTCAACACGATTTCGTAGGCGCTTTCGTAGATGTAATTGTATTTACCGGTGCCGGCGATTTTCTTGAAATCGGTTTGCTTCTTGTCCGCAGTGACATCGAAGGCGTCGCCCAGTTTCAGCCTTACTTTTTCATTCTTTGGGGTGTGGTCGACGCTGTCTTCGCCGATGAACTGGGCATTGCCGGCCTTATCTTTTTTATAGACGCGGATGATGCCTTTGGGCAGCGGCATGCCGAGCTGGCTGCTTTCTTTGTTATCGAATTCGACGAAGACGCCGATCTTGATCTTTTGCCCCAGATCGCCAGCGCTGCTCTGGTAATAATAGTCATTGCCCTTCAACAGCAATTCCTTGCGTACCGGTACGCCGGCAGCGGCTAGCAGCGCCACTTGCTTGGTTTGATTTTCGGCAATCGTGGTGGGACGGCCCAGGGTGTAGAGGTGGTATTCGAAGAGCGATTCTTCGGCCATGTCTTTTTTGGCCATTGCTGCTGCAGGCGCCATCGCTTCAAGTGCCCGGAATTTGTGAGTAAATTTTGGAGTCACTTGGTTCACGTCCCCCGCTACCAGTTGCAACTTGGCATTGCGATAGGTCGCGCCGCTGGTATTGGTCAGTGTGACCCAGCCCGAGATATCGAGTTTGTCATCGCTCGGGTTCAGCTCGACTACATAGTCAGCCTTCCATGCCAGCCCGCCGGTCAGGTAGCTGAGTTCCACGTCTTGCTGCTGGGCGCCACTATTGTCGAGCGCCATGACCAGGGTCGGGCGGTCGCGCAGATTGGGCGGTACGTCGCCGTAGATGATGCGGCCGGGGATGCCGGTTTCGATACGGTCGCCGATTTTCAAGACCACGCCGTTATTGGCGGAGAGCACTTGCGCCGATTCGGTGGTTTCCTGGCCGGTGGCGACATTGGTGCGGATGATGTTGACGCTGCGGCCGACGTATTTTTCCAGCAGCTTTTGCGGCGTCAACAGGTCGAAATCGAAATTCTGTTCTTGTACATACAAGCTGCCGGGTGCGCTGGTGCTGCGTAATAGCGCGGTTTCCGGCCGCATTTTGGCGCTGACATCGCGGAAGGCCAGCGCCGACGCACCATGTTTGAGTTGCAGCTTGCGTTGGTCTTTGACCAGCGCCAGATTCTCGTTATAGATGGTGACCGCGACTTCTTGCTGGTCGCTTAAGGTACTGCGCTGCTCTTCGGTCTGGGCGTAGGCTTGGCTGACGGCGAGGCTTAGCAAGAGCAGGGCAGGTAGGCTAGAAAAAGAAGGTATGAAGGGTGGGCGCACGATGAACCTCTATGGAATGTGATGAAAATTGACAATACGCCAATGGCGCACGTACTGCAATAATTCTAGTCACGATTCGAGGCTACGCCGCCGGCGCGGTATTTTGTTACAAATTCGTTGTTACAAATTTATTGTTATACATTCTTCGTGCAATACCAGTGTCCGCCCAGCACGGCAGCCGGGATGGTCGACAGCAGGCCCAGGGCTTGGAACCAGAACGGTGTTTCGCTCGATAGCAATAGCCCCAGCACGATACTGGTCAAGCCGAAAGCGGCGGCGTTAAAGTAGGGATATTTTTTGGCAAACCGTGCCGCCAGATAACCGCCGATGATGGTGGTGGCAGTGCCGTACAGCAGTGCCGAAAACATGAAGCCGAGGTCTTGACTCATCGCTAATGTGATGGCCTCGATTTGCGCAGGCGTGATATTGGGGCTGATTTCAGGGCTGTTAAGAGCGAATAACACCGTGCTGCCGATGATATCCATTGCCAGCACGATGACGGAGGACAAGGCGACGGCTGGAATACTGATTCTGTTCAAACTATTCTCCATCTAGGGCGCGTTACAGTTGCAATATATCGGGGAGTATAAATCAATTTACACCCTCTCCCGCACGTTTCCATTGGGCTAAAAAATATACTGGCACCAGTATAATGTTGACTAGATTTCGCATAAAACAACTTTAGCTGCCTTGCCGACGCAGGTTAGCCTTGCGGCGCTAGGGCAAATGCAGGCAAAATGCGGGCATTACTACAGGAGAAAGCATGGTGCGGGGAGCAGGTGGGACCAGTGGCGGCAGCGGACAATTTTTTCTCGGGCTTGCGATGATGTGCGGCGGCTTTTATTTGCTGTTCAACGCGATTTCGGTCGCGTCGAGTTTTGGCATGGGCATGCAGTTATACGGCTTTTCGATGTTCGGCCATGGCTTGGGAATTACCAGCGGGATGGTGATGATTCCCTTCATTATCGGCGTCGGCATGATCTTTTATGATGCGAAAAGCCTATTGGCTTGGATCTTGACGCTGGGATCGTTGATCGCCTTGCTGTTTGGCGTGATCACCTCGCTCCAGTTCAGCTTTCGCCAGATGAGCGCCTTCGATTTGATCGTGATCCTGGTGCTGGCGTTTGGTGGTTTAGGGCTGTTTTTACGCGCCTTGAAAGCGTCATAATTTCTCCCGTTTGCGCGGTCTCGAGCCGCGCAAACAGTGTTACCAAGCGCGTTTTACTTTACTTCCAGCGCCTTTTCAATATCCTTCACCAAACCCTTGTCGTCCGGCGCGGTCAGGCTGGAATAACTGCCGGCCACTTTGCCACTGCGGTCGATCAGGTATTTATAAAAATTCCATTTCGGCGTGGTGCCGCTTTCCTTGATCAGCTTGAGGTAGAACGGGTTGGCATCCTTGCCATGCACCGAGGATTTAGCCAACATCGGGAATTTGACGCCATAGGTGTTGAAGCAAAAATCGGCGATTTGCTTGCTATCACCCGGTTCCTGGTCGCCGAAATCGTTCGATGGAAAGCCCAGCACTACAAAGCCTTTCGCGCTGTATTTGGCATACAGCGCTTCCAGCCCTTCGTACTGTTTGGTGAAGCCGCAATAGCTGGCGGTATTGACCACCAGAATGACTTTGCCAGCGTATTGGCACAGGTTTTGCGGCGCATCGTCTTGCAGGCGCTTGAAGCTTTGCTGCAAGATCGGCGGGCAGGTCTCGGCCGCCATGGCCGGTACAGTCAATGTGACTAGCGGCGCTACCAGCGCTGCCAGCGTGCGTAAGATCTTCATGCCGATTCCCCTTTTGCTTCGCGCCGACCAGCTTAAAAAGGCGGCGAGCTGGGATTGCAGCGTGCACCGTCTGGATCTGATTGACGATATTAACGAATAAATTTCTTGTTGTGGCTAATCAAGGTCAAGTCGACAAATTTCGAGCCATCGTGATTGTCGGGCGTGTATTTCACTTCAAAGCCACCGACATCAATCTTGCCTGCTTGTTCTAGCGCGTCGACGAATTTTTCACGTGTCAAGCCCTTACCGGTCTTGCGCAAGCCTTCGACAAAAACCTTCGCCGCAATAAAGCCTTCCAGCGTTGTGAACGACATATCTTTGCCGATGTGCTTGTGGTGTTCTTTGGTGACCGGTGTGATGTCGTCCCAAGGGAAGGGCACCACTTGCGAGATCGCTACACCGCGGCCCATATCGCCCAACTCATCGGCCAGCGCACGGCTGCCGACAAAGGAGACATTCCAAAAGCTGACACCGGGCACCCGAGCTTTCATGGCCCGGATAAAAGCGGCGCATGACTTGTAGGCGCTGATCATGACGATGGCTTCTGGTTTTGTGGCAGCAATGGTATCGACCGCAGCGGCGACATCGACCGAATTACGTTCCACTGTAGCAAGCGCGCCCGGTTTGGCGTTGTACTTGAGCATGGCTTGCTTGACGCCTTCCAGCCCGGCCTGACCGTAAGCGTCGTTCTGGTAAAACACGGCAATGTTTTTCATACGTGGCGCGTCTACGAAGCGGATGATCTCGGCAGTCTCGGCAAAATAGCTGCTACGCACATTGAAGATATAACGGTTGACCGGATGGCGCATCGATTCTGCGCCAGTGTACGGTGCAAAGAACGGCACTTTTGCTGCGCTAAAGATGGGCTTGGCGGCATTGCTGGTCGGTGTGCCGACGTAACCAAACAGGGCAAATACTTTCGACGATTCGATCAAGGTTTTGGTGTTGGCCGCTGCGCGTTCCGGTTCATAACCGTCGTCCAAGGTGATGAGCTTGATTTTTCGTCCGAATACGCCGCCTTGTTCATTGACCGAGTTGAAATACGCTTCAGCCCCGGCCCGCATTTGCTTCCCTAGCTCGCCAGCGGCCCCAGTCATGGCGGCAGACTGACCCAACAGGATTTCTTTGTCCGAAACACCATTTTCAGCATGGAGTGCGCTACTGGCTTGAAAAGCGGCCAACATCGCCAAGGTGGTAAAGATTTTTTTCATGGAAGATCCTACGGTGTTTGATATGGACAATAAAATCTGCGCTGCCAAGGCAGGAGTTTCCGGTGGCGCTGAATCATTCTTTGCTGCGGGCATGTCGCGGAGTACCGCTTTGACTAGCGGCTGAGCATAGCGTTTATAGCAATACGGAAACAGAATATTTTCGTAGCGGGATATACGTTATTGGCATAAGGCAATGTGGAAGCTAGAAATCAAGTAGGGAAATGGTTTTAGCAAGCGAGCTTAAAATTGCGTTTATGCATTCTCCTTGTTATCCAAAAAGGTATTTATTTTGAATAGCAAGGACGACATTATTGTCATTAAATTTGTTTCCGTATAGTCATTTCTTTATCGCTAACGATACAAGTCCGCGACCCAGTCCACAAACGCCCGGACCCGTGGCGACAGATGCCGCTGTTGCGCGTAAATCACTGATACCGGAAGTGGCGCAGGGGTCCATTGCGGCAAGATTTCTTCTAGTAGCTCTGCGTCAAATAATTCCTCGATACCCGAGCGTGGCGCCTGGATCAAACCCAGCCCAGCCACGCAACATGCCAGATACGCTTCCGAACTGCTGACCGAGATATTGCTGCGCATTTTCAGCGTGTGATCCTTGCCGTCGGCGCGATATTCCCAATCCAGATCGCGCCCGGTGCGGCTGGAGAAATAGTTGACCGCGACGTGCTGGCGTAGATCGTCCAGTGTTTGTGGCCGGCCGGCACGATCCAGATAACTTTTAGCGCCGCAATTGATTTGTTCCATCATTCCGATCCGGCGCGCGACCATGCTGGAATCAGGCAATTCCCCGACTCGCACTGCGCAATCGATGCCTTCGCCAATCAGATCGACAAGACGGTCCGAGGCGCCGAGTCTGAGCTCGATATCAGGAAATTTGGCAAAGAAATCGGGCAACGCCGGAATCACCGTCAAGCGCGCCAGCCGCTCCGGCAATTCGACGTTGATGACACCCTTGGGTTTGGTAAAGGTACCGGAAAACAATTGCTCGGTTTGCGCCATCTCGGCTAGCAAAAACAGGCAATGCTGTTGATAGAGCGCACCTTCCTGGGTCAGGCTCACCTTGCGCGTGGTGCGTTGAAGCAGTTGCACGCGGAAGTGTTTTTCCAAGGCTTGCACCGCATTGGTCACGCTCGCTTTCGGTAATTGCAGACGGTCGGCGGCCTTGGTAAAACTGCCCAGCTCAGCCACGCTGGAAAAAATTTTCATTGCCTGAAATTGGTCCATTGGGCATCTTCATTTGCGTTGATTATTAGTGAAGTGTGAACAGTGAATCATATTTTGGCTAGTTTATTAGCCAATTTAATAAAAGTAAAATCGCTTCACTTACTGGCACCTTTACAAACTAGAAACAAATTCAACAGGAGATTGTCATGAATCAAACCCAACTCGGTAACACCGGCCCCGCTACCGCCATCCTCGGACTTGGTTGCATGGGCATGTCGGATATGTATGGCCCGGCCGACCGGCAAGAAAGTATCGCCACCATCCACGCCGCGCTTGATGCCGGCATCACTCTGCTCGATACCGGCGATTTTTATGGCATGGGCCAGAATGAAATGTTGATCCGCGATGCGCTGCAAGGCAACACGCGCGAACAGGTATTGTTAAGCGTTAAATTCGGCGCACTGCGCGATCCGGCTGGCGGCTTTGCCGGTTATGACGCACGCCCAGTGGCGGTCAAGAATTTTCTCGCCTATAGCCTGCGCCGTCTCGGCACCGACTACATCGATATTTACCGTCCTTCGCGGCTCGACCCGACTGTACCGATTGAAGACACCATCGGTGCGATAGCGGACATGGTCAAGGCTGGTTACGTGCGCCATATCGGTTTGTCAGAAGTCAACGCCGCTACCATCCGGCGCGCCCATGCGGTACACCCGATTGCGGATCTGCAAATTGAATATTCGCTGTTGTCGCGCAATATCGAAGACAGCATTTTGCCGACGTGCCGCGAACTGGGCATCGGCATCACGGCCTATGGCGTGTTGTCGCGCGGTTTAATTAGTGGTCACTGGACGGCAGAGCGTAGCTTGGCCAAAAGTGATTTTCGGTCAATCAGTCCCCGTTTCAGCGGCGAGAATTTGCAACATAATCTGTCACTGGTTGATGCGCTGCAACAACAGGCCGATGCCAAAGGTGTCAGCGTCGCGCAAGTGGCGATTGCCTGGGTTTTGTCGCGTGGCACCGATATCGTGCCGCTGATCGGCGCCCGCCGCCGCGAACGGTTGAGCGAAGCACTCGGCGCTTGCGACTTGCAATTATCGGTACAGGATCTGGCAGCAGTCGAGCAAGCGATCCCCGCTGGCGCGGCTGCCGGCGAGCGCTATCAAGCGATGCTCATGGCCCATCTCAATAGCGAGCAGGCCGCAGCTTGAGTAGTTGTACATTGGCTACTAAATTCAATGAAAAACGGGGAGTATAAGCAATAATATGCCATAACCCGAACGTGTTTAAAGGCACTTCAATAATACTCAGTCGAGTATTATTGAAGTGCCAAAGGTGTCCTAACACTTCGTGCCGGAATCGATTAGCTAGCGATCGACGCTATCTATACAAAAACGTGTTGGCCAGAATGGGCTTTCCATGCTTGTTCAAAGTGGCGCGCGTCTTCACCTGAATGTGCTTTGACACCCATCAAGATGCCGCCTTCTTGCACGCCTTGTTCATAAAGCTTGACCCGTTCTTCCGGGATACCCCAGCCAATCAGTGCTCCGATCAAGCCGCCGGTGATCCCGCCAGCACCGGCGCCGGCAAAAGCGGCCGCAATCGGCCCAGCCACCACTAAGCCCAGGCCGGGAATTACCAACGAGGTTCCGACTGCCGCGATCGCGGCGGCTATTGCACCTAGCGTGCCACCAATGGCACCACCAATGCCGGCGTCTTCGGCCGCTTTCGTGCCGAGTTCGGTATCACTGCCTTTTTTACCTGCAAAATAGCGTTTGCGGGTGTCGTCCGACATCACGATATTGACGTCGTCCTTGTTATATTGACGATCTGAAATAGTTTGGTAGGCGCGCTCGGCGCTGTCACGGTCTTTGAATAAACCGGTGACCATATTTGGATTTTCAGTCATGGAAGTTCCTTTATGGTTGGGCAACCAAAGTACGGGTGGAAGCTGGACGGGCACACAGCCCATCCAGCGTCGCATTAGTGCTTTGTTTTTGGCGTCTTCGCAGCTTCTTGCAAATCACCAATGCCCTTTTGTGCTTTGCCGGCAAGTTGTTTCGCCAGCCCCTTGGCTTGTTGATTTTCACTGCCGATCAATTTGCCTGCTTCATTCTGAATTTTGCCCGCCACGTCTTTGGCAGTGCCTTTGACTTGATTCTTGTTCATGAGAATTACTCCTATTGAATAATTTAATATCAAGATGGTGCAATAGCTCTATCGCTCCGATTCAACCAGCCACTGAAAATCCCACGTCTGGCGCTTCCGTAAATGCGTAGAAGAGACGCCAAGATACTGTCGGCGCAGGAATTTAACCGTGCGACAACACACATAAAAGTAGATTGATTAATAACGTGTGATTCGGCTTAGCCCAGTCTTAGTAGGCTTAGACCGGTGAATTTATTGAGGGGAAAAAAACTCGAACTGATCCAGTTGCGTGAGGTGCAATGGCGAGATAACGGGTGACGCTGCCCAATAATGGATGAGAAAGTGAGCGAAAATAAACCAGGCACAGAAAAATACGCGGGACTAAAAAAATTCCACGTCATCATGGCGCGTTTCGGCTTGCAGCAAGCCTTGTTCGACCAGTTCATCGTAATGGCAAACTTGATTTCTGCCGTGCGTTTTTGCGAAATACAGCGCTTGATCGGCATGCCCCAAAATCACGACCGATGATTCGTAGCCAGAAATATGAGCAAACCCCAGGCTGATGGTGATGCGGCCCACTTGCGGGAAATCATAATTTTCGACATTGAGGCGGAAGCGCTCGACTACTTTTTTCGCATTTTCCAGTGTGGTGGCGCGCAGCAGGACGACAAACTCTTCGCCACCAAAGCGGAAAATCCGATCTTGCGTCCTAAACGATGATTGCATTAAATTAGCGATCAAGATCAAGACTTCATCGCCATAAATATGGCCAAAAACGTCGTTGACCCGTTTGAAATGGTCGATGTCGATCACCGCCAGCCATTGCTCCTTGGCGGCGGAATTGTTGCGCCGCTCTTGCGTCTCCGTGCTGATGCTGGTGTCGTGGCCAGCGGCCAGCATTTTGGCCAGTTGATCGTCGAAAGTCTTGCGATTCAGTAAGCCGGTAAGCGAATCACGTTCGCTGTAATCAAGCAAATTCTGGAAATTGCGATACACGCTGACGATCCCTTCCACCACTTGCAAGGTATGCGGCGTATAGGGTGTGGGATTGGTGATTTCGAGACAAACAGTTACTTTGTCGTTGAGCCAGATTGGCAACCAGATGATGACAGTGCCATCGGGTAAAACTTGTTCGGTGCTGTCCTGGTGCAAGGCGATGCATTCAGCCAGGATCGGATATTTTTGGATGGACTCGCCGAGTTGATCGGTGTCTTGCACATCGTCGATTTTGGCTTTCGACCCAGCCTTGATGATGGCTCGTGGACGTACAAAAATTTCGTTGCGATGAAGTACCAATGACAGTACGCGGGTTTGTGCGGCGCCGGCCAATTCCTGCACTGCCGAGATCACCGAGATGTCGAGCATCGTGTGATCGCGGTGGCCGGTCAGGTCCACCATATGCTTAAGAAGTGAGTCCATTATCCGTTTTGTAAAGACATCAGTGCTATTGCGAGCAGCCTCTGTAAATCGGTAATCTACGACAAGCTGGCGTCAAATCATGCAAAAGCGTCGTCGCCGTGGTCAGAATGAAACTTTTAGTTAAGTGCAAGTTTGGAGTGCATTTGAATAGTAATGCCTTTCAATCCAACTCTACACCTCTGGCAATTATAACGCCTAAATTCTGCGCAAAACCATCCACAAATTTGTTGAATTGGAAACTTTAGACCCATTCTTGTGGGATTTTGGTATTGCGTGTTTACCAAATCCACCTTCTTATCAATGTCGCAGCCAGGATTGGTTCACAGCCCGTGCGCGGAAGCTGAAATCGGCTCCAACTCCAGCACTTTTCCTGACGCAGCACTGCGCAAGGCAGTTTCGATCAGGACGATGGCGCGCATGCCATCTTCAGCGCTGACCGGTGCTGGGCTGCCGTGCGTTATCGCTGTCGCGATGCCTTCATAATAATTTTGATAGCAGCCGCGGCGCATCGGCAAGTCAATCGCGCCAGCGCTGCTGCCCAGGCTCAGGCGGGCACTGACCGCATCCTGGCCCCAGTTGGCATCGCGTGGGTTACCGCCAGCACGCAAACTGTCTTCTTGTGGATCAAGCCCGAACTTGACGAAACTGCCGCGCTCGCCATGGACCGAAAAACGCGGCCCCACTTGGTTTACCAGACTGCCGGCATGCAAAATCACCCGCATTTGCGCGTAGTACAGCACCAGATGGAAATAATCGACTGCCGCGGCGCCATCGCGTTGCAACGCAATGTCGGCAAATAAATGGCTTGGCATGCCAAACAAAACCAGCGCCTGATCGATTAGATGTGGTCCCAGATCGTATAACAAGCCACCGCCGGGACTATCGAGCTCACGCCAGCGCTGCTTGATCTGGGGTCGGAAGCGGTCGAAATGCGATTCAAAGGTGGCAATCCGACCCAAAGTCCCCTGCGCCAGCAAATCTTGCAAGCTCAAAAAATCTGCATCCCAGCGCCGGTTGTGATACACGCTCAAGAGCCGATTATTTTGCCGTGCGCAAGCGATCAGGATTGCCGCTTCAGCACTGGTGATGGTAAATGGCTTGTCGACCACCACATGTTTGCCGGCCGATAAAGCTGCCAGCGCCAGGCTGAAATGCGCTTCATTAGGGGCGGCAATCACGACCAAATCCACGTCCGGGTCGGCGAATAACTGGCTGGCTTCTGGCATCACCCTTACCGTCGGCCACGCTGCATGCACCGCTTCGGCCTGGCTGGAAGCAACCGCCACCAATTGCAGCGCATCGACTGCCGCAATCACCGGAGCATGAAAGGTGGAACCGGCAAATCCGAAGCCGACCAAACCTACGCAAATTTTCTTTTGCTCCGCATTCATTGCATCTTCTCCTGTCGGATTGGTCAGTAGCTAGTCAAAGCCGGTTCAAAAATAAGCAAACAGGCAAATTTAGCTAAATAAATACTACCCTGTGTATTTTTAAAGCGCCAATAAAGCCGTGCGGGATAGCCTATGATTTGGCATATACCCCTTCAATATCGTCATATATCGGTAGATTTCGACCATTATTTTTGCTCTTGCGCCAAACTGAGCGGCGCTGCCGGTGGCGTTTGCACTAGCGTTGCAGGCTTCGTGCGCGGCTGCACATTGCGCCTGATCCAGCGCAGCATGTCTTGCCAGATACGTTGCGTTTCTGCCGCCGGCGGCATGTTTTGTGCGTTTGGCAATTCAATCGTGATGATTGGCACTTGCTTATGCAAACCGCTGTAATTGCCCAGTGAGCCGGGATATACGCCGACGCGGTTATACATCAAGCGGCCAAAGCGTTGCGGCGGCGTGGCCGGGCCGTCGAAGTCGAGCACCCCAAAGGGCGCGTGCACCGAGACGATGACGTCCGGCTGGAAACGTTCGATGGTGTCATTGACCCAGCGGCTTTCCGGCTCCGATAGTGGCGCGCTACCGGGAAAGCGGCGCGGGTCGCTGCCGGTCGCCTTGGCCCAATATTTGGGCGCTTCTTGTAGCCAATGCGGGGTGGGAAAGTTGCGGTTGAGATCGACGCCATTGGCGTTGACCCGCATCGGCTTGGCGGCTAGCAAGCCGTCCGGGTTGACCACCGGTGCGACTTTCCAGTGGATCGATTTGGCCGCTGGCGTTTGCATTTGTTGTATCCAGTGGAACACGATGGCCGAGGCGGTCAATTCATCGCCATGAATCCCGCCCAATACCAAGACCCGTACCGGCCGAAGCTTGGACGGCGGCAACGCGCTGCTCGCCACCGGCGGTACGATATCGCGCACCAGGATCGGAAAACCCTTGTGCGAACGTGCGCCTGCGGGCAACAAGGCGCTCTCTTGGCAATGGCTTTGCGACACGGTGGGAATGCGCATACTCAGTTGTTTGCACCAAGCGGCCATGCTCGCTGGCGAGGGCGCAGCCGGTGCGATCACTGACGCTAAGGCCGGCAGTGCGTTGAAATACAGGAGGGGAAGGAGAAAAAAGGGGCGCATAAAGAGCGCCCATTCGACAGAATACGCGCGGTCAGTTTCAGCCAGGGCGTTGGCGCAATTGTTGAATAATTTCGCCAAGCCCCGGCGCAAGCTGGGATTATAAGCCTGCGTCAGCGCGCAAGGCCGCAGCCTTGTCGGTGCGTTCCCAGCTAAATTCCGGCTCTTCACGACCGAAGTGACCATACGCCGCCGTTTTTTGGTAGATCGGACGCAACAGGTCGAGCATTTGCACGATGCCTTTTGGACGCAAGTCGAAATGGCGCCGGACCAATTCGGCGATTTTTTCATCCGGGATGACGCCGGTGCCTTCGGTATAAACCGTGATATTGATTGGCTTGGCGACGCCGATAGCATAACTGACCTGAATCTGGCACTGACGCGCCAAGCCAGCAGCGACGATATTCTTGGCGACGTAACGTGCGGCATACGCGGCTGAACGGTCGACTTTGGTAGGGTCTTTACCGGAAAAAGCACCGCCGCCATGCGGGCACGCGCCGCCGTAGGTATCGACAATGATCTTGCGCCCAGTTAAACCGCAATCGCCTTGCGGCCCGCCGATGACAAAACGCCCGGTCGGATTGACCAGGTAACGGGTATTGACCAGCCATTCGTGCGGCAATACTTTCTTGATGATGTCTTCGATTACGGCTTCTTCAATCACAGAATGCGTCATCTCGGGCGCATGCTGAGTTGACAACACGACGGTATCGACCCCGACCGGACGGCCATCGACATAGCGCAGCGTGACTTGCGATTTGGCATCGGGACGCAACCATGGCAGCCGGCCATCCTTGCGCAATTGCGATTGACGCTCGACTAAGCGATGGGCGTAATGGATTGCGGCGGGCATTAATTCAGCGGTTTCATCACAGGCATAACCGAACATCAGGCCTTGGTCGCCGGCACCTTGATCGAGGTCGATACCGCGTCCTTCATCCACGCCTTGGGCGATATCGGGCGATTGCTTGTCGTAGCACACCATGACGGCGCAACCGCGATAATCGATACCGAAATCAGTATTGTCGTAACCGATGCGCTTGATGGTTTCGCGCGCAATCTGGATGTAATCGACGTTGGCGTGGGTGGTGATTTCACCGGCTAAGACAACCAGGCCGGTATTACATAAGGTTTCGGCGGCAACCCGCGCGGTTGGGTCTTGCGTCAGGATGGCGTCGAGGATGGCGTCGGAAATTTGATCCGCGACTTTGTCGGGGTGGCCTTCGGAGACGGATTCAGAGGTAAAAAGATAGTCTTGAGTCATTGTGATTCCTTTAGCGAGTGGGTGACTGTCGCGGGAACCGAATGAGCCTGCGACGCTTTAGCGAAATTTATATGCCGCCTCGCAAGTTGTCTGTGTTAACTCGGCGGATGATGCTAAGTAAGAGTCCTTAAGAGTCCTTCAAACCCCAGCATTCGTGATATTTTACGCCTCTTGTCACATGTTTGACAAAAAGCACTATTTTTCTTGCGGATTCTCCGGTTCATTTTTGGTGTATTTTTAGTCCACATGCTCGTTTTTTCTTTCCGTTTGTTATCGAAATTACCTTTGTCCACCCTGCATGCCTTGGGTGCAGGTTTGGGACGCCTGGTCTATCTGGCTTCGCCTTCGTATCGCAAACTTTTGAAAGACAATATTAGCCGCGCCGGTTTTGCTAGCCATTTATCGGCATCGGTCGCGGAAGCCGGCAAGAGCATCGTTGAACTGGCTTTTGTCTGGTGCGCACCGCCCGAGCGGGTTGCCGCCAGTGTCAAGATCGAGAATTGGGATTTGGTGCAGGCCGCGCTTGATACCGGGCGCGGGGTGATTTTCTTGACGCCGCATCTGGGCTGCTTCGAAATCATCGCGCAATCGATTGCGCTACACACGCCGCTCACCGTCATGTATCGTCCGCCGCGCAAAGCCGCCTTGAAGCCATTGATTGAAAATGCCCGCGCCCGCCACAATCTGGCACTGGCGCCAGCCAATTTATCGGGGGTGCGCACCTTGGCCAAGACGCTGAAGAAGGGATTGCCGATTGGGCTCTTACCCGACCAGGTGCCGCAAGATGGCGAAGGCGTGTGGGCTGATTTCTTTGGCAAACCGGCTTACACCATGACCTTGCCGACCAAGTTGCAGCAAATGACCGGCGCCATCCTGATCCTGTCTTACGCCGAACGTGTCGCGGGCGGACAGGGCTATGTGGTGCGTTTCGCTGCTTTTGAAGAAAATTTGGGCGACAGTGCACAGCAGCAAGCGGCCGCCGTCAATCGTGGTATGGAAAAATTGATTGGGCAATGTCCCGCGCAATATTTCTGGAGTTATAACCGCTACAAAACCCCGCCCGGCGTAGCAGAGCCGGTATCTATCGCCTCGTCGCCAGCATCGGCCGACGAGCGCAAGGAGGTGGCATGAGATTGCTGCTGCTCTTGATGTGGCTGATGCATTGGCTGCCTTTGCCGATATTGGGCCGGATCGGCGATGCCATTGGCGCTTTACTGTATCGCTTGCTGAAGAAACGCCGCCAAATCGCCTTGATTAATTTGCGATTGTGCTTGCCCAATTTGTCTGAAGCCGAGCGCATACAGATCGCCCAACGGCATTTTCAAGCTTACTCGCGCAGCGTATGGGAGCGTGGCGTGTTGTGGTGGTCGTCCGAGGCGCGGCTGAAAAAACTGATCGTGGTCGAACCGGCGGTGCCGATGGACACGATCCAAGCCGGGCCGACGATTTTGTTATGTCCGCATTTTGTCGGACTCGATGTGGCGGGCGTGGCGGTGATGATGGAGTCGTCGCTTTGCTCGATTTACACCCGCCAGTCGAACCGTGTGTTTGACGAAGCGATCCGGCGCGGTCGTTCGCGCTTCCGGCCGATCAAGTTGTTTGCCCGTAGCGAAGGTGTGAAACCGATCATTCGTGCCATGCGTGATGGCTTGCCCTTCTTCATGTTGCCGGATATGGATTTCGGTGCGAAAGACGCCGACTTTATTCCATTTTTCGGTATTCCGGCGGCGACGTTGACCGCGGCGCCGCGCATCGCGGCAGCGACCGGGGCCAAAGTGGTACCGGTGGTGGCGACTTCCCTACCCAATTATCAAGGTTGGAAAGTGACGTTTTATCCCGCATGGGAAAATTATCCGGGCGACGATACGCTGGCGGCAGTGCGCCAGATGAATGCTTTTATCGAGGCACGGGTGTTGGAAACGCCGGCAGAATATTTTTGGACCCACAAGCGTTTTAAAACCCGCCCACCGGGTGTGCCGAGTGTTTATATGGCCAATCCGCCGAATACTTTGCCGCTCCCGATGAAGTGATTTTTAGAGTTTAGGCGGCAAATATACTGACCGCAGTATTTATTTTGACGCAATGAATGCCTGCGGGTGCGGCATGATATTGACCTATACCCCCTATTTATTATATGAGTATCAGCTCAAAACCATGAAAATTCAATTTACCAAGATGCACGGTGCCGGCAATGATTTCATCGTCATCGATGCGATTCGCCAACAGATCGCGCTTAGCCCCGACCAGTGGCGATTGCTGGCGGATCGCCGGTTCGGCATCGGTGCCGACCAAATGTTGGTAGTGGATCGTGCCGCCGGTGCAGGGATCGATTTCCGCTACCGGATTTACAACGCCGATGGCGGCGAGGTCGAACAATGCGGCAATGGCGCACGTGCCTTCGTCAAATTCGTGACTGACAAGAAGCTCACCGATAAACGCAGCATCAAGGTCGAAACCATGGCCGGCGTGATTGAGTTGACGTTGGAAGACGATGGTGATGTCACGGTCGATATGGGCGCGCCCGTCTTGCACGCGGCAGATGTGCCATTCACGCCAGGCAACTTGAGGGCGCAGCCGGAAGGACGCGACACTTTATGGCCCTTGAACCTCGGTGCCGGCGAGCAGGCGCGTACGGTACTGGTGTCGGCCTTGTCGATGGGCAACCCTCACGCGATACAAGTAGTGGCCGATGTCGATAGTGCGCCGGTATTGATCGATGGCCCCTTGATTGAATATCACCCGTGTTTCCCCAAACGCGTCAACGCCGGCTTCATGCAAATAGTCGATCGGCACCAAATCAAGCTGCGGGTATACGAGCGTGGCGCTGGCGAAACACTGGCCTGTGGCACTGGCGCATGTGCTGCCGTGGTGGCAGGTATCCGGCGCGGACTGCTGGACTCGCCGGTCAGGGTACAGACGCGTGGCGGCGTATTGGCCATTGCATGGGCTGGTGAAACGCAGCCAGTGCTGATGACGGGGCCGGCCGTGACAGTATTCGAGGGTGAAATCGACATTTGATGTGTACTGCGCTACGTGGCTTGAAATGCGCCTGTATGTAGCCGGATGCAAAAAGGGCTCACAGATATGTGAGCCCTTTTAGTTTGATTGCCGGAAGAGCTAAGTTTCTATCCGGCCAGATCTATACAGTCTTAAAACAAGTGGTTGATACCGACTGACACACCAGTTTGGGTGGTCTTTGTACCCACTTTGTAAAAACCGTTCAGACGGGTGTAATCGAGGTCTGCATACAGGTTGGTACGCTTGGAGAATGCATAAGTTGCACCAACGATGTAGAGTTCTTTACGACCATCTGCACCAGTTAAAACAGCGGTACTTTGTGTACGGTAGTAAGCGCCAGTAATTTCAGCAGCATCGCTAACTTTATAGCTCAAACCACCCCAGCCAAATTTGTCCTTGCCTTCATTGACTGTTGCATCTTGGGATTGGCTAACAAAACCCACTGCACCACGCAATGCACCCATGGTGTACGAACCGCCCAATGTGTAGCTCTTGAAATCTTTGTAATCAACCACTGTTGCTGTACCGCGATTAGTTTTTCTGGCGCTATATGCAGCACCCAGTTTAATCGGGCCATTCGCGAAGCTCACACCAAGACCTTGCTTGGCATTTTGAGTTGCGCTACCGGCGATTTCGCCCAAAGCGTATTCAGCGCGTACTTTGACTGGGCCGAAGGTACCGGTATATTGCAAATCGTTATCGAGACGTCCATTGCCTACGCCAGTGCCGCCAATCGAACCGACACCCATGCCTGAGGCGAGCGTAGAAGCTGGAATAACGCCGGTGAATTTGTAGTTGAATGGATCGTAATCAGCGATCGTTTTAAATGCGACACCGTATTGGCGTCCAACATTGACTTCACCGAAGCCACCTTGCAAACCGAGCCAAGCGGAACGGTTAAACAATGTCGAAGCAGACGTTGTGCTAACGCCAGCTGCATTGGTTGTAGTGGTAGGAGCTGTGTCTAACGCGCCGGTTCCGACGTTGAAACCTGATTCGAGGACGAAATTGGCTTTCAAGCCATTAGTCAACTCTTCTGTACCCTTAAAGCCTAAACGGTTGGAGTTGTAGGTACCCGAGCCAAAAGTCAATCTGCTATCGCCAGCGGCATTAACGTTCGTTTGGTTGCGCAGGCCGCCATCAATGGAACCGTAAATTGTAATAGCCGATTGTGCTTGTGCAGCACTTGCAAATACGCCAAGAAGGGCGAGTGCAAGAAGTGATTTTTTCATTGAGTAAGCTCCGGAAGTTAAGAAAAGTAAGGGAATCGTTTTGCTAAGGAAATCTTGAAATTTATGTGCGCTGCAACATTGCCAGCGTCAATCTACCTGCAGTTGCTTCCATTTCATCAAATATCGACGGCGAGTGCAAACCAAATTTGTTTTATTTGCTACTGCATGGTTCATTTGCCTTGATTCGTCGCCTCAAAACAACATTTGTATTTCTCTCATGATAATTTCTTTGTACTGGTCCTGCATGTTGTGATTCGTGAACAAAATTGCTGGTGAAACCTATCTTCAAACACCACGTCGCGATTTGACGATGCTCAGGTAAAATTCACGATTGCTCATCATATTGGCATATGTTGCGGCGCGGGATTTGTTGCTCTCTGGCCTACACCTTGCTTGATTATTTAATTTCATGACTTCTCCAATTGATTCCGCCGCCGTTGCGCAATATCTGACTGACAACCCACAGTTTTTTGTCGAGCATTCGGCTTTATTGGGCAAGGTGCAGTTGACCAGTCCTTTATTGGGGCGCGCGGTCTCTTTGCAAGAACGTCAGATGGAAGTGATGCGCGAGAAATACAAGGCGCTCGAATTTCGCGTGACTGAGCTGATCCGGGTCGGCCAGGATAATGAAATCATCGCCGATAAATTCCAGGTCTGGACCCGCGCCTTGCTCAATGCACGCAACGATGTCGATCTGCCACATACGCTGGTTTCAGGTTTGCAAACGGTGTTTGGGGTGCCGCACGCCACTTTGCGCTTATGGCAGGTGGGGGCGGCGTTTTCGCATACGTGGTTTGTGCGCGATGTGTCGGACGATGCGCGCTTATTTGCCAATAGTTTGCGGTTGCCGTATTGCGGCAGCAACAATGATTTTGAAGCCGTGCGCTGGTTGGAAGATACCGAAACGATCCAGTCGACCGCCATCATTCCGCTCCGGCTCGATGCCGAGTCCAATGCTTTCGGCCTGCTGATTTTGGGCTCGCCCGATGCACAGCGTTTTACCGATGATATGGCGACCGATTTCCTTAACGATATCGGTGAAACTGCCAGCGCTGCCTTGAGTTGCATGCTGTATTAACTTAATTAAGTTAAAACTTAATTAATTCAAGACTTAACCAACGCCATGTCGCAGGCTCCGGCCCATTTTTCGGCTTACCTGGCGCAGCTTAAAAGCCAGCGCATGTTATCGGCGCACACCGTTGCCGCCTATGAACGTGACTTGGTGCAGTTGGCAAATTTTGCCGCTGATAAAGACCTGCTGGCAATCAGTCATTTTGATATCCGTAAGTTTGCCTCCCGCATGCACGCTCGTGGCTTAGGCCCGCGTTCGATTGCGCGTACTTTATCTGCCTGGCGCGGGTTTTATGACTGGTTGTCGGAGCAAGTCGCGTTGGCTGCCAATCCAGTCGATGGCATCAAGGCGCCGAAACGTCCCAAAAGTTTACCGAAAGCATTGTCACCAGACGATGCGGTGCGTCTGGTTGCGCCGCAAGCCCACGATAGCAAGCTGAGCGCCGCCGCCCTGTGCGATCAAGCCATGTTTGAGTTGCTCTATTCGA
>JAZKIX010000070.1:94471-105234 GCA_040384645.1 Pseudomonadota bacterium | reverse complement strand
AAGCATGACCTCTCGCGCGGCGGGCGGGCGATCGAACTGGTCGGGCTCGATGTCCGGGCTACCAAAACGGCCGATCACGAATCGCTAGGCTGGGTCGATCTGGCCGAGCGCGAAGTGACTGTTACCGGCAAGGGTCAAAAGATGCGCGTGGTGCCAGTCGGTCAGGCGGCAATCGAGGCACTTCAAGTCTGGCTGGCGCACCGGATCAGCGTGGCTAAACCGGCGCAGGGGCTGGATGTAGCGGCCGAATCGGCCTTATTCGTCAGTGCCCGTGGCGCGCGCATGTCGCCGCGGGTAGTGCAATTGCGGTTGAAAGCGCATGCCCAGCGCCGCGATATCCCGGCCAATGTCCATCCGCACGTATTGCGCCACTCCTTTGCCTCGCATGTACTGCAATCGTCCGGCGACTTGCGCGCGGTGCAAGAAATGCTGGGACACGCGTCGATCACCTCGACCCAAGTCTATACCGCGCTCGATTTCCAGCATCTTGCCAAGGTCTACGATGCGGCGCATCCGCGTGCAAAGAAGAAATAGGCAAAATAGACAATATAAATACTCCACTGTGTATTTTTTGAAGGCCAATAAAAATGTGCGGGAGAATGGGTGTTTTGATCTATACCCCCATATTTCATTTGAAAATTTCGGTATTGAAAGGGCGATGCCGATCCATTTTCACCATCGGTTTCGCGCCGGGACTCTAAGTTCGATACGCAACTCAATTGCATTTTGCGGCATAATTACAGTCCCATATCTCAGATGCCACATCTTACTTTTTCGCTTTCTGTTCATCCATCATCTAATTTCGCGTGTGAAAACCAAATCCGTCATTTCCGGCGCCATCTCTGGCGCAGTCGCTCCAGTAATTTCAGGCGAAGCCCATATGCGCTTGCGCAATGCTGCCGTGCGCGTCACGCCAGCCCGCGTCAATGTATTGACGACCCTGCTGGAAGCTGGCCGCGCCCTGTCACATCAAGATATACAAGACGCTTTTGTCGCAATGGATCGTGTCACTTTGTATCGCGCGCTCGATTGCCTGACCGAAGCCGGCTTGGCGCATAAAATTGCAGGCGACGACCGGGTATTTCGTTACAGTGCCGGCGATCAACATGGCGAGCGTTCCACCGGCAAAGACATGGGCCAATCAAACCAGCACATCAGCCTTAAGCAAGCGCCGCCGCAACATGCCCACGGACATTTCAAATGTACCCGCTGCGCCAGGGTATTTTGCCTCGATGGCGGCGCTGACGATCCGCTCTGGGCCAGCTTGTTACCCAGTACCGCAGGCCAGCGCGGCGGTGGTGAGCGAATACAAAATGCGCTGCAACAAGCGCTGGGCAAGGGCTTCCAAAGTCACGACATTGAGCTGACTGTCAAAGGCTGGTGCGCCGATTGCGCGCATTGAGTTGTTATTTTTAAAGAAAATTTATCATGGCATTGATCCCCACTACGATCCTGACCGGCTTTCTCGGCGCCGGCAAAACCACCCTTCTCAACCGTATTTTGCAAGAAAATCATGGCCACAAGATTGCTGTGATCGAAAATGAGTTTGGGCCCGAAAACATCGACAACGAAATTCTGGTGCAAGACAGTACTGAACAAATCGTCGAAATGAATAATGGTTGCATCTGTTGTACCGTGCGCGGCGATTTGATCGTGGCCTTGACCGGGCTGGCGCAAAAGCGCGCCGCTGGCGAGTTGCAATTTGACCGCGTCGTGATCGAAACCACTGGTCTGGCCAATCCCGGCCCGGTAGCGCAAACGTTTTTCATGGATGAAGAAGTCGGTATCCATTACATTCTCGACGCCATCATCACCGTGGTCGATGCCTTTCATGGCATGCAACAGCTCGACCAGCACGAAGAGGCGCAACGCCAGGTTGGTTTTGCTGACCGTATCTTGTTATCGAAAGCCGATCTGGTCAGCGCGGCGCAAATACAGGAATTGCGCACCCGGCTTAAACGCATTAACCCGCGCGCGCCCATCGGTCAAGTCGATTTCGGCCGCACGCCACTGGCAGAAATCCTCGATATCCGCGGCTTTAATTTGAATGAAAAATTGGAAATCGATCCCGATTTTCTTGCCGTGGACCAGGTGCACGAGGCAGCCGACGATCACGCCTGTACACCCGATTGCGGCCATGATCACGGACATGGCAACCATCACACGCACAACCACCACCACGCCCATCATAGCGATGACATTAGCGCCTTTGTGTTTACCAGCGCACGCGCCTTTAATCGTGATCGCCTGGACGAATTTCTGGGTAGCATCGTGCAGGTGTTTGGCCCACGCATGCTGCGCTACAAAGGCGTTTTATTTATGGAAGGCGCTGACCGCAAAGTGGTGTTCCAAGGGGTGCATCAACTGATGGGCAGCGATGTGGGAGGCGTATGGCCTGCGGATATGCCACGCGGCAGCAAAATTGTCTTTATTGGTAAAAATCTGCCGAAAGAAGTTTTTATTCAAGGACTGGAACAGTGTTTGGTATAAACTACCCGCTTTTCGAGCTAAGATAGATTTTGGCGCACGAAGAAATGGCTGTAAGGCAACACTTTTGGATAATTAAAAAGTCACTTGCCAGCACCATGCAATCGCAAGAAAATATGACGCGTTTCGAAAACGCAGGCATGACAAATGACAAATTGCGGCGTCTTCGATGCGAGCATAAAATAAATAAGTAGCAAAACAACAAATCACAAAACAATTCACAACAGACATCGGTAAAGCAGCTAACATTGCTGCGCCGCTGACACCAAGAGCAGCAATCGAGTCGATGAGCACGACAAATAAAAGAAAAAGTGTTCTCATCAATGACCTTGGCGCCGTGACATGGCCGCAAAGATTGCTTTAAAATTGAAAAATTTGTCGTATCGAGAGTAAGCGAAGTGATAACCAAAACAAATAAATCAAGTACGCCTGCCGCTCCAGTCGAAGTTGCGCTGATTAGCGAAGTGCAATTACTCAAAATGGGCGAGAAGGATTATATGAATGCCGAACAATTGGCATTCTTTAAAGCCCGGTTGCAGCAGCTGGAAAAGGATTTGCTCAAAAATGCCGATGAAACCACCGAGCATTTGCGTGAAACCGTACTGGTACCCGATCCAGCGGATCGCGCCACAATTGAAGAAGAACACGCACTGGAACTACGCACCCGCGACCGCGAGCGCAAATTGCTGAAAAAAGTGCAGCAATCAATTGCCAGCATCGATGCCGGCGATTACGGCTGGTGCGAAGAAACTGGTGAAGCGATCGGCGTGCCGCGTTTATTGGCCCGTCCTACCGCCACCTTGTCGCTGGAAGCACAGCAACGGCGCGAACTGAAGCAAAAACTGTACGGCGATTGAGTTATCGCTTGATACATTGAAATCCGTCGACGCCGTTCTCTAAGAGCGGCGTTTTTGTATCCGCTCTAGTGCCCTAGCAACAAATCCTTCCAGCACACCAGGTCGCTCTTTTTAATACCTGTCGTACAGCCGCCACACCCGACTTCAGGCAAGCGATATTGTCAATGGGTGCCGTCCTCCTTGGCCACTTTGCGCTTACCTGGCGCAACGGCAATGCGATTAAATTGCCGAAAGTCACTATAATTCGTCGACGTTTTCTATCCTGGAAGACAGCCTCCGGATCTATAACCCCGTGACAACTCCTGCGCCACTCTGGTTATTCGACCTCGACAACACCTTGCACAACGCCTCGCATGCGATTTTCCCGGCGATCCATCGCAATATGAACCGCTATATCGCGCAGGTGCTTGGACAGGAGTCTGGTGTGGCGCTGGCCGATGCCGATACAGTCAATGCGGCGCGCGAAAAATATTGGAAGCGGTATGGCGCCACCTTGCTCGGCATGATCAAACATCATGCGGTAAGGGCAGAAGATTTCTTGCGTGAGGCACATGATTTCGAGGATTTGGCCGCCATGATCCGGGCCGAGCGCGGCTTGATACGCCTGTTGCAAGGCTTGCCGGGCCGCAAAATACTCTTGACCAATGCGCCGCGCCATTACGCACGAAAAGTGACGCGGCAACTTGGCCTGCACCGACATTTCGATCGCCATATTTCGATTGAATCGATGGTTGTCCATCGCCAGCTGCGGCCCAAGCCCTCGCGCCTGTTATTGCGCAAATTGCTGGCGCGGGAAGGCGCCGCCGCGCGTCGTTGCATTTTGGTGGAAGACACCGTCGATAACCTGAAGGCAGCCAAAGCGGTCGGCCTGCAAACGGTTTGGGTCACCGGCTATTTGCCGCTTGCCGTGCAGCAGATAAAGCGTCCCCCCTATATCGATGTCAAAGTAAAATCCGTACTGCAACTTCCCCGGCAATTGCACCGGTTGCGTGGCTAAATTGGTCGCGTGGCGCTGCCAATTATCACAATATTTCACTATATTTCGCTATCCTTCGAGACCACATGGCAACTAGTAAACCAGGCGAACGCAAGCTCCAGATTCTGCAAACCCTGGCAGCCATGTTGGAGCAACCCAAGAGTGAAAAAATCACCACCGCTGCCCTGGCTGCCAAATTGTCGGTGTCCGAAGCCGCCTTGTATCGGCACTTCGCCAGCAAGGCGCAAATGTTTGAAGGCTTGATCGAATTTATCGAAGCCACCGTATTTGGCCTCATCAATCAAATCAGCGATCAGCACGAGGATGGCTTGCTGCAAACGCAGGCCATTGCCGGCATGTTGCTCGATTTTTCGGCGCGTAATCCCGGCATGACCCGCGTTTTGATCGGCGATGCTTTGGTGAATGAAGATGCGCGCTTGCAACTGCGCATGAATCAATTCCTCGACCGTGCCGAGCTATCCTTGAAACAAGCGCTGCGCGTCGCGGTCAGACAAGGGCAGGCGCAAGAAAGCGAAGTGACGGCACGTGCCAATCTGCTGATCAGTTTTGTAATAGGCCGTTGGCATCGATTTGCCAAGACCGGTTTCAAGCAAAATCCATCGGACGGCGCGCAAATTCAAATTGCATTGTTATTAGCGTCAAAGGTTTTATGATATCTAGGTGTTTTGAGAAAATGGGGAGTATAGGCACTAATACCGACTATCCCGCACGGATTGATTGGCTCGGTTTTAATACTGGGTACAGTATATTTTCATTGAAAAATGCCTCTAGACTGTCAAATAGAGCCGCTCTCCATTGCTGATCTTGCCGCTATGCCTTTCCCCGCCCACATCCTGAGCCGCTGCTTCGCGCTGCTGGACGATCATAGCGCGAGCGCGGAGGCGCCCACTTCGCGTTTGTACACGGATTGCGTTCAGGTATTGCTTTGCATGCAGGCCGATGATTTACCGGCACTGTTTGCCCAAATGGCGCTTGGCCAGCAACAAGGGCAATTCGCGCTTGGCCTGTTCGATTACGAGTTGGGGACGCATCAGCGTACAGGTTTGCCTGCCTCCACCTGCAAGCCTTTGGCGCAGATGCTCATGTTTCGCCAATGCCAGCACCTGTCTGCGGCGGCAGTGCAAGAATGGCTGGAAGCACAAGATAAGCCGCAAGACGATACCGAGCGTGATCAGCCGGTAGACATGCATCCATTAGACAAGCAGCCAGCCGGCATTGCCAATCTGTCAGCCAGTGTAGATCAAGCAGAATTTACCGTCGCGCTTGAGCAGATTCATCGCTACATCGAAGCCGGTGATACTTACCAGATAAATTACACCTACCGCCTGCACTTCGATGCCTTTGGAAGTTTGCCTTCACTCTACCTGCGCCTGCGTGCCCGTCAGCCAGTGCCTTATGGCGCGTTGATCGGTTTGCCTGACGGTAACGCGGTGCTGTCTTTATCACCCGAATTATTCATCCGGCACAGTCAAGGATTGGTTACCGCCAGACCGATGAAAGGCACTGCCGCAGCAAACGCAATGGCAGGCGGCGATGCCGCAAAGGCATTGGCCTCGGATCCTAAAAACCGGGCAGAAAATCTGATGATCGTGGACCTGCTGCGCAATGACCTGGGACGGATTGCCAAGCCCGGTTCGGTAACCGTGCCGCAGCTATTCGAGGTCAACCGCTACGCCAGCGTGTTACAAATGACGTCGACCGTGCAGGCGCAGTTGCGTGAGGATGTCACGCTGGCCGAGTTATTCGATGCGGTCTATCCCTGCGGTTCGATCACCGGCGCACCCAAGCGCCGCAGCATGGAAATTATCGATGAGCTGGAAACCGAACCGCGCGGTATATACACCGGCGCCATCGGCTGGTTTGACGCTGCGCTGGCGCCAGGGCATGGGCAAGACCGGATCGGCGATTTTTGCCTGTCGGTGCCGATCCGCACCCTTGCATTGCAAGCGCCGAATGCCGCTGGCATCCGGCCCGGCACGATGGGGGTCGGGGCTGGCATCGTATTCGATAGCCAGAGCGCCGATGAATATGCCGAATGCCAATTGAAGGCTAGTTTCTTGACTGGCCTGGGCAATGATTTCGAGCTATTTGAAACCATGCACGCGACGCAGGCGGACGGTTGCCGTTATCGCGAGCGCCACTTGCAGCGATTGAGCGCCTCGGCGGCGTATTTTGGCTTCCGGTGCGATCTGGCGCAACTGGGCAATTTACTGCAACAGCATTGCGCCGCCTTGCCGTCCGAGGTGCCGCACCGGATACGTTTGTCGCTCAAGCAGGATGGCGCAGCGTTTGTGCAAAGCGCGCCTTTGCTGCCATTGGCACAGCGGGTGCGGCTCTTGCTGGCAAGTGACACTACCGCTGCAGACGATCTGTTCTTGCGCCACAAGAGCAGTGTCCGCAGCCGCTACGATGCTGGCTGGCGCAAGGCCGAAGCGCAAGGCGCTTTCGATAGCATCTTCTTTAATAGCGATGGTGCCCTCACTGAAGGCGGCCGCAGCAATATTTTCCTCAAACTCGACGGTCATTGGTATACGCCGCCGCTCGCCGCCGGCTTGTTGCCGGGTGTCATGCGTGCAGTGCTATTGCAAGATCCGGCCTGGAATGCACGCGAGCGGTATTTGACGCGTGACGACTTGTTCAAGGCTGAGCAAATTGTCGCGTGCAATGCATTGCGCGGCGTGATGGACGCGGTCGTCGATGTCAAAACGGCTGGCTAAAGCCGAGCTACCCTGTTTTACTCTTCTGGTTTTATTTGCTAGCCGATACGCACCAATTGGCGGTACGCATTCGCCAATATCCATCGCCTGTGCCGCCGTAAAATAATTTGAAGTTTCCGTAGTATTGCGACGCTAAAGAGAAATATTTCGCGTAGTATCAATACCGAGCAAGAAGTACTTTTTCACAACATTAATTAATTTTGTGAGTATTG
Source organism: Pseudomonadota bacterium (assembly GCA_040384645.1). GTDB lineage: Bacteria > Pseudomonadota > Gammaproteobacteria > Burkholderiales > Burkholderiaceae_D > JAZKIX01. The sequence goes on along the minus strand of JAZKIX010000070.1, from coordinate 97,964 downwards.
CATCGTACAAATCTGCTTAATGCCTACGGAGATAGGTTCTGACACAAAGACCTGAGCACTTCCTCAATATCCCTAATTAAATCGTCAAGTCAGCGCCAGCCTGACGCGCAAATACGGCCTTGGAGCTAACTATGAAGTTGAGTAATGTAAAGATCGCTTATCGACTGGCGATGTGCTTTGGGCTGATGTTATTGCTGATGGCCGGAATCACGGTGATTGGCACATTTTCTTCCAGGCAGGCCCAAGAAAGTTTGGTGGTCGCGGTACAGCACAGTGCGGACAAATCATCCTTTATCGCCATGATGCGGCAAAACCTTTTTCGCCAAGGGTTGGCGGCGCGCAACATCGGCGCCACCACCGACCTCAATGAAATGCAGAAAGAAATGGCGAAAATCGGGACCGAAGCCAGCAGTTATAACACCAATGAAGCATCCTTGGTCGCGGTCGGTTTAAACGCCGAAGAGCAAGCCATCATTGCCGAAATGCGGGACTACAATCAGCAGAGCCAACCCTTCCTGAAGCAGGCGGAAGACTACGTTGCCGGCTTTAATGCAGGCCAGGCACTGAAGGTCTTGACCAAGGAAGTGGCGCCGTTGCAAACGAAGTGGCTTGATGCGATTGATCGTTTGGTCGGGCTGCAAAATAAGAAAATCCAGAGCAGCCTTAGCAGTTTCGTGTCTGCCGGACAGCGCGGCGCGATGTTGATGACCACTATTTGCGGCATTGCGCTGGCGCTGTCGGCATTGGTTGCCTGGCTGCTTAGCCGTAGCGTGACACGACCCTTGAACCAAGCGGTCGAGCTGGCCAAACGCGTTGCTGCTGGCGACCTGACGCTGCAAATTGTGTCAAGCGCCACCGATGAAACCGGTCAATTGCTGCTAGCACTCAGGGAAATGAATGAAGGGCTGGTTCATACCGTTAGCCAGGTACGCACTGGCACCCAGACGATTACCGTGGCGTCGCAGGAAATTGCATCCGGCAATTCCGACCTGTCATCGCGTACCGAGTCACAAGCCAGTTCGCTGGAACAGACAGCCAGCGCGATGGAAGCGCTGACCGACACTGTGCGCCAAAATGCCGACAATGCAAGCCAAGCCAACCAACTTGCAGTGTCCGCCTCGACAGTCGCTGCCCAAGGTGGTCATATCGTCGCGCAAGTGGTCGGCACCATGGGCGCCATCAAGCAAAGTTCACGCAAAATTGTCGACATCATCGGTGTTATCGATGGCATTGCTTTTCAAACCAATATTTTGGCGTTGAATGCAGCGGTGGAAGCGGCCCGCGCCGGCGAACAGGGGCGCGGTTTTGCGGTGGTCGCGGCCGAAGTGCGCAATCTGGCGCAGCGCAGTGCCGGTGCCGCTAAAGAAATTAAAGCGCTCATCGGCGACTCCGTCGGCAAGATCGACGTCGGCAGCAAGCTGGTCGATGAAGCCGGTCAGACCATGGGACTCATTATGACCTCGGTTAAACAGGTCGCAGACATCATGAGTGCGATCACGGCGGCCAGTCAGGAACAAAGTGTCGGGATTGAAGAAGTCAACCGCGCCATCGGACAGATGGATGAAATAACCCAGCAAAACGCGGCATTGGTGGAGCAAGCAGCGGCAGCAGCGCAGAGCATGCAAGACCAGGCACAAAAACTGTCGCAAGCCGTCAGTATCTTTAAATTGAAAGAGGAAGAGCTAACCGTTCAGCCACACCATTTCGCTTCAGCCATGGAACATTCGCATGGTGCAGTCGGGGCAGTACCGGTCAGTAAGCGTAGGCCGGTAGCAAATTCAACCGCGTTGCCGACAAGGACAGCAAAACCGCCCACGGCACTGACGGCTACGAATAAAACGGCGCATAGCACGGACGAGTGGGAAGAGTTTTAGGGATGTAAGTTGGAAATTTTTACAACGTGAACTGCTTGAGGACAACGCGGCAATTGTTCCAATAAACAATGTTCCACTGCACAAAAAAATCTTCAGTCCTGTAACGCCAGGAATGAAGATTTTTTATCTCGTCTTAGAGTTCTTGCACGCGCGAGACTAACGATGCGGGGTAAATTTGAATCAGGCCGCAGGTTTGCGTTTAGCAACTGGGGTTTTGGTTTTTGCAGCGCTCTCGGTAACAGGGCTTTTTGCGGCGTTTTTAGTTGCGGTGCCGCCCACCTTGACATCGGCTTTTTTACCAGTCAAATCGGTTTTAGGTAGGTCAGTTGCTGCGGCCAGCCCTTTTTTTAGGGCGACATCGGCTGCCATTGCAGTGCTGACGGCCTGTTTAAACTGCTCTTGTAGCACGCCCCACCACGCGGCGGGATTCATCATCGGCGCGTTGGCAGCGGCCTCATCTGTTTCTGGTTTTTTTGCAGGCTCGGCAGTTGTACTGGTCGGTTGTACCGGCGTGGGCGCAGCAACAGGGGCTGGCTGGATCGATGCTGGCTCTGCTTTTTTGGCCGCGCTGGGCGGGAAGGCAAATGCGGCCATGTAAGGATTGGGTGCAGGGCTGCTGGAGGCTGGCGTTTCGGCCGAATTCATGGCGGCGCCCATAGCCGCGCTCATTGATTTTAGCGTGGCAATAGTGCCGCGTTGGACTTCGAGGGTTTGTATCGTGCCGCGTAACATGCTCATATTGACGTTGAGCCATGACTCAACGGCTTTCAGGTCTTCAATCTTTTTATCGAGATCTTCGACCGACAAGGTCGGCATTGCCATGCCCGGCACATTCATCCCCGGCACGCCCATGCTGCCCCACAAATTTTTAACGAAATCAAGTGTGTCGGTCAGCGCGCCAGTACCGGACAGATTGGGCATTTGTTGATTGATCATGGAAGGTCTCCGTTAACGAACAAATAGCGTAGCAGAAAAATTGTACCTGGCAGGGATTTGTTGCGCCCGATTTGGTATTGAGCAATGTTGCTGCGTGCGCAGCCTGGCCCTGACGCGTTAAACTAGCGCAATCATGATCGTTTCATTTCTGAAAAAATACGCGACCAATTCAAACCGATGGATCGCACTGCTATTGCTGTCCATCGCGCTGCATTTGCTGGCCATCGAATGGATCGGCGGCGGGCTGGTCATGCCTGAAAGAGAACCGGACGATGCACTGCCGATTACCGCGCAAGTGAAATTTTCGAAAGGCGAATATTTCCCCTTTCCGATAGCCGCGCCACCACCCCCGTCCGCGCTCAAAAATCCCAAGGCAAATCCGGCCCACCCACCACCGCCACCAATCGATACTCCACCACAGCCGCAAGCAGAATTCGCGGTGATCGCGCCCAATATTGTCGCGGGCGACGAGATGGGTATGGACGACCAGGCATCCGATGTGAAACTGGGTACTGAAGTGCCAGGTACCAGTATCGACGACGCTGTAGAGATCGAAACCTCGGCGGTGTCGGCTGCGCCAGCCGCCAAACCCCAACCGAGTGCCGCCCCGGCAGTCGCAGATGCGCCACAGCTTCCAGCCAGCGAGTTGTCGCCGGTGGCAGCGCCCAAGCTGGCATTGCCGC
>JAZKIX010000070.1:71386-94461 GCA_040384645.1 Pseudomonadota bacterium | reverse complement strand
GCCCTCGGCCGAACTTAAATATGACGTCAAAGGTTTGTACGATGGCCAGACTGCATACGGCAGCGCCAAAATCCGGTGGCGTAATGAAGGCGATCGTTACAGCATCGACGGCGAAACGAGCATGATGTTTTTTACCTTGCTCAGTTTTAAAAGCGAAGGGTCGATTGATGCCAGCGGCGTTGCGCCTTTACTGTATGTGGAAAAAAAATTTCGCAAGCCGGAAACCAATACCCACTTTCATCGCGAGCGCAATACCATCAGCTTTTCCGCTTCAACGCTGTCTTATCCGCGCAAGGGAACCGAGCAAGATCGTGCCAGCGTGATCTGGCAACTGGCTGGCTTGGCGCGCGGCGAGCCAGAGAAGTTTTTGCCGCATACCGAGATCGAGCTATTTGTCGCCGGCAACCGTGATGGGGAACCTTGGCAGTTTCAGGTGATCGGACCCGAGCAGATCGAGATCGACGATAAACCAGTGAGTACAGTGCATTTGGTACGTATCCCGCGTACCGGCTCGTATCAACAGAAACTCGATATCTGGCTCGCGCCGCAGCAGGATTGGTATCCCGTGCGGCTCCGTTTTACCGAAACCAATGGTGACAATGTCGATATGAGCTTGTCCAAATTGTCACCCTTGCCGCCCCATTCGCCACAGTAGTTACATACCGTGGCGCTTACATCATTGGATTACCCATGCATGTTTTTATAAAACCTGTCGCTTTATGCGGCCTTGCCAGCGTACTGTTGAGCGCCGTTTTGCCAGTCGAAGCCGCGACCCCGACCGACCATCCGGCCCACAAATACGCAGTTAAATTGCCACCCAGTGTCAATCTGACCTATTTGATCAAGGTCAAACAACATGGCATCCCGATTAGCGGCAGCGCCACCGTCAATTGGCGGCTGGATGATAAAAAATACAGCCTGACGTCCGAAACCCGCGCCATGTTATTTGGCAAAATCATGGAGTCTAAAAGCGAAGGCAGCATCACCGAATTCGGCTTGACGCCGGCCCAGTTTTCAGAAAAAAACTTCGGCAAAGACCAGAGCACCACCCGCTTCAACCATGACAGTAAAACCATCAGCTTTAGCGAATCGGCCGAAACTTATCCCATCAAGGGTGGTGAACAAGACCGCTCGACCGCAACCTGGCAACTGTCGGCAGCGGCACGCGGCGCGCCAGATAAATTTGTCGAAGGATCGAGCTGGACGTTTTTTGTTGCGGGCCGACGCGACGCCGAACCATGGACGTTCAAGGTGCTCAATCAGGAAACGATCCAGACGCCTTTGGGCGAGCTGATGACGGTTCGTATCAGTAAAGCGCCGCCACCTGATTCGACCGATCAGAAGCTGGAAATCTGGCTGGCACCGTCGATGGATTGGTATCCGGTGCGCCTGCGATTTTCTGGGGAAGGCGATGATTACATCGAGCAGACGCTGCAAAAGAGTGAGTGATTGATCGATGCGGACGGTGTGGGACTGAAAATATACTGGGCGGTGTATTTTAATTTGGTCAATAAATACCTGCGGGTTGTGGCATAAAAAGGCATATACCCCCTAAAATTTACCATTATTTGCAGCAATATGATACGCCATGTCGTGGCGGCAGCTCCATCGCGCACGCGATGCTCAAGGTTAAAAAACTGGCTTATGTGAGCTGGCGCACGGTGCAGGCAAGCCCTGACGCGCAGTATGGTGGCTGGTTCATGTCGAAGGCGATGTGAGTGCCGAGTCACTTTTCAGGAGACGTTCATGACACAGCAAACTAAAGATCAGCAACAAGGTGTTAGCCCAACAACCCACAACCAACAAAGCCAACAACAGCAAGAAGCGGAAAAACAAAAGCACGAAGCGCAAGAGTTAGAAGTCGCTGGCCGACATAAAAACGATGGCAAAAACGATCATGCCGGGCATAAGGTGAACCGCTAGAACTAGGACTCTTGATTTATGCCTTAGAGTCCCGCCTATTTGCTGCCGGATGAACGCAAATGTGCCAGCAAGGCTTGCACAATGTCGTCCCCGGATTCCCCGCAGGCTTGCAGGTGTTTGATGTGAATCAAGAAGTTTTCTAGCACCAGATGGCCAGCGGTGGCCATCAATACCAGTTCGCGTTCGGCGGGATTGATGGCCAGTGTATCGAGCTGGGTTTGCATTTTCAGCATCGATAACGCAACGAGCTTGCGAGCTTCGTCCTCGGCCACCGGGGTGTTGTTAAAGTCAAGCGGGTCTTCCGCTTCGACATCTTGCATCAAGGTTAACAGCGTTGCGAGCGGGTCGGCAGCCATCTGGGTCTCCTTGCGGTAGCGGTTATGGTGACAGCCCACTGTATCAGTTTGGCCGGTGTTGGCACAAGCATGTGTCAACACCTCGCTTCTTACAAATTATTCAGACCGATTGATCGCCGTTGATTGACCGTTGATCTTGCTCCATCCATCCCAGTTTTTCATCCTCATCCTGCTGTAGCCAGCCTGCCATCGCGGAAATCGCTAATGGCTTGAAATATCTCCGCCTGTGTGTTCATCACAAAAGGGCCGTATTGCGCAATCGGCTCACGCAGCGGCTGGCCGGCGATCAGCAGGAACCTTGCCTCGGCGCTGGCGTCGGCTTGCAACACCACGCCATCGCTATCGGCGGTATTTTTCAAAATCGCCATCCTTTGCTGTATCACGCGCTGCCCGGCAATCTCAACCTGACCGCGATACACGTAGATGAAGGCATTGAAATGCGACGGCAGGCTTTGGGCAAATCTCGCGCCGGCCGGCACATGCACATCCAGGTAGAGCGGCTCGGTCTTGTCGCGTTGCATCGCGCCGGCGACACCGTGGCTGGCGCTGGCGATCACGCGCACCGTTACGCCGTCGGAAGTGGCCAATTCAGGAATATCGGCACTTTGGATATCGCGATACCACGGCGCGCGCAGCTTGTCCTTGGCCGCCAGATTGAGCCAGAGTTGGAAGCCTTCCATGCGGCCAGCTTCCTGCTCCGGCAATTCCGAATGGATCACCCCGCGCCCCGCCGTCATCCACTGCACACCACCCTGCTGCAACAAACCCTCATGCCCGGCGCTATCGCGATGGCGCATGCGACCGACCAGCATATAGCTGACGGTTTCAAAACCGCGATGCGGATGGTCGGGGAAGCCGCCGATATAGTCTTCCGGCTGATCGGTGCCGAAAGCGTCCAACATCAGGAACGGGTCTAGCCGATGTTGCAGCGACTGCGTCAAGACCCGCGTCAGCTTGACGCCGGCACCGTCCGACGTGGCTTGCCCGGTCACCAATTGTTCGACCGTGCGTGGTTGCGTCACAAGCTCGGCAGACAGTGTTTCAGGGCGGGTGAAGGTACTCATGATGGACTCCTTACGATTGCTTGCTTCAAACTAAATAGAGCGGCGGATTCAATTACGCCAGCAGTGCTTCCTCGATTTGACTGTGGGCCGCGCTGAGCGCGTTTTGTTCCGCATCCGGTCCCATTGCCAAGCCTTCGGCAAACACAAATTGCACGTCGGTCATACCCAAAAAGCTAAAGAACGTTTTCAAATACGGCACTTGGGTGTCGTTCGGGGTGTTGCGATACAGTCCGCCACGGGTCAGCAATACATAGACTTTTTTGCCAGTCAACATGCCTTCCGGGCCATTGGCACCGTAGCGGAAAGTCACTTGCGCCCGCGAGATGGCGTCGATCCAGTTTTTCAATTGCGCCGTCACGCCAAAGTTATACATCGGCACGCCCAGCACGACAGTGTCGGCGGCCTGGATTTCTGCAATCAAGGCATCGTCCAGCGCGACCCGCGCCGCTTGTTCGGGGCTGCGTTGATCGGCTGGGGTGAACAGGGCTTGCAGCGCGCTTTCGTCGATGATCGGGTGTGGTGTGCGACCCAGGTCGCGCACCGTTAGATTGGCATCCGGCGTAGTTGCCAGCAGACGCTCGACCAGGCTATTGGCCAGGGCGGTGGAGTGGGAACCTTCGGTACGGGCGCTGGAATTGATTTGCAAGATGTTCATGATGATTGTCCTTTTTTATGTATCGGTTGGCGATGAATCCACTTTAGCGGTTCCAAATTCGAAGCGGAAGAGCATAAAATGGATATCATTGTTCCATTGATGGAAAAGAGGGCTCTGTATGAATGTAGAACCGAATGATCTTTTACTGTTCGCCCGCGTGGTCGAGGAGGGCAGTTTCAGCCGCGCCGCAGAGCGCATGGCGATGCCGAAATCGACCTTGTCGCGCCGCGTGTCGGCGCTGGAATCGCAACTGGGCGAGCGCTTGTTATTGCGTACCACGCGACAATTGACCGTGACCGATTTTGGCCATAGCGTGCTGCTGCACGCCCAGCAAGTGGCGGAAGAAGTGGCCGCCACGCTAGCGCTGAGCCAGCACCGCCAGGTCAAGCCCAGCGGCCGCTTACGGATCTCGATGCCGGCCGATTTTGCGCACGATGTGCTGGGGTCTTTGCTGGCCGATTTCATCGCCAAACATCCGGCGATTTCGCTCGAAATCGACCTCTCGCCGCGCCGGGTCGACCTGATCGGCGAGAATTTCGACCTCGCGATCCGCATGGGCAATTTGCCCGACGATGCTTCGCTGGCGGCACGCCGGCTTGCCATTTTTTCTGGCGGTCTGTACGCCTCGCCCGATTATCTGCGGCGGCGCGGCGTGCCATCCGAGCCGGAAGCCTTGATGGAACACGATACCCTGCGTTTGCTGTTGCGCAATGGCGAGCCGATGCCGTGGCGCATGCGGCGCGGCGCAGAATCGTGGGAAGGCACGCCGCCAGGGCGCGCCACCGCCAATTCGCCCGATTTCTTGACCCAACTGGCGCGCGCCGGCGCCGGCATCACCATGCTGTCCGACCATTTTGCCGCCGCCTCTGTGCGCAGTGGAGAGTTGGTGCAAGTGCTGGCCGATTGGACCATGCCCAGCGGCACGGCGTGGGCGGTATTCCCCGGCCGACGCCTGATGCCGGCGCGCACCAGGGTTTTCCTCGATGCCCTGCAAGCCGAATTTGAAGGCCCGCGTTGCCAGCAAAAGCACGATGAAATCAAGCAAGACAAGCGGCAAAAACGGGCGGCAGCGCTGGACTTGCAGCGCTAGTTGCTAGTGAGCCGGCGGCTAGACGCCGCCGGCAAAGGCACGCTGCAAATCGTCGATCTCGATTTTATGCATGCCCAGCATGGCGCTCATGGCGCGTTGCGCTTTTTCAGTGTCGTTGTCGCCCAGCATATCGAGCAAAACCTTGGGTACGATTTGCCATGAAACACCATATTGATCCTTGAGCCAGCCGCATTGCTGCGCCTCTTTATCGCCGCCCGCCGACAGCTTGTCCCAGTAATAATCGACCTCTTCCTGCGTCTCGCAATTGACTTGAAACGACACCGCTTCATTGAATTTAAAAATCGGCCCGCCATTCAAGGCTGAAAACGATTGTCCATCCAGCTCGAAATTAATCGACATCACGCTGCCTGGTTGCTTGCCGTGGATCTCTTGTCCGACCTCGCTATAGCGCAAGATTTTCATGATCTTGGAGTTGGGAAAGATGCCGACGTAATACGCCACCGCTGCCTCGGCCTGATCGTCGAACCATAGGCAAGGACTGATTTTTTGAAGATTGCGCATACTTTTTCTCCCCTTAGATTTGATCGAATGGTCAATTTAGCATGCAGCAATTTCCCCCAAGCTCAAAATATCAAACCTTGGCGATTTGCCAGCCAATGATTGCATCTGGTTCCCGCACTGGCACATTTGCCCGATAATCGCGCCATGCAATTTCACCTCTCGCCATCGCCGTGCCAGCCGCTCGACAGCACGCTATTTCCATCTTGCAAGCTCTGGGTCAAACGCGACGATTTATTGCATGCCAATTTGTCGGGCAATAAATTTCGCAAGCTCAAATATCCCCTGCTGGCTTTGCAGGGACAACAGCCGACGCTGGTGTCGATGGGCGGGCCGTGGTCGAATCATTTGCATGCGCTGGCACATGCCGGCGCCATGTTGGGCTGGCCTACCAAGGCTTTAGTACGCGGGGCGCAGCAAGTCGGCAGCGCCACGCTGGACGATTGCCGGGCGCTTGGCATGCAATTGCAATTTGTCACGCGTGAAGCCTATCGGACCTTGCGTACATCGGACCAGGCTTGGCGTCAAACCATCACCGAGTGCGATGCCAACCATGTCTGGTTACCCGAAGGCGGCAGCGCGCCGGCAGCCTTGCGCGGGGTGGCTGAATTGGTCGATGAAATCATTGCCGAGCTTGGCTTCGTGCCAGATACCGTGATGGTCGCCTGCGGTACCGGCGCCACGCTGGCTGGCTTGTTGGCGGGGATGGCTGGACGCGGTCGCGTGATCGGCGTCGCGGTGTTCCAGCATGCCGACTATTTGCATCAGGAAATCGCCCGGCTCTTGCGCGAAGCGGCGTATCCGGCCTACCAGAACTATGAATTGCTGCTGGATCAGCATCACGGCGGCTACGGCAAAGCGCCGCCGCCCTTGCGCCAGTTTTGCCGCGACTTCGCCACCGATACCGGCATTGCACTGGAACCGGTCTATACCGGAAAATTATTCCACGCCCTGCAGCAAATGGCGCAGTCGGGCGCCTTCCGGCCGGATGAACGGGTGGTTGCAATCCACACTGGCGGTTTGCAAGGGGCACGCGGTTTTAGCGACTGAGATTGGCTTTAAGCAAGGTGCAGCGCATCTCGCTGTTTATCTGCAACCGGCGATCTGCATTACTGTGCAATCCCTGATTGTGAGTTTGTCATCCCTCAAGTAAGATTGCCCAAGCGATGCCTTGGAGCATGTCTCCGGCACACCGCACATCCGTCGTCGAATCTTTTTATCGGAGTCGCCATGTCTGAACTCGCCGCATTTTTTCAGTCCGTCAAGCTCCCCGTGATGTCCGAAGTGGCACATTCACTGATCCGTACCCTCAACGATGAAGATGCCGCGACCGGTGTCATCAGCAATATCATTTCTAAAGATCCCGCCCTGACCGCCAAGCTATTACGCCTGGCCAATAGCGCACGTTTTGGCTTGACGCGCGGTGTCAGCTCGCTCGACGACGCCATTACCATGGTTGGCATGTCGCAGGTGCGCACGCTGGGTCTGGCGGCTTGCATGAATGAATCATTTCCGGTGGTGCAGGGACTCGATCGCGCTGAATTCTGGAAAGGCAGCATGGCCTGCGCCGGTTACGCCAAATGGCTGGCCGGCAGCATGGGCATCGATGGCCAGCAAGCGTGGCTGGTCGGCATGATGGTGCGCCTGGGCGAATTATTGATCGGGCAAAACGATCCGGCGCATCTGATCGAAATCGAACAACAACCGCATTTGCCGGGCGGACGCTGGGAGCGCGAGCAGCGTCTGTTAGGCTTTAGCGAAGGCCAGATCACGGCAGAACTGGCGCGGCGCTGGAACTTCCCCGCCGACATCGTGCGCGCCCTCGATACCTCCTCCGACCCGATGGCAGCCCATCCGTTTTGCCGCCTGGGCGGTATCGTTCATCTGGCATGCCTGTTAGCCGAAACCCCAAGCGATGATCCCGAGATTCTCGACAGCTTGCCGGACGACGTACTGCATGCTTTGCAATTGAACCCGGAATGGATGCGCAACAAGTTCCCCAGCCACGCATCGTTTGTCGATGTCTCTGCGCTGTAAGAGTACAGCAGGCCACATTCGCGTGTCTTTTTAGTCAAATAATACTCTCTGGAGTATTATTTTTAGGCTAATAAAAACGTGCGGGAAAGCATGGTTTTTGGTGCATACCCCCCGTTTAGTAATAGTTTTAACCGACCTTGAGGCCCAGACCATTCATGAAAACACGTAACAAAATTGTCTCGGCCTGGCTTGTTCTGGCGGTAGCGACTGTCGCCTTAAGCGTCAGTCTTGGCGCAGCGGCAGCGGATCAGTCAGCGCAGTTACAGGCGCCACAAGTGTCCGCCAAACGGGCCTCGGTGGTCATGTTGGACGACCTGCCGATCGTGCTGGGGGCCAAAGGCCCGGCGCCGAAAGTACGTTACGACTTTACTGCCGGCGACACGCTGGTAGCCAAAAATGGCTGGGCCTTCGCCAACCCCAACTGGCAGCTTTCCAGCGTGCCCAATGGCAGCGGCATGGCACTGCCGTTTTCCTATGGCGCTGCTCTGCCAGGTAATTATGCCCAGTCTGAAATGCGTTTCACCATGCCGCATGCCGATCAATTTTGGATCCGCCTGCGCTGGCATGTTCCGCTCAATTACCTGCATCGGCACGATACCCATTTGGATATAGTGGGCGCCCCGGCCGCCGGCTGGCAATTGGGCGATATCGTGCGCGGTACCGATGGCGTATCGCAAGGCGTGATCTCCAAAGTCGATGCCAGCGGCGTGTTCTTGCGCTTTGCCAATAAATCAGCCTATGACAGTGTATGGAAGGGCAGCGTCACTAATCTCACCCGCAACAGCACACTGAGCAGCACCGGACGTGGGCAATGGGGCGCCAACAACAAGTTGCTGGCGATGTGGGCCGATGCCTATTCAGGCGATGGCAAAGGCTCCACCATCGTCTGGCAGACCGATTCGGACTGGTATGACGGCACAAAAAACAGCACCATCACCGTCGGCTATTCAATCGGCGGCAACACCGGCACATCAAGCAGTGGCGGCGTCGCCGGTGGCGGCATATTGATTACGCCAGCCGACTATGGCAAGTATATGGACCTGATATTCCACGGTCGCTTTTCCAGTGCGCCCGGCGCCAAGGACGGCGTGATCCGCACTTTTGTACGCAAGCAGGGCGAAGCAAAATACGCCATGCGCCACAACATCATCAATGCCGACATGAACAAGCGCAGCGACGTCGCCGCTGGTTTGCAGCAGTGGCAGGCCGGCTACCTGATGGGCTGGTCCAATTCTGGCTACGATGCGCAAACGACTTTCCATATTTCGCAGCTCGACTATTTTGATAGCATGCCAGCGGTGTTGAATGGTGTTTCGCCTTGAGTGCTTGCGCACTACCGTAATGAAAACCGCAATTTAGGCCGCAAACAAATGCAGCTGCGCATATTGCAGCAGCATGATGGTCTTGCCGTCAGCGATTTCGCCACTGGCAATCATGCTGACGGCTTGCTCCAGCGGCAGTTCCAGCACCTCGATATCTTCCCCTTCCGCCGCGATCCCGCCGCCCTTGCCGACCTGCGAACCCGGCTCGTATTCGGCTACGAAAAAATGCAGGCGCTCGGTCACCGATCCCGGACTCATGAAAGCCTCAAACACTTTTTGCACCGATGAAATCCGGTAACCGGTTTCTTCTTCCGCCTCGGCCTTGATGCGCTCTTCCGGGCTGGCATCATCCAGCAAGCCGGCGGCGGTTTCAATCAAGAAGCCGCTATGCCCGGTGATAAACGCCGGAAAGCGAAACTGCCGGATCAAGATCACGCTACGCTGCGCCCGGTTGTACAGCAACACCGTCGCGCCGTGGCCGCGGTCATAAAACTCCCGCGTCTGGCGCTGCCATGTGCCATCGCTGCGCTGATAATCGAAGGTGGATTTTTTCAAGATGTACCAATTGTCGGACAGCAAATCGGTACTCAGGATATTGACACGGGATTTGGGAGACGCGGGCGATTCGGACATGCGATTCCTTTTGGAGAGTGAGGCGGGCGGAGAAAGTGCTTCAACTGGGTCATTCTAATGTTACCGTGGCGTTTTCCCTTGCTGATTCTCCAATATGCTGACTAACAAAATCACCGGCAGATTTGCTTGGGTTGCCTTGCTCTTAATGGCATTGCCGCAAATCGACGCCCAAGCCTGTGGCGCGAGGATCAAGAAGGTTGGGGAGGCGATTAATATGGAGCAATTTGGCCTTCTTATCTCAGTAAGCGTCGGAATGCCTCCAACGCCGATGCCGAAAGACTATTTCTACGAAATCACCATGACCCATTCGGGCCGGCAAGATTACATTTTTTATTACTCAGAAAGTGTGCGGAAAATCCGGCTCTGGATGGGTGATAAAAAAGTGTACGAAGGCCCGCCGATTCCCAAATACACCGGCACCGGGCGTCCGCCGAGAATCGACGTGCAGGCGGACGGCGATTTTTCAGTGAGGATGGACGGCGGGTGTTGACGGCCAGTGCCGCGACGTACATGGCCAAAACCTGTGCCAGCACGTCTTAAACACCCCGAAACCACCAATCATCCCAAGCCAAGACCAAATCCGCCAGCAGCTGATAACCCGCCGCGCCGGGATGGCTGCCATCGTTGGCACGCACTTCGCTCAGCCACGTCGCATTACCCGCCAGTGTCGCCGCCACCGGCAGGTAGGCTACGCCGAGCGCTTTGGCACTAGCCGCATACGCGTTGCACAGCGCCAGGATGCGCTGGTCTTGTTCCGCCTCGCCAATCGGCACCGGGCCGACGACCAGCGTGCGATACCGTGCGCTGGCGGCGCCGACGATAGCCGAAAAATTCGCCAGACTTTGTTCCACGCCAACGCGCAACTGATCGTGTTCCAGCGTCATGTCATTGGTACCGAAGGAAAACACCGTATAGCGGTCACATTCCACATTAAAACGATTTTCACATTCGCCCTGCCAGCGCGCCGCGATATCGGCGCTGGTGTCGCGCCGGATACCCAGGTTGTAGGCGCTGACATTAAAACCGTCCGCCCTGGCCTGCGCAGCAACACGCCCGACCCAACCCCGGCATTCTGGATCGCAAGCGCCCTGCACGAAGGAGTCGCCGATAAAGCAAATTCGATGGTCGTTGGGGTTTGTCATAGCTACAAATGGGTCAATGAGAGTGGAAAACGAACATTTTATACTGGTGGCAGTATTTTAATTGAGCCAATGAATATATGCGGGATAGCCTATGTTTTGGCCTATACTCCCATCAATTCCCGACAATGTGACAATGTGCAGGGCGTCAATAGCGAAGCGTATTGCGCCGCATGTGATGCCATTCCCTGCGGCGCAATACGCTTCGCTATCGCCTTTCGGCCCCACTACAAGGTGCGCACATTCTTGCCGGTAAAGGTACTGATTCGGGCTGCCGCCATTGACGCTTCTACGTCGTCACGGGTTTTTCCGATGACGACGGTAGAAAGCCAACCTTGTACGTTTAATCTTACAGACCAATTGTCTGGTTCATCATCGCGGGCACTGTGATGGATGAGATCGACAGTGTCGATGGCATCAAACTGCGCTAGAACCCGCGCCCCTGACTTTACGGTGCGAAAGCGCTTGTTGAAAACGAACTGCCGGCGTCTGCTTTGTAGAACCAGTACATTTTCATCTTGCTGAATTATCTGGATTGAAGAACTCCACGTCAGCACGCTTTTCGCATCGACAAAAACCGTGTTGATAAAGTCTTGAAGGAAGCTCGACATAAATGCCTAAGGTTGTAAGGTCGGGCGCGAAGCGACCACGTCGACTGTTGAATGGGATTTTTTGCGAAACATAAAATACGCTAGCGGTACCTAATAGAAAATCAGAGAAAATCAGTTGAATAGCTTGGGCGCTGCCAAGGAAAACGCTTCATCAACCCAACATTCCATAAATTTTCTGAACAAATAAGCGGGTTTTATCAGTTGTCCAGTCGTCAGGGAGCACCCCTGTTCCATAATAAATTTCTCCTGATTGTTGGGCTGATGAAGCGTCAGCCCCAATAGCTGGAATCTTGCTACTTGCACATAAATACCACTAATTTTTGCAAACATAGTGCGATACTGCAACATTAAACATGTCGCCTTGCGTGTACAGCCACAGAGACAATACTGCGGCGTCAACGGTGACTTAGTTTAAAAATGACTACATGGCTGTGAACAAGACTTTTCTTAGGGGTGGCTAATGAAACTTGGTTCAGTTGCGCTATTTATCGTATTCCTGGCTGTATTTTCCAATAATGCAACAGCCGTAGGAACCGTCGACGGCACTTTCACCGCCACCACAGGAGGCGCACCCATCAGCGGGGCGACCATTACATTAGGAGTGACCACCACTTCGACGGATGGTGCTGGTGCCTACATACTTTCCGCGATCCCGGCCGCGACCTACCCCGCCATCACCGCAAGCGCGCCCGGCTATACCACAGGTACCTTTAGCAATATCGTCGTGAGCGACAATGCGACAACCACACAGGATTTTTCGCTGAGCACGGCGCCGGCCAGTGCCTGCCTGATTGATACCAGCCAAGCGGATTTTCAGACGGGTGTCGCAACCAACGTTGATCTCGCCATCAGTCCCGGCGACGTTACGCTCGTAGATGCACCCGTCGACCAGCAAAACAATACGCTGGGTACGCAAGGGGCGGGTCAGACTGCCACAACTTGGCTTGGTCAGACATTTACGCCTGCAGTAAGCGGTTCGGTCAAAAGCGTTGAAGTCAATTTGTTTTCCCTCAATTGTGGGGCCGTTACCATGCCTAACATCACGGCTGCCATCCGTAACGCTGCAGGTAATCTTCCCACGGGTGTGGATTTGGCTACCGGGACCATCAGCGGCTTTTGCGATGGCAATGGGGGATGGTTTAAAGCCACCTTCGCCACCCCGGCGGCAATTACTGCAGGCACCCAATATGCAATTGTATTGCGGCCTGCATCTGCGATTCCCGCAGGCGCACCAGCACCAGGCTATTTCTTCGCCGTCAGTGTGGGCACAGGCGCTACCGCTTTGCAAAATCCGTACGCCGGCGGGCGTAGGGCCAGTTCGTCAAACAGCGGTACGACATGGGCGGGGGCTGCCGGCAATGCAAACAATGACCACGGTTTCAGGGTCTACGTCGATACCGGCAGTGCCGCGGGAAATTTGATTTCATCCCTCAAGGACAGCAATCCCGCAGTCGATTACACGGCGACTTGGCAAACGCTCTCGTGGACAGACATCGCTCCGCCAACTAGTGAAGTGAAATTTCAGGTGGCGGGCAGCAATTTGGCCTCAGGCCCTTTCATCTATGTCGGACCTGATGGAACGGGCGCCACCTTTTTTAGCGCCAGCGGCGCATCGCTTAGCCAGTTCAACGGGAACCGCTATCTTCAGTACCAGGCATACTTGTCAACGCTGGGCACTACTGCCATCCCGGTTCTTAACGAGGCTACGGTCTGTTACGGCAATGTCTGCACACCGCCACCGATACCCACGATCACCCCTTCCGGACCGACCAGCTTTTGCGCCGGGGGCAGCGTAATACTCACCTCGTCGAGCGCGACGGACAATCAGTGGTACTTGAACGGCAACCCGATTGGCGGCGAAACTGGACAACAGTATGTCGCCACTGCCTCGGGCGACTACACCGTTGTTGTCGCGGGCACCGGTAGTTGTTCCAGCTCAAGCACCTCGGCACCAACGACCATCACGGTCAATCCTGTACCGGCGACGGCGGTTGTTACCCCCGCAGGGCCGACGGCACTTTGTACCGGCGGCAGCGTGGAGCTTAGCTCATCAAGTGCCACTGGCAATCAGTGGTATCTGGACGGTAACCCGATCGGCGGCGCAACCAATCAGTCCTACACTGCCAGCATAGCGGGCGCCTTTACGACAATTGTTACAGCCAATAGCTGTTCAAGCGCGAATTCATCAGCCGAAAATGTCGTCGTAAATGCCATTCCTGCGACACCAACGATCACGCCGGGCGGCCCGACGACATTCTGCGCTGCCGGTAGCGTGACGCTGACTTCGTCGAGCGCAACAGGCAATCAGTGGTACCTGAACGGCAACCCAATCGGCGGTGCCACCAGCCAGACCTATATTGCAACCGCGTCTGGTGATTACACGGTGTACGCCAATACCAGCGGCTGCACCAGTGCCGCGTCAGCTGCGACCACGGTTACGGTGCTTCCCACGCCGGCGCCCCCCTCGGTGACGCCCGGCGGCCCGACGACATTTTGTGCCGGCGGTAGCGTCGAACTCAATTCATCGGCGGCAACAGGCAACCAGTGGTACCTCAACGGCAATCCAATCGGCGGCGCAAGCAATCAAGCGTACCTTGCAACAGCGACCGGATTTTATGCCGTGAGAAGTTCGGCAAATAGCTGTCAAAGTGGCGATTCTGCGCAATCGACGATCACCGCTAATCCAATTCCCGCGACGCCCACGATTACACCCGGCGGCCCGACAACATTCTGTACTGGCGCCAATGTGACACTCACCTTGTCCAGTGCATCAGGCAATCAGTGGTACCTGGACGGCAACCCGATTGGCGGCGCGGTCAGTCAGACCTACGTTGCCACGGTGGCTGGCGACTATACGGCT
Source organism: Pseudomonadota bacterium (assembly GCA_040384645.1). Taxonomy (GTDB): domain Bacteria; phylum Pseudomonadota; class Gammaproteobacteria; order Burkholderiales; family Burkholderiaceae_D; genus JAZKIX01. Next base: position 80,252 of record JAZKIX010000070.1, on the reverse strand, counting down.
ATACAAAATACGAATAGTTGCTCCAGCGCCTCGACAGCCGCTACCACTATCACGCTAACCGGACCGTGCGCCGCAGTACCCGGCGCACCGCTCAGCCCGGCGGCATCAGGCAGCAACGGCCAGGCGACAATCACGTTTTTACCACCGGGTAGCGATGGCGGCAGTGTGATCACCGGCTACACAGTGATTTCTAATCCCCTTGGCGGCATAGATAGCAACGCGGGATCGACCAGTTTGAGCCATCTCGTAACTGGCCTGACCAACGGCACAACGTACACGTTTACCGTGACAGCATCGAACGTACAAGGGGACGGCAACCCATCCGTGTCGTCCAATAGCGTCACGATCCTGGCTAGCCAAACACTCAGCTTTGGTACTGCACCAACGGTCGCGGTCGGCGGCACCGGCAATGTCAGCGCCACTGGCGGCACCTCTGGCAATCCGGTCGTGTTAAGCAGTACGACACCCAGCATCTGCACGATCGTGGGCGGCACGGTTACCGGGGTAAGTACAGGAACATGCATCATCGCTGCCGATCAGGCAGGCAACGCTAGCTATAGCGCGGCCCTGCAGCTGACGCAAAGCTTTAGCGTCGGTTTTCCGACTACCGTCACAGGGAATAATCCAAGCGGTGCCGGCACCATCACCGGATCACTCAGTAACCTGGCGGGAGGTTGTGGGTTCTCTACCGCGCAATTCATCCCCCTGCCAAATGCTGCGTTAGCTAGCAAGCCAGCTAATTTGAACTTCCCCTATGGGATGATAAATTTTGCAATTGCAGGTACCTGTGGCATCGGCCAAACAGTGAACGTGACGCTTACTTATCCAGGCAACTTGCCGGCCAATGCGCAATTCTGGAAATACGGCAAAACCGCCGCCAACCACACGGATCACTGGTACCAGCTGACTCTTGCAGGCAATCTGCTGGTCATTAGTGGCAACACCGTTAGCTACGTGCTAACTGATGGTGGCAATGGCGATGACGATTACACGGCGAACGGCATGATTGTCGATCCGGCTGCAATCGCAGTGCCAGGCAGTGCTCAGGCCGTTGCCTCGATTCCCACGATGTCAATTCCTGGTATGGCGGTTTTAGCGTTATTGCTTGCTTTCGCGACGGCTTTGGCCTACCGGCGCGATCGCAAGTGATTGCGGTTGATAGTCTGCGGGAAGCGCGCCAGAGAGTGGGCATGAGATGCAGAGTGACTAATTTGTTATCTCAAACGCCTTGATGCCTGGCTCAATCATCAGCAATCTTGATCGACAACTCGACATCCCACAGCAGCTTTCTCGGCTCGATACGATAGTCGGTCAGATAAGCTTCGTACCTGCACACATACGATTCCAGTTCGCCTGCAACCAGCGGATCGAACTTGACCCCGTGGTCGGATGCCCATTTCATCAGGGCCTGATTGCCGCGGAGCCCGTTTCCCCTGTAGACCAACGTGGCGAACCTGCCGTTCGGAAGGGTGCCAGGTTTGATGTGGCCTTCGCCAGCGAGAGCGGAATTGGTCATCAAGCCAACCTCGACCTCCATCATGCTTTTCATTTCGCAATGGTAGTACCGCAAAAAGTAGGGGCCTGCGTCAGATAAGCCGTTTGCCTTGCCCCACTTCCGCAATTCTTTCAAAGCCTTGGTGGCGACAGCAAACATGCCACCGAAAGGCGTCTCAAAGCGTATCCCCAGATAAGGCCTTTCGGGTTTATCCGCAATCGAGGCAGGCCCGATGATGTTTTCTGCTTTCATATTTAAACCTCACTCTTTGCGTGCTGACGTTTTGCGCAAAGCAGGGTCGTCAAGTACGGGGCCAAAAGCGTAACTAGCAGAACGACAGGCCATACGTTTCCATCTTTGAACGTATACGCATCGAGTAGCTCAGCCCAGGATTTGTGCTGGACGTAACGGCCAAAGCCGCATTCAAAAACCAGAGTGAGGCACAACCAAAGAACGCCGATGCCAAGACCTTGCGTCAATGTGACGCTGTGCTGGCGACGGACAAACACGTATGCCACCAGTGCCACCAGTGAGGAGAGCAGTGCGCCACTCAGCATAAGGCCGCTGCTCTTGCCGAGGTGAGGGATCAGCACTAGCTCACGCAGCGCGCCGTTGGCTATAGCCAGGCACAGTATGAGTAGCCAGACCAAAAACGATTTGAGTAGAAGCATTTTGTTCCTCTGCAGCGACTGATTTGCATTTTCACAAATAACCTCTGACCAAAAAACGACCGGCTGATCTCTTTTCTTCTAAAAGCGCTGCCTGCCAAGTTGAGATCATTTTCGGCCAGAATAAAGCAGCAAGTAAATTGAGAGAACGTTCACCCGGACATATTTTCACTTTGTCCATTATCCAGATTTGCGAGTGCAATTTTAGTCATGGTCGTGGAAAGCATCGGTGAGGGAGAGAAAGTGGTTGATTATACTGATAGGGGTATTTTATTTTGCCCAATGAAACGGTGCGGGATAGCATGTGTTTTTGCCTATACTCCAGTCAATTGGCGATAAATTCATGACTCCCTACTGATTGCGGCTTACGGCGTTGTTAAACATCGGACAGCACCTCGTTACCGCGTTGTATTTCTCTAACCTTTACCGCAACCTCCATATGTTTGAGAAGCGACTTATGTACTGGTCCTGTTTTGTAAACTGCCAAGCGTTTATCAAGTGTTTGAATGTAATTAGTAATCTGTATCACAGTCATTGCTCGAAGCTCGTCTTTATTGGGATAAGTAACGGCTGCTCTCGACATATTTGAAGTTTAACGATTAGGTTAAGGGGCTGCGGCACGCAGTCCCAGCAAGTAGGTTGGGTTAGCGATTTATCGGCCCAACATTTTATTCGGCTCCAGAACAAATAAACCGGCTGGACTGAGATGTTTTTATCTTCAGTAACGACAACCGCTCAAGCTCAAATTCTTCTTTACGCATCGGGCTATTAAAGCGTGGGCGCAACCTGCGGGCTGCTATGTTATGCGTCACCGGTCGCGACGCCGTGTCTACTTACCGACAAGAAGTGCGTAAAAAGTGAATCCGATACTTGAATATCGTGAGCTAACACATACGGACCGATAAAGCTTGCGGCATCCTCTTTCGACAACCTTGCACCAATTCCTGGAGCAGAGTGAACTATGACAACGACTTCAGGAGAGCTAATGTAGCGGTCAATCAACGCAGAAATGGAATTCATCGACAGTTCACTATCATCGTGGACGTTTACCCACACCCACTCTGGGCGTTGCGGCCACATAGCTGGAAACTCAATAGCAATTTCGTCGTATAGCTCAGTGGGACTACTCATGTCGCACAACGCAACGTTGAACGGATGGGCATCCAAAAGAAAAGGAAATGGCAATGGCAACATTGCAGCCAGTCCGACCGACCATCCTGTTAGAGCGCAATTTGACCCAGTGACGCGGCATTATTTTGCCTTTTCTTTGGTGTCTCTAATCATAGCAACGATGTCTTTCTCTGGCAGTTGATTGAGTTGCTTGTATGCAGCATCAGTGGCTGTTTTGTTACCTGTGCCTTCACCCGTGAGCTGATACTTTCCATCCTTTGGAAAGAACATGAAGTAGAACGGAGAGACTGGGCTTTTATCAGTGCTAACAATAACCAAACTGCGGTTGTCACTGCAGCTATAGACCAACCATTGATTGCCCCCGAAATTTTTTGTAATTGGCCCGACTTCACATTTCATTGGCGTCTTGGTGTCGGGTGCCTCGGCACTTAAGGCTAAGCTGCCAAATACCGAGGAGCCGATACAAATAACTAAACTGATAATATTTTTCATGAATGCGCTTTAAAGTATTTTCATTTTGCATAATTAACTAGCAGCCAAAAACCGGCTCGCTGCTCTCATTTCTGTTGAAAGCCTTGCTATATCTAACTCAAATCGGCTATATGCAGAAAAACAAATGGGTTAATCGAAGGGGCAAAACGTTCACCGGAATGTTTTCCATTTTATCAATTACTCGGCTGCCCGATTGCAGTTTCAGCATGAAATTGGCAGCTGCATATCGCCGGATAAGAATCAATTAGAGTGATTTAAATGCCTTCATTTCACTTCGGCCTAACATCCTCTCCGCCCGCTTCCTGCTCCTTCGCAAGTCCCTGCGTCTCCACCGCCACCTTGACCACCCGCCGCCACAATCCCGCAATCCCAAAACTATTCCAACCCCATTTCAGCCAAGCCAGTAGCGACCACGCCAGCCACAGTGCCCAGGCCAGCATCAGGCCGCGATAAACCAATATCGGCAGGGTCAAGACCCAGGCGCTTTGCAAGTCGGGGCCGCTGCGGTCGAGGTACCAGCGCAGGGTGGTGGCGCTGGAATCGTTGCCGGTCACTTGCATTTCGGGCTGGCCGAGCAGGCCGCCTTGGACGGCGTTGAGCAGGACCAGGAACATGGCGAGGGTCAGGGCGGCCAGCGCCAGTTGACGCAGGTTAAAGCGCCAGCGCGGCATCGTCGGCGGGGTATTGTTGCCGCGTTGGGCGAGGGCGAAAAACCATGCGATCACCAGCGCGGCGGCCCACCATTCGACCTGGGTCAGGCCGAGCGCGAGCAGCAGCCAGTGGCGGGTTTTCATCGGCAGATGGCGGAAGCGACCGAGCGCCAGTGCGACGATCAGCAGCACTAGCAATTTGCCCCAGAACAGGATGGCGGGGCCGATGCCGGGGCCGGATGCCAGCAGCAACCAGCGCTCTTGCGGCAATTGCAGTTCGACCCGGCTATTGACGCTGGGCTGGTTCAAGCCGACCGGCAGGGTGTTGGTACTGAGGGCGATGCCTTGATCAATGCGCCAGACGACTTCAAGCGTTTGCTTGCCGGGCACTAGGGGCAGTACCAGATCGCGGCCGCTGGCGCGGATCGGGCGCGGCTGACCATTGATGCTGACTCTTTGCAGTACGGCGCCAGCCGGCATGCGGATGCTGGTGTCGGCGCCACGGCTGCTGCGCAGGCTGAGCGTGAGGGTGTAGTCGCTGGCGCGCGCGCCGGGACTGACCAGCAGGCGTGAACTGTCGATGGTCATGGTTTGGCCGGCGATGGCTTGCGGTCGCTCGATCTGGAGCTTGAGCGCTTCGCCGGGCCAGGGCCGGAAGGCGAGGTCGGCGCCTTGATCGGCGCTGTTCTGCGCATCGCTGGCGACGGGCGGGATGCCGCTGGCGCTGACATGCCAGATGGTCGAGCTGGAGACGATCCAGCTTTCAGCCCAGTTGCTGTCGCTGGCTGCTAGCAGGTTCAGGCTGGCGCTTTCGGCCAGGGTGGAACTCCAGCTCAGGCTGGCGGTTTGCGGGCCGAAATTGACCAGCACCTTGCCGTCTTTGACATTGATGCCGGCGGTGGTGACGGCTTCGCCTGGCAGCAGCGGGATTTGCACCAAGGCTGGCACGCCGGGCGGCGAGGCGCGGCTGACGGTGGTTTCGACGCGCCAGACCAGGTCGAGGCTCAGGCGTCGCTCGACCCGCAAGAAGGGTGGCAGGGCGGGCGCGTCGGCGTTGCCGGCGCTTTTGACGCGGCGCGATAATTGCAGCGTGTCGGCGGCGCCTTCGTCGTCGGACAGACCAGCCACGTCCCAGCCGTCGGCGTGGACCTCGACCTGGCGCGGCTTGAGCGGCAGCGGCAATTGCAGGGTGTCGCGGCTGGCTATGTCGCCGCTCAACTCCAGGCGGTGGCGTCCGGCTGGTACCAGCAGCCACAGCTCGCCTTCGGCATCGCGCTGGATGTAGGCCGGATTGCCGTCCAGCCGCGCTTCTCGCGGCAGCCAGTGTTTGGCGCCGCCCGGTAGCGGCAGGGCGGTGTCGAGGGCGGCATCGACTTCAAGGCCAAGCCGCAGATTGGTGCCAGTCATTTGCAACGACAGGCGCGACAGTTCGGCGCAGGCTGGCAGGCAATCGGCGGGGCGGGTCAATTTTTGTTTCAGTTCATTGAGTTGCTCTTGGGTTGGCAGTTGCGCCTGTGCAGAGTCGGGTTGCAGCGTTGCAAATAGGGCGAACGCGACGATGGAGATGGCGAGGCCGGAGCGGCCGGATTTGCGCTTGTCGCTGCCAAATCCACTAAATCCTCCAGTTCCATTGCCGCCGCCACTGTTGCTGATCTTGCCAAAGTGGAGCGGTAATCCAGCGATACAGGCCAGCAGCAGCCCCAATAAAATCAGGCGCAAGACCACCAGCAGCTTATTGGCCCAGGGCGATAGCAGCCACAAATCGAGTTGCTGGTCTTGCCGCACCGGCCCATCCCAGCTCAGCCGGTACGAGTGCCAGCGCCAATCGGGCAAGCCGGGGCCGGTCTGGACTGTGGCGTCGGGATCGATGCTTTGTAATGTATTGCCTTGTTGGCGCGGGGCTGTCTTGGATAAACCACCGGCAGCGAGTGAGCTGTCGGGTTTGGGCAAGGACGACGACAGGGCATCTTTTGATTCGGCGACATTTCTTTCCAGTTGTTGCGGTTCTGGCGCTGCTTCCAGCGTTTGCGGTGGCGCATTGTCGCTAGCTGCTGGCGCTTCGGGTGGCGGCGCCATGGCAGCGGCCACGGGCGCATCGTATTTTTCGGCAAACAAGAGATCGCGTGCGCCGCCAAAGTCGAGCGCGGCTTCTTTTTCCAAGACTGGATATAGCGCACCGTGGAGTTGGTCGGTGGCAAAGCCGAGCGTGATCAATAGCAAAACGAGCATGCTGGCGCGTTGCAGCCACAGCACGATGCTTTTAAAACGTCCCGCCGGCAAGACCCGCAGCAAAGCCAGCGTCGCCAACACTGCCAGCCAGGCAAAGCGCGGTGCACCGGCTTCCTGGTACGACAACACCAGTGCCGCCAGCGCGACCATGCCCCAACGGGCGCCCCACATTTTGCCGGTGGCCAGCGCGATCACCAGCACCAGGAAAAAATCCAGCAAGTTCCAGCGCGATAGCCACGCACCCTCGGCATGGTCGGTGCCGCCGGCATGCAGTAAGCGCCAGCCGGCGGGCAAGGCCAGTTCCATCGATACCCGGTCGAAATCATGTTGCCAACCGACCGCCGGCAAGCTGCGCGGCGCGCCCGGCAGCAGGCTGTCGGCGCTCATATTCAGGGCGCCACGCTTGACTTCGATCCCGGCCAGCTGGTCGCTGCCGCGGGTGATGACTTGATCCTGGCCGCCGACATCGGCGCGTCCCAATTGCGCCGGCGCGCTCATCGCCAGCCGTGCGCTGCGGCTGATATGGCCTTGCAAGTGGTCGCTGACGGTCATGCTGGCACCGTCGAAACTGAGCCAGAGCCGGCGCGCCAGTTCCAACTGGTCAGGCGCGGGATCGCTGTCGCCACGGCGGATTTCCTTGACGCCAAAACTGCTGTCGGGGCGCATCAGGTAGGCCGGCAAATTGCGCCATTCCTTGGGCAAGGTGGTCTGTTGCGGATCGACCGGCGGCGGCCCTTCGACCGAGGCGCTGCGGATTAGCGGCGCGGCTTCGAAGACCCAGACTTCTTCCGGCGCCAGCAAGCCTTGCGCCGCAGGCAGCGTCAGCGCCTTGGCCGCAGACGGATGGCGCGCTACCAAGATGATGTCCCACGTGCCGGCGCGGGCTTGTATTTTGAGACTGCCGTCTTGCGCCAGCACTGCTGGCAAGGGCGATGCCAGCTGTTGTGGAATCAAATCGGGCAGCAAAACGCGGCCCAGCGCCAGTTCGCGGCTTTTACCGGAAACTTCGAGCCGGATGCGGGTTTCGACCGTGATCGGCACGCCATCGCTGACCTTGCGATAGACCCGCATTTGTACTTGTTCTTCCCCTTCGGCATCGGCCTTGCGCTGCAGCCAGAGATGGTTGTTTTCATCGCGCACCGGCAAGCTGACGGCCTGGCCGTTGAGGTCGAGCCGCAATACGACGGCAGCGGCCGGCAAGGCCAGCGATTCAGGCATGCTGTTCCAGACGAAACGGCCGCTGACATGGTGCAGGCCGGCGCTTAGTTTGATGGCGGGTAAAGCTTCCCGCGTCATAACCGCCATTGCCTTGCCATCGACGCTGACTTCTTGCGGCCATTGCTTGTCATCGCCCGGCAGCGTGATCCAGCCGGCGCGATACACCATCCAGTCCTGCGTGAAACCGGCGCCGCTATTGTTGGCCTTCAATTCCAGCGCGCCCGGCCAGGCGCATTGCCGCGTCTCGCCATCGTTGAACCAATGCGGACAACCTGCCACCGGATCGCCATCGAGCGCCCACGGCACCCAGGATTTGAGCGGATCGGGCACATCTTTGAGCGTGAATTCTGCGGCAGTGTTGCCGGGCAGGGCAATGAGAGCGAACAAGGTGAACAGGCAGCGTGCGATCCAGGGTGTGCTCATGGCGTATTCCAAGTGGGTCGGGCGTGGTTGGGTGGCGGTTTGTCAGTGGCAGAAATGATGGATTAGGCGTGTCGGAACGTCAAAAATGATGATTTAATACTGGCGGCAGTATTAAAAAAGAGGCAATGGGAACGTGCGGGATAGCCTATGTTTTTGCATATACTCCCAAAAATTTACCGAAAATACATAACCGCACAGTTCCAGCGACTGCGCTGGTTTTCTCCTCTCCCTTCAAGGCACTCGGCCAGAGGGGAAGGAGAAAACCAGGGTTCGCCATGTACGCCATGTACTTAGAGCCTATCCCCTTAAATCTTGATCCAAGGCCCCTTGTACAGAATCGGCCCGGTCGGCCCGTTCGGATTAGGCGAGCCGCCTTTTGGCTCCAGCGTTACCGCCAGCAGCGCGACATCGGGGCCGGTGGCATGCTCGGGCAGCTTGACGGTGGCGACTTGGTCTTGCGGCACCAGGCCGAACACGTCTCGTGGCGCAGCGCCGTTGTCGTCGCGGTGCAGGGTGGCAACCTGGCGTTCGCCGACCAGGCCGAGCGAACGCGGTGCGCC